>JAWOJK010000001.1:0-28733 GCA_046481705.1 Desulfobacterales bacterium | reverse complement strand
GATTTTTTACTGTTTACTCTTGCATAATATGTCATACCTCCATTAACTTCTGGACAAGTACAATTGTACTGGAATTTTTGATTAAATGACTCAATTTTGTTTATTATACCAACGATAAATGAAGGAGAATAGCTAGAGGAACTATCTGATTCGTAATGACTAATAATATTAGCTACATCTTTTTCCGTTGTTAAAATATCCACAAAGTCTGAATCTGAAGGTAAAGTATTTAATACCTGTATGCCTGATGCAGATCGATATAGCTTAAGCATATTTCTTAAATTAACTATTAAATCATGCAGCATTCTTTTATCACGATTGTTAGCTAATTCATATCCCATCGGCTGCGGCCTACGGATTAGAAGTCCGTTGCTCTATCCAACTGAGCTACAGGCGCAGAAATAAACGAGACGCTGCTTACCATAGAGTCGTGTTGCTTGTCCACAGGGAAAAAGCCTCACCCGGACCTGACGCGCAATGGGGGCAGTCACCATAAGGATGCCGTCCAATGAGTGTTGCAACCAGAACCAAGCCGTCGCCCGGTCTGGGTAAACCGGATGCCCCAGCCAAAAAGAAGGCCGCCAAAAAGCCTGCCGCGGCGGCGCCTAAAGCCAAGACTGCGGGTGCGGACAAGGCCCTGGTCAAATTTGACCCGCTGCAGCTTTACCTGACCGAAATCAGCAGCTACAAACTGCTTACCCGTGATGAGGAAAGAGAACTGGCGATCCGGGTTCGCGAGGACGAAGACAAGGAAGCGGCCTACATGCTGGTGACCGCCAACCTGCGGCTGGTGGTCAAGATCGCCCTCGAATTCCAGCGGGTATGGATGCAGAACCTGCTGGACCTCATCCAGGAAGGCAATATCGGCCTGATGCAGGCCGTCAAGAAGTTCGATCCCTACAAGAACGTCAAGTTTTCCTACTATGCCTCCTTCTGGATCAAGGCCTACATCCTCAAGTTCATCATGGACAATTGGCGGCTGGTGAAGATCGGCACCACGCAGGGGCAGCGCAAGCTGTTTTTCAAGCTCAAAAAGGAAAAACAGAAGCTCATCGACCAGGGCTTCGATCCCAAGCCCAAGCTGCTCTCAGAGCGGCTCGGGGTGTCCGAGCGGGAAATCGTGGAGATGGACCAGCGCCTGGATGCCTGGGATGTTTCCCTCGATGCGCCCCTGAAGGACGATTCGGACACCGAGCGGATCGAGTTTCTCAGCACCGCCGCCGAATCGGCCGAGGACCAGATGGCCAAAAAGGAGATGGAGGGGCTGCTGCACGCCAAGGTCGCCGAGTTTCGCAAAAAGATGACCCCGCGCGAACTGGAGATCTTCGACCTGCGGATTTTTTCCGACAGCCCCGTCACTCTCCAGGAAATTGGCGATCGCTATAGCATATCACGCGAACGCGTGCGTCAGGTCGAAAAGAATATCATCAAAAAGATGAAAGAATTCTTCAAACGCGAAATTCCTGATTTTGAGGCCTACACCGAAGAGGTGGACTCCGACTGAGGGCCTCGGAAAAAAATAATTCCACATCTTGCTTGTCTTTTGGCCCGTCCCCGGCGTTACATCCGCCGACACATATCTCGATATGCGCCGACGGATGTGCCTTGGTGACGACCCAAAATCCGGAGCCATATTGTGGAATTATTTCTTGCCGCGACCCTGAGCGGCAGCTTCCTGATCTTGGACCAACCCAACAGGACAATGGCAGTGATGAAAGTCCGTGTGTTCGTTTTGGCCGCCCTTGGTGTGGTCTTTCTGTTTCTGAGCGCTTGTGCGCCTGTCTCCCCGTCCCCCCCGCGGCCGCCGGCTGACGACCCGCCCGAGGCCGAGCGGCCTACAAACCAGTATTTTCTCTACCTTGAAGCGCTCGCCCAAGTGAAGCAGGGTCGCCCGGACCAGGCCATCGCGCTGTTCAACCATGCCCTGGAAATGGACCCCGCCAGCCTCGTGCTGAAACGCGAACTGGCCGGCCTGTACTTGCGCAAGAAGGATTACGACAATGCCCTGGGGGTGGTTGAGGCGATCCTTGCCCAGCAGCCCCAGGATGTCGAATTTCTCATCATTTTAGGAAAAATCCGGGAGCGCCTCGAACAGTTCCAGCCGGCCATCGAAGCCTATGAACAGGCTCTGGCCCTCGATCCCGCGCGGCAGGAGATTTATCTGACCCTGGGCAGCCTGTACATGGGTCAGAACGACCTCAAAAACGCCCACCGCGTCTACTCCCGGCTTATCCGCGAGGTTCCCGAAGCCTATGCCGGCCATTTCTTCCTGGGCCAAATTTACGCCCGTCAGGGCCTTGACGAGCTGGCCGAAAAATCGTTTCGCAGAACCCTCGCAATAGAACCGGATCTGGAGGAGCCGCGCTTTGAACTGATCGCAATTTACCGCCGCCAGGGTCGGCAGGACAAGGTGTTGAAGACCTACCGGGAGATCCTGGCGCGCAACCCCGGAAGTGTGCGGGCGTCCCTGGAATTGGCGGATTTCTATCGGGGCAGCGGCAAAACCGCCGCCGCCGACAGCCTCTTGGCCGGACTGGGAAAACGCAGCCTGGACGATAACGAGGTCATCCGCCAACTGGTGAGCTTGTACCTCGACACCGAAAACTACCAGACTGCCGCAAACCTGGTGGATGGGATGCTTTCCGGTGCGCCTCAAAGCGCCGATTTGCGCTATCTTGCCGGCGTGGCCCGCGACGGTATGGGCGAGAAGGACGCCGCCCAGGCGCATTTTCTGAAGGTCCCTCCCGACTCCCGCTTTTACCAAAACGCGGCCGTGCACGTGGCCTTCTACTACCAGGAGGCCGGCCAGATCGACCGGGCGATCGCCTATCTTCAGGGGGTAATCGGCAACGCCCCGGACAACCCCGATTTTAGACTCTACCTCGGGTCTTTTTACGAAGAGCTGGAAGAATACGCCAAGGCGGAGGGCGTGCTGAAGGAGGGGCTCGCGCTCGCCCCCCGTGACGCCCGGCTCCATTTCCGGTTGGGGGTGGTCTACGACAAGTGGAACCGCAAGGAGGACTCGATTGCCAGCATGCGCACCGTTCTGGAGCTGGAACCGGAGAATGCGGGCGCGCTCAACTATTTGGGTTACACCTTCGCCGACCTCGGCCGCAATCTGGACGAGGCCGAGCAGCTCGTCCAGGCGGCCATGAAACACAAGCCCGACGACGGCTACATCACCGACAGTCTGGGATGGGTCTACTACAAGCAAGGGCTTTACGACAAGGCGGTGCACTTTCTGCTGGAAGCCGTGCGGCTGGTGCCCGATGACCCCGTCATCCTGGAACACCTCGGGGATGCCTACCTCAAACTGAACGATCCCCAGAATGCCTTGAAATACTACCGGCGCGCCCTTGAGAAAAAGGATTCGGACCCCTCCGGCCTGGAGCAAAAGATACGCAGCCTCAGCGGGGGTGCCGCACCCTGAGCTGCCTGTATCCGTCCCCCAAAGCGTCTCGCATGCCTGGAGTTTTTTTTCTGCCGGCTTGGCCTGTCCTCAGAGCCGCCGGGGCGGCCCTCTGGCTGGTGGCTTGCCTGACGGCCTGCAGCGGTCTGATGGAGCGCCGCCCGCCCACACCCCTGACGGTCGAGGAGCTCGCCGCCGCCGCGGCCGCACGGGAAGTCCTGGCCAAACTCGACGCCCGCAACCCGGGGCTTTCGGCGGTAAAGGGGCTGGGCAGCTTCTCGGTCTGGCAGCAAAACAGCGCCCAACGCGCGCGGATCGCCTGGGTCGGCAAACGCCCGGACAAGCTCAGACTGCTGCTGCGGGACATCTCCGGTGTTCCCATCGCCACCCTGGCCAACGACGGCACCTGGTTTTACCTCGACGCCCACAGCGAGGGGCGGTTTTACCGCAAGTCCGCGAGCGACGACACCCTGCGGCGGCTGCTGGCGGTGGCTATCAGCACCGAGGAGGTCGTCCTCCTATTGAGCGGCCGCATCCCCCTGAGGCCCTTCCAGACCGCAGTGCTGCAACCAGAGCCGGTCAGCGGAGCCGAGGTGGTGCGGCTGCAGGATTCCAAGGGGCGGCTGGTCGAAAAAATTTATCTGGATCCCGCAGGGCAGGGGGGGGTGCGACGGATCGAGATGTTTGACAACGGGGATACGCTCCTGTATGGGGTGGACTTTTCAGGAAGCCTCAATGTGTCCGGTTACCTTTTTCCATCCGCGCTGACGGTTTTCAACGCCGCCCAACCGGTTTTCCGGCTGCAGATCGAACGCTGCTGGGTCAACCCCGAGCTGACCGCTGAGGTTTTCCGCCTGAGCCCCGGGGAAGAGGGGCGCCCACAACCCGGGCCTGAAGAATCTCGGGAGCGCTGACACCCCAGCAGAACCCTTTAAGGGAGGGGGGTGCGGCCATGACACGCGACCATCCGACTGGGCCCCCGTTTCGCTTCCAGGCCGAGCGCCCCCTGGGCAAGCTGGCCAAATGGTTGCGTCTTTTGGGGTTTGATACCACCTGGGACGGGGACCCGCAAACGGCAACCACCGGTGAGGCGGCGGGGCGCATGCTGTTGACCCGGACCCGAAGGGGGCGGCCGCCGCCACCCGGCACCCGGGTGCACTTCGTCGCGGCCAACGACCCTTTCCGGCAGCTGCAGCAGCTGGTCGTCGCGCTGGGTATCCAGCGCTCCGATACCCGGCCGCTTTCGCGCTGTATCCGCTGCAACCAGGCGATTGTGGCCATTGGGCGCGAAGAGGTGCGGGACAAGGTTCCGGATTATGTCTGGGCCACCCATGAAAATTTCAACACCTGCAGATCCTGCGGGCGAATTTATTGGCCGGGCTCCCACACCCGGCGAAGCCTCGACCGGGTGAGAAGTCTTTTTCAACCAGTCGGTGAAGGTGATTGTGAAAGGAGATCTCCCAATGGCGACTGACGAAAACGCCGCTTCCGGCTGTTCAAGCGGAAGCTGCGCTTCAGGCGGCGGTCAGAACACGGCCGCCAAGATTCAAGACCAGATCATCGAAAGCTCGCTTGCCAAGATCAAGCACAAATTGTTGGTCATGAGCGGCAAAGGCGGGGTCGGCAAAAGCAGCATTGCCGCCAACTTGGCCGTGGCACTGTCCCGCAGGGGCTTTCGCGTCGGTTTGATGGACGTTGACCTGCACGGCCCCAGTATTGCCGGCATCATGGGGCTAAAAGGCCTGCTGGAGGTGGGCAAAGATCATTTTGCGATCCCGAAAGCTTTCAACGACACCCTCAAAGTGGTTTCGATGCAGTCGCTGCTGCAAAACAGTGATGACCCCGTCATCTGGCGGGGGCCGGCCAAAACCGGCGTGATCCGACAGTTTATCGGCGATGTTCGATGGGGTGAGCTGGATTTTTTGGTGATCGACTCTCCGCCCGGAACCGGCGACGAACCCCTCAGCGTGGCCCAGACGGTTCCCGGCGCCAAAGCGCTGATCGTCACGACCCCCCAGGACGTGGCACTTTCGGATGTCCGCAAATCCATCAATTTCTGCAAAGCGGTCAACCTCGAAGTGTTGGGCCTGGTCGAAAACATGGGGCCTTTTGCGTGCCCGTGCTGCGGCAAAACCATTGAAGTCTTCAAAAGCGGCGGCGGCCGGCGCACTGCCGCAGAGATGGGCGTCTTGTTTCTGGGCACGCTGCCGTTTGAGCCCCAGGTGGTCAAGGCCAGCGATGAGGGCAAACCGCTGCTGAGCCAAGGCGCGGAAACCCCCTTTACCCGGGAACTGGAAGCGGTCGCGGAAAAAATCGTGCAACGATTTCAATAGAACCCGCGATTTCGGGCGGCTGCGGCGCCTGCCGGCCGCATCTGCCCGAAATCGACTGCAGCGCGGGGGTCTCGGCCCGCCGCCGGTGAGCCCATGGGTGCAGCCAACAGCAGCGGCCGCAAGGTGATCGCCCTGGAGGGGCGCCTCAAAGGGTGCCGCAACGTGCTGACCCTCGGGGTGCAGGCTGATTTTTCGGGCTATGCCCCGGAGGCGGCGGAGATGATTCGCCGCGCGGACAAAATCTACTACCCATCGACTTTTTACGCGGATCTTTTCAATGCGGTCGGCAAGGCCACCTTTCCCAGTTATCACACCTACAAATTCGTTCAGGACAAGATCCGCCAGACCGCCCTTTTCAATCTCCTCGAACTGCCGCACCCGCGCACCCGCGTTTTTTTTGGTCGCCAGGGGCGGGCCAAAATCCCGTCCCTGTTCACCTACCCCTTTATCGCCAAGATTCCCCGAGGGTCCGCGATGGGAAGGGGGGTTTTCCTGATTCGCAACCCCGATGAGCTGGCGGCATACTGCCAGGCGTCCCGAATCGCATACATCCAGGAGTACCTGCCGTGTGATCGCGATATTCGGGTGGTGATCATCGGGGATGATATCGTGCACGCCTACTGGCGGATCGCGGCACCGGGGGAATTTCGATCCAACGTGGCCATCGGCGCCGCGATCAGCTTGGCGCCGGTGCCGGCCGAGGCCCGCGATTTGGCGCTGGAAACCGCCCGCCGCTGCGGCTGGAACGATGTCGGGATTGACATCTGCGCCTGCCGCGGACGCTTTTTTCTCCTGGAGGCCAACATGAAATACGGCAAAGAGGGGTTCCGGCAGGCGGGCATCGACTACCTGCAGCTGATGGAGAGGCTGATCGACGATGGAAAAATTTGACCCGACGTTTCCGGCGCGCAGCTTGAAACGCATCCGGGAGGAGATGGACCGGCGGGAAAGCGAAGTCCTCTCGCCCCGGGCGACCCTCAGCTGCCGCGGCCTGCGGCGCCAGACCGAAGAACGCCTGAAAGACGACTACCGGCAGAACTTCTCACTGGACGTGGACCGCATCCTGCACTCGCTGGCCTATACCCGCTACATTGACAAGACCCAGGTGTTCTACCTGATCCGCAACGATCACATCACCCACCGCGTGCTGCACGTGCAGCTGGTCTCCAAGATTTCGCGCACCATCGGCCGTTTTCTGGGTCTCAACCAGGATCTGATCGAGGCCATCGCTTTAGGCCACGATATCGGGCATGCCCCATTCGGGCATGACGGTGAGCGGGTGCTCTCCGCCATTTGCCGCAGCCACGGCATCGGCGACTTTCACCACAACATCCAGAGCATCCAGTTCCTGGACCGCGTGGAGCGCAAGGGCCGGGGGTGGAACCTGTGTCTCCAGACCCTTGACGGGATCCTCTGCCACGACGGCGAGGTCCACGACCGTCAACTCCAGCCGGACCCCTCCAAAACCTTCGCGCGCCTGGCGGAGGATATGGATCGCAAGACCCGGGAGCCGGCTACCGAGCTGATCCCCATGACCCTGGAAGGCTGCGTGGTCCGCATGGCCGACACCATCAGCTACATCGGCCGGGATATCGAAGATGCCATCCGCCTGAACATGATCCGCCGCAGCGATCTTCCCGCGGAGAGCACGACGCTTCTCGGCAAAACCAACGGAACGATCGTCTACAATCTGGTGACCGATGTGATCCGCAACAGCTACGATCGCAACCAGATCGTCTTCAGCGTAGCGATTTCCGAGGCCCTCAAGCGCCTGAAAGACTTCAACCTGCAGCATATCTACCTCAACCCCGAGATCAAACGCCACCTGGAAACGATCCGGGTCCTTTTCAAGCGGATTTTTGAACGCTTTCTGGACGATCTTCAGCGCGAAAACCGGCAGTCGGTTATTTTCACCCGCTTTTTAAAGGACATGTCCGCTGAATATCTTTCCCAGCAGCGGCCCGAGGAAATTGTGCGCGACTTTATCGCCGGGATGACCGATCAGTATTTCCTGCAACAGTGCCCCCCCGAGCTGCGCCCTGAAATCCGGGTGATCTGATGCACCAGGTCAGGACCTACCGGCAGGGGTTGAACCGCAGACTCCCGGCCGCTTTCCGGGTGGTGGTGCAGGAAACCGATCTGTTTATCCAAGCCGACCGCCCGTTGGCGGCAGCGGCGCGGGAGTCCGTTCTGCGCTGCCGCCATCAGGTGGAAAGCTTTATCCGGCAGTTTCCCGGTTTCGCCACCAGCATGGCGCCCTGGCCGCTGGACGGGCCGGCGCCGCCGATTGTGAGGCGAATGTGCGCGGCCGCCTCCCGGGCCCGGGTC
This sequence comes from Desulfobacterales bacterium, assembly GCA_046481705.1. Lineage (GTDB taxonomy): Bacteria > Desulfobacterota > Desulfobacteria > Desulfobacterales > JAABRJ01 > JAABRJ01. The sequence goes on along the minus strand of JAWOJK010000001.1, from coordinate 20,663 downwards.
GGCCCGATGGCCGCCGTTGCCGGGGCCGTGGCCGCGGCGGTGGGCGAGGGTCTCCTGGCGCAGAGCGCCGAGGTGGTAGTCGAAAACGGCGGGGATGTTTTCATCAAAAACCGGGAGGCGCTGACCATCGCCATTTACGCCGGCAACTCGCCGCTCAGTATGCGCATCGGCCTGCAATTTGAGGCTGCCGCTGATCCCTTTGGGGTCTGCACCTCGTCAGGGACCGTGGGGCATTCCCGCAGTCTGGGGGCGGCGGATGCGGTCTGCGTGGTGGCGTCCTGCTGCGCCCTGGCCGATGCCGCCGCCACCGCCATTGGAAACCACGTCAAGACGGCAAAGGACATCCAAACGGCCATCGACTTCGGAAGGGCGATCACAGGGCTTGACGGCATCGTGATCATCGTCGGCGAGCGTATGGGTGTCTGGGGAAAGCTGCAGGTGGTGCCCCTTTGCGGAAAAAAGGGTTGAGTTTTGAGGGTAAAAAAAGTAGATAGGAAAGATTCGAAATTCTTTGAGATTCTTGACTTGAAGGTCGGTGCGAAACCCTTTTGCGGTTGGAGTTTCCCATGAAAACCATGTGGGCTCCCTGGCGGATCACGTATATCCTGGGAGAAAAAGAGGAAGGCTGTGTCTTTTGCAATGCCATGGGTCCCGATGATGCGCTGACCCTCTTCAAAGGGCCGCAAACCATGGTCGTGATGAACAAGTTTCCTTACATCAACGGGCACCTGCTGGTGGCCCCGACCCGGCACGTAGCGGCGCTCGACCAACTCTGCGGCGGCGAAATGGCCGCCCTGCTCAAAACCGTGGAGCAGTCCATCGGCGTTATCAAGCGGGTCATGCGCCCCGACGGTTTCAATGTTGGGCTCAACCTCGGCAAGGTGGCTGGTGCCGGCGTGGAGGCCCACCTGCATTTTCATATTGTTCCCCGCTGGTACGGAGACGTCAACGCCCTGACGGTTTTTGCCGATGTCAGGGTGATTCCCGAGCACCTTCAGGCCACCTGTGAAAACCTGAAGCCATACTTTAAAGACATTGATTTAAAAATTTGATATCGGGAGATTTTAAATGAAAAATTTTAAGGTGTTCGTGTGGGTGCTGATTTTCACCTTGATCGGGTTGGTGATATACCAGAACAAGCACTTTTTTCTTGAAAAACCGGACCTCAGCCTGAACCTCTTTTTCTTCCAGTACCAAACCTCCAAACTCAACAATGCGATTATTTTTTCGGGCTGCTTTCTGCTCGGCATCCTGCTTTCTTATTTCTTGAGCCTTTCGGGACGCTTCAGGGCCAACAAGGCTATCAAGAACCTCCGCACGACGGTCGATTTGCAAGTGCAGAAGATATCCGAGCTTACCCGGCAAAACGAAGCCCTCAAAGCCGCCAGCAGCGCGCAGCCCGCCCAAACCGCCACTGCATCCCCCCAGGGCTGAAGCCGTGCGGCGCTGAACCCGCGCGGTCGTCGTGCGCGCAAGGCTTTCGGGCGCAGGCCTTGTTTCCCCGCCTGTGCCAACCGGTGATCGGGCCTGATCCGATAACTCAACGCCCCCAGGTGCTTGTTTTTCGGATGATGCCCGTTGTTTTTTAACAGCCTGCCGCGTCGCCGGGGAAATGCCGGTCGCAGGTGAGTCAGACGGTATGAATGCACCCAAAGCCACCCCCATGATCCAGCAGTACCTCGCCATCAAGGAGCAGTACCCGGATGCCATCCTGTTCTACCGTATGGGGGATTTCTACGAGATGTTTTTCGAGGACGCCAAGGTGGCCGCTGGTGCCCTTGAGATCACGCTGACCTCTCGCAACAAAAATGAAAACGTCCCGGTTCCCATGTGCGGCGTTCCCTACCGGGCAGCCCAGGGGTACATCGTACGCCTGATCGCGCAGGGGTTCAAGGTGGCCATCTGTGACCAGATCGAAGATCCGGCCACGGCCAAGGGGCTGGTCAAAAGGGACGTGGTGCGGGTGATCACCCCCGGCATGATCGTCGACGACAGTTTTCTCGACGATAAATCCAACAATTTCATCCTGGCTGTTGCCCGTCTTCAGGCTGCCATCGGCGTGGCGTACCTGGATATTTCCACCGGCACCTTTCGACTGTTTGAGTCGCATGCACCCGATACCATCCGCGAGGAAATCCTGCGGGTCGCCCCAAGTGAAATCCTGCTTGCCGAGGAGCGTCGCGGCGACCCTGAGTTTTCGGCGCTCCTGGCGGCCCTGCCCGAGGTCGCGGTCTCCTTCGTGGATGGCAACGCCTTTGACTACCGCAAAAGCCGCGAAAGGCTCCTGGCGCAGTTCAACACCCTCTCCCTTGAAGGGTTCGGCTGTGAAGACCAGAAGGCCGCTGTCAGCGCTGCCGGCGCCGTGTTGTTTTACGTGCGGGAAACCCAGAAGCAGGATGTCGCGCACCTGGCGCGAATTGAAACCTATGCGCTCGACAATCACCTGTTGATCGATGAGATCAGCTGCCGGAACCTGGAGCTGCTGCGCAACATGCGCGGCGGGGGCCGCGCCGGAACGCTGCTCAATGTCATCGACAAGACGGTGACGGCCATGGGGGCCAGAGCGCTCAAACAGTGGCTGCGCTACCCACTGGCGGATGCCGCCGCCATCACCGCCCGGCTGGACGCCGTGGCGGAGGCCAAGGGCGATCTCTCACTGCGGGGCCACCTGCGGGAGCAGCTCAAATCGGTCTTCGATCTTGAGCGCCTGGGCAGCAAGATCGCCATGGGGCAGGCCAACGCGCGGGACCTGGTGGCCCTCAAAACCTCCCTGGAAACCCTGCCGGCGATTCGCGCCGGCGTCGCCGGTTTGCACAGCAGGCTTTTCCAGGGGCTCGAGGATACCCGCTGCCTGACGGCGCTTGCGGCCCTGATTGCGCGCGCCATTCGCGAAGATGCGCCGCCGACGATCACCGAGGGCGGCATCATCAAAGCAGGGTTCAACACCGAGTTGGATGAGCTGATTCAGATCAGCCGCGACGGCAAAAGCTGGCTGGCCCGGCTGGAGAGTGCGGAGCGCGAGGCGACCGGCATCGCCTCCCTCAAAGTCCGTTACAACAAGGTTTTCGGGTATTACATTGAGGTTTCCAAAACCCACGCGGCAAAGGTGCCCGCCCATTATGTCCGCAAGCAGACCCTGGTCAACGCCGAGCGTTACATCACCGACGCGCTGAAGGAGTTCGAGGCCAGGGTGCTGGGCGCCGAAGACCAGCGGGCAACCCTGGAATACCGGCTTTTCAACGATCTGCGGGCCGAGGTGATGGGCCATCGCGACGCCCTGTTGGCGGCCGCCGAGCATCTTTCGCGGCTGGACTGCCTCCTGGCGCTGGCCGAAGCGGCCGACCACGGTGGCTGCGTGCGGCCGGAAATCAATGCCGAGGGGATCATCGAAATCACGGACGGGCGGCACCCGGTAATTGAAAAAATGATCGCCGCGGAGCGCTTTGTGCCCAACTCCATCCGGCTGGACGACCAGCAAAACCAGATTCTGGTGATTACCGGCCCCAATATGGCCGGCAAATCGACGATCCTGCGCCAGGTGGCGCTGACGGTGGTCCTTGCGCAGATGGGCGCTTTCGTCCCCGCGCGGCGGGCGTCGCTGGCGCTGACAGACCGGATCTTCACCCGGGTGGGCGCCCTGGACAATCTTTCCCAGGGGCAGAGCACCTTCATGGTGGAAATGCAGGAAACCGCTAATATTCTCAACAACGCCACCCCGCGCAGCCTGGTCATCATGGATGAAATCGGACGCGGCACCAGCACCTTTGACGGTCTCAGCATTGCATGGGCGGTTGCCGAGTACCTGCACGACGCCCACGGCCGCGGCGTCAAGACCCTTTTTGCCACCCACTACCATGAACTGACCGACCTAGCCCAAAGCAAAACCCGGGTGAAAAATTTCAATATCGCCGTCAAAGAGTGGAACGACGAAATCATTTTCCTGCGCAAACTGGTTGAAGGCGGCACCAACCGCAGCTACGGCATCCAGGTCGCCCGTTTGGCCGGCATTCCCGAGCCGGTGATCCGACGGGCCAAAAAAATACTCTTTAAGATTGAAAACAACGAAGACAGCCTCTATGGTCGGGCCATGGCTGACCCCACCGGCACCCCAAAGCCGACGGGTCCGGTGCAGTTGAGCCTTTTCCAGAAGCCTGAGCAGGCGATCGTCGAGCGCCTGCAGGCCCTGGACATCGCGCGCATGACCCCCCTGGAGGCACTCAACTGTTTGAGCGAACTCAAGGACAGAGCCCGAGAGGCGCTGAACTAACGATATGACGGCAACCATACCCGCACACCAGGATCCGCCCGCAACCGCCTGTAGGACCGAAGCCTGGCGCAGCACCGGATCCAGCCGATTCGTGGGTCGACTGGCCGCAGCGGCTCTGGGTCTGTTGACGTTTTTGTGCGTCCTGAGCCTATCCGGGCCGAAAACAGTCGATGCGGCCGACGCCCGGGAGAGGTACATCCAGGCCGAAAAGACCTACCGGGAACTGCGGCAGGCCCCGGAAAAGCAAAAGTATCGGCGCCCCTGGTTGAACTGCATCCAAAAATTCGAGGCGGTCTATCGATTGGAGCCCGACGGGCCCTGGGCTGCGGCCGGGCTCTTCATGTCCGGCACCCTTTACCGGGAACTCCACAGGCATTCCTTCCGAGAGGCTGATCTCAAGGAGGCTGCGGACATTTTCCACCGGATCCTCAAGCGCTACCCCAAAAGTCAGTACGCCCGAAAGGCCCGGGTGCAGCTCGAAACCCTTGAAAAACCGAAGGCCGCCGCAGCGCCGGCCGAAGGTTCGCGCAAAGCCGAGGGGCAGGGGGATACCATCGGGCGCTTGATCGCCCAGGCCGCTGCTCCCGCCCCGGCGCCTTCCGAAACCCGCAGCGCCGCCACTGGTCAGGCCCGGGTGGAAAACCTGCGCTACTGGAGCAACAATCGCTACACCCGGGTGGTGATCGACGTCAGCCGGGAAACGGCGTTTCAGCATCACCTTTTGAAAAAAGACCCGGCCCTCAAAAAACCCCAGCGGCTCTACATCGATCTGGACCACAGCCGCCTGGGGGGTGGCCTGCAAAAGACCTTACCCATCAACGACAACCTCCTCAACAACGTCCGGGCGGGTCAGTACACCGCTGAAGCGGTGCGGGTCGTGGTGGACATCAAATCCTTTGATCGCTACAAGATCTTTTCACTGCGAAACCCCTACCGCATTGTGATCGATGTCTGGGGGGACGCCGACGGCAGTCCCTCCCCGGTTCAGCTCGCAACTCCCGGCGGCAGCACGCCGATCCCCGCCGGCGCCCTTGCCAAACAGCTGGCCTTGGGGGTTCGACGGATCATCATCGATCCCGGCCACGGCGGCAAGGACTACGGGGCCCCGGGGTATCTGAAAGGGGTCTACGAGAAAGATATCGTACTGGCGGTCGGTAAGAAGCTGGCCCAAAAATTGCGCGAGGAGTTGAACTGCGAGGTGATCATGACCCGCTCCACGGACAAATACTTGACCTTGGAGGAGCGCACGGCCATCGCCAACACGAAAAACGCGGACCTGTTCATCTCGATTCACACCAACGCGCACCGCGACCGCAATGCCTACGGGGTTGAAACCTACTTTCTAAACCTCGCCACCGACGATGAAGCCATTCTGGTGGCCGCCCGCGAAAACGCGACATCCACCAAAAACATCAGCGACCTGCAGAGCATCCTGAACGACCTGATGCAGAATGCCAAGATCAACGAATCCAGCCGCCTGGCAGGCTACGTGCAAAACGATCTGACAGGCTACCTCGGAAAACGTTACCCGCAGGTCAAGAGCAAGGGGGTCAAGCAGGCGCCCTTCTACGTTCTGCTGGGGGCGCAGATGCCGGCGATTCTCGTGGAGACTTCCTTTATCAGCAACCCCAGGGAATGCAAGCGGCTGACCAACCCGGCCTACCAGGAGCACCTCTGCGACGGCATTGTCCAGGGCATCCGGCGCTACATCCGGGAAACCACCCCTACGGCCTTCCGAGGGCAGCCGCAGCCATCGGGTGCCCCCGGCTGATCACGACCCTCTATCCAGCCGTCCGCTCCGTCGACGGTGTGAGCCGCCATGCCCTCTTTGCTTGCCAAAATTCGAGAGCTCTTCGTCAAATCCAGCAATGACTACATGATCATCGGCCAGGTCTTGAAGACGAAGAACCTCGTCACCGACGAGCAGCTTGCGACCGCCGTCAGGGTGCAGCGGGAGACCCTCGCGGAACAGGGCCAGGCGGTTTCCCTGGGGATGATTCTGGCGGAGCTGGGCTATGTCGGCGAAGCCGAGATCGTGCGGGCCATCAACGCGCACTACCACCTCGAGGTAACCTCTCTATCCGACGACATCAAGGACCTCGTAAGCAAAAAGCGGGGCACCTTTGTCGAGCGTCTGCCGGCACCGCGAATTCCCATCTGGCTTCAGTTCTCAGCGGTCATCATTGCCATCACGGTGTTGACCACCTTTGTCCTGAATTTCTTCATTCTCAGCCGCCAGAAAGATCAACTCTACGACCAGTCCAAAAAAATCGGAATGGTCAGCCTCAATTACTTTGCCGCCAACGCGCGTATTCCGCTTCTGGAAGACAACATCCTGCAGCTCAACACCCTGATCAAGAACACCACGGCCGTGGAAGGGCTGGTTTACGCCATCATTGTCGATCAGGACCAGATAATCAAAGCCCATACGGACCACAACCAGATCGGAAAAATCCATCAGAAATCCGCCCCCTTGAGCCCCGAAATCCGTGAAGGCGAGATGACCTATTTCACCACCCGGCTGCCAACCGGGCGCCAGGTCCTGAATCTGGCGCACCCCGTGCGCTTCCAGGACAAACTGCTGGGGGAAGTGCATGTCGGGGTTTCCATCGACTTCATCAATGAGCTGATCCGTCAAAACAAAAAATCAGTCATCTCACTGACCCTGACCATCATCCTGGTCGGCATCCTGGTTGCCCTGCTGATGGGGCTTCGTTTTTCGCACCCGATCGAAAAGCTGGTTTACGCCACGCAGGAAATCGGCAGGGGCAACTACCACCACAAGGTTCAGTTGGGCCGCAACGACGAACTCGGGAACCTGGCCACCGCTTTTAACCAGATGGGAAATGAGCTCCTGCGCAAGTCACGCATGCAGGAATCCTTCGGCAAATATGTCGGTGCCGAAGTGCTCGACATGATCCTGGCGAACCCCGAAGGCAACTGGCTCAAGGGTCATCGCAACCGGGCGACGACCTTGATTGCCGACATCCGTGGGTTTACGGCCTTCTCCAATGCCCGTGAGCCCGAGGCGGTGGTGGAGGCCTTGAACGAATATTTTGAAATTGCCACGCGGGTCATTATCCGTTATGGTGGCTATATCGACAAATTCATCGGGGATGCCGTGCTCGCGGTTTTCGGTGTTCCCGTTTACCGCCGCAATCACCTCGAGCGCGCCCTGGGGGCCGCTCTGGATCTTCAAGCCGAGCTGAAGAAGGCCAGCGGCGGCGGCAACGTGCTTTTGGGGGCGGTCGGGATCAGCATCGATACCGGTGAAGTCGTAGCGGGCAACATCGGCACCCAGGAAAAAATGGAATACACGGTGATCGGGGACAGCGTCAACGCCGCGTCCCGCTTGAACGGCCTGGCCGGACCTGGAGAGGTCATCATCAGCCAGGCCGTTTTCCAGAAGATGGGCGCCCTTGTTGATGCGGAGCCCCTCGGCCCGCGCCAGATCAAGGGGGTTTCCGAAGCAGTGGCCTGCTACCGGCTGAAAAGTATCAGGAAAGCGGTCGTTTCATATGAAACCAGGATCAAAAGGCCTGTTTAAGTCCCCCTGGATACTGATCCTTTTGGCGGTCGTCAGCGCCGCCGTGACCGCATCGGCAGCTGCGCCTGCGCAGCTAAACGGCGAGCGCGAAGATTTTCTCCTCATCCGCACAACGCCCCAGGACAGCTTTGCATCCCTGGCGGCGCGCTACTACGGAGACCCAGGGCACGGGTGGTGGATCGCCCAGTTCAACGGAGTCGAGACCGTCCTGCCGGACCAGACACTTGTCATTCCCTTGCAGCCCATGGGGCGCGGCGGACTTCGCCAAAACGGCTACCAGGTGGTGCCGATTCTGGCTTACGAATGGATCGCCGCCCGCCCGGAAGGCAGTAAACCGGTCAGCGCCGCGGCCTTTGAAGACCAGATGCGGTTTCTCGAGAGCATGGGCTACCACCCCGTCACCCTCGACCACCTGCTGGAATTCATGGATTTCAAAGCGCCCCTGCCGCAACGGGCGGTGGTCATCACTGTTGACGGGACCGGGCAGGAGATCTTCGACATCGTCGCACCCATTCTGCGCCGCTTTCGCTTTCCGGCGGGTCTTTTTGTGGATACCGATTCGGTGGGTCGTAAAAACGCACTCACCTGGGAGCACATCAGGGCCCTGACATTACAGGGTATCGCGGTGCACTCCTTCACCAAAACCGGCCGCGATCTAACCCACCCCTCACCCTCGGAGTCCTTTGCCGACCACCTCAAGACCCTAGAGACCGAGCTTCTGGTTTCCAAAAGGACCATCGAAAAAAATACGGGCCAAAAATCCCGGTTCCTGGCCTATCCGCACGGCAAGACCAGCGACCTGGTGATCGCATTTCTCAAAAAATACGGCTATCGCGCCGGATTTACCCGCAAAGCCGGCAGCAACCCGTTTTTCGTCGGCAGCTTCCGCATTCAGCGCGCCCTGATAACCGGCAGCACCACCCTGAATGAGTTCAAACAGCACCTCACGGTATTTGCCGAAAGCAAACTGGAATGAATCCGCGCCTTGCCCACCTGATCTTGTGCCTTCTGGTGCTCCTGACGGGCTGTGCGGATCTGTCACCGCTCTTTCGCAAAGCACCCGTTGCAGGGGGTCCCACGCCCCCCCCCAGCGCATCCCCTGCAGCGGTTTCAGCGCCGATCCCGTTTCATGCCCGCGCCCTGGAGTACGAAAAAAACGGCGACCTCCAACTGGCGCTCTTTTTCTGGCGGGTGGCGTCCAGACTCAACCCGCAGGACAAGGAGGTAACCGGCCGCATCGAGAGCCTCAGGATTACAATCGAGCGGGAATCCCAGAAGCACTTTGAAAAAGGGGTTGTTCTTTTTGGTGAAGGCCGTCGCAAAGAGGCCCAAACCGAATTCCTGATCGCCTTGCACCAAAACCCCGACCACCAGGATGCCCTTGACTACCTTAAAAATCGCATCCACGCTGAGCGTTATATTTCCCACGTGGTGGCCGCCGGCGACACATTTCCTGCGATCGCCGAAAAACTATACCGGGACCCCCAAATGGGGCTGTTGATCACCACCCTGCTGGGAGTCGCCCCCACGGCCAAACCGACACCCGGCACCGTTCTGCGCCTGCCGAAAATCAGCGAAAAACTCACCCCTCCCAACGTCAATATCGATCAGGAGTTGGAAAACGCCAGCAGGCTGCTGGCGGACGGGCAGTATGAAACGGCCGCGGCCCTCATGGACAAAGTTCTCCAGCAGGAACCGGCCAACAGCGCCGCCCGCAGTCTCGCCGATCAGGCCCACTACCAAAACGGCAAACGCCTGCATCTCGAGCAGCGCTATCGCGATGCCCTCCGAGCGTTTAAAAAAGCAAGCCCCGGCTATCAGGACTCCGATGCTTTTGTGGCCGTCATCCGCCAACAGCTGGAAAAGGACGCCGAGACCCACTACCGCAAGGGTGTCACCCACTTTGTCAACGAGGACCTGGCAAAGGCGATCGAGGAGTGGGAGCAAACCCTGGCGCTAAACCCCGAACACCAGAAGGCCGCCCAAGATATCGAAAACGCCCGTGAATTACTCAAAAAACTCAAAAAAGTGGAGCAGCCGCCAGCCAATTAGGGTCGTGCTAAAAAAATGTACCAGGAGAGTGCCCTGCTTCTGGGTTTATCCGTAAGGCTCGTTCACCGGCAGCTGTCCGGAGAGGCGCCGGTGATTGAAAAAACGGTCGAAGGACCCCCAAAGCCCAACAGGATCGGAAATTGTTTTTGGCCGGGACCCTCCGTGGTCCACGTCAGCTTTTAACGGCCCCAGGTCAGCCTGCGCCCTGCACCCCAGCGAGCCCAAACCCCATGCCCCCTCCCACCCCGGAATCGCCGTCCCCCGCCGTTGCCCCCTTGCTGGCACTCCTTTTAGGTGTCGTGGCGGTTTCCACCGGCGCCATCTTTGCGCGCCTGGCCGACGCCCCGGCGCTGGTGACCGCCGCCTACCGGGTGGGCCTGGCGACCCTGGTGCTGGCGCCCCTCGCCTGGTGGCGGGGCCGCGGCGAACTGCGTGCCCTGCCTGCAGGCCAATGGGGTCTGGCGATCCTCTCGGGGTTTTTTCTGGCACTGCATTTTGCCACCTGGATCTCATCGCTCGACTACACGTCGGTGGCCAACAGCGTGGTGCTGGTCAACACCAACCCGCTCTGGGTCGGACTGCTGACGCCCCTGATCGCCCGCGAGCCGATCCGGCGGGCGGCGCTGATCAGCATCCTGCTCAGCGTGGTCGGCGGGGTGATCATCGGCCTGGACGACTTTGCCGGCGGTGACAGCGCCCTCTGGGGTGACGCCCTGGCGCTTGCCGGCAGCATCTGTGCCGCGGTCTACCTGCTGCTCGGCCGGCGCCTGCGGCAGCGGCTCTCCCTGCTGGCCTATGTCTTCATCTGCTACGGGAGCGCCGCGGTTTTTCTGTGGCTGGCGGTTCTGGCCCTGGGGCTGCCGGTGCGCGGTTTCAGCAGTGGCACGTGGGGGGCCTTCTGGGCCATGGCGCTTTTCACCCAGCTGGTGGGGCACACCTGCTACAACTGGGCCCTGAAGTGGTTCAGCGCCGGCTTGATCGCCGTCAGTCTGCTGGGGGAACCGATCGGCAGCACGATCCTGGCCTATTTTCTTTTCCAGGAAGGCCTCAGCTGGCTCAAAATGCTGGGGGCCGGTCTGATCCTGTTGGCGATTTACTGGGCGACGACCGGCGAAAAGTAAGGTTTGACAAAGAATAGCTGATGGACTAAACCGGGGGCACGCTTAAGGGCACTTCAGAATGACCACCGCAGGAGGATTAAATGGCTTACGAGAACATCATTTACACCGTCGAGGAAGGCATCGCCACCATCACCTTCAACCGCCCCAAGGCGCTCAATGCGCTCAACGCTGATCTCTTGAAGGAGCTTTCGGCCGCTCTGGATGCGATTGCAGCCGACGAAGAGATTCGCGTGCTGGTACTGACCGGCGCCGGTCAGAAAGCCTTCGTGGCCGGCGCCGACATCTCCGAACTGGCGACTTTCAACCCGCTGCAGGCCAAACTGTTCGGCAGGCAGGGGCAGGCTACGCTCAACAAACTCCAGGCGCTGGCGATTCCGGTGATTGCCGCCGTCAATGGCTACGCCCTCGGCGGCGGCAGTGAAATGGCCCTGGCCTGCGATTTTATCTATGCGTCCGAAAACGCCATGTTCGGCCTGCCGGAAATTTCGCTGGGAATCATTCCGGGCTTCGGCGGCACCCAGCGCCTGCCGCGCCTGGTCGGCATCAACAAGGCCAAGGAGATGATTTTCACCGGGAAAATGGTGCCCGCCGCCGAGGCCGCCGAGATCGGACTGGTCAATAAGGTTTGTGCACCCGAGGCCTTGATGGAAGAGGTATCCAAGACCGCCAAGGCGATTGCCGCCAAGGGCAGAGTCGCCCTGCGGGCCGCCAAGCAGGCGATCAACAGCGGCATCCACACCGATCTGACCACCGGCTGCGGCATCGAGCTCGATGCTTTTGCGCTCTGCATGGCCAGCGAGGATGCCAAGGAAGGGACGGCCGCATTCCTGGAAAAACGCAAACCCGTTTTCAAGGGCCGCCTCAGCCACTAGATCTTTTTACTTGACAGCGATTTTTATTTATTTTAGCTATCCCGGAAACCATCGCTGCCATCAACAAATCGGAATCTTCGATGAATCGGTATTTTTACTACTTTGTCTTTTTCGGCTTTTTTGGGGGCTTGCTCTTTAGGCGGTCTGCCCATGGCCCAGCAAGGTAGAGAGTTCCGTACATAGCGACCTTAAAAAAACCATGGGTGGACGGCAAAACCAGACGCCCATGGTTTTTTTTACAAAAGCTGCGGGTGACCTGACCACCCCCGCAGCTTTTTTTATTTGATCTTTACGGGATTTTTTTGAATTATTCTCTATTCTTTTTGGGAGGAGGGAAATCGGGATGATTTTCGACATCGAATTTGAAACCATGCCCCGGGAAGCCCTGGAATCGATTCAATTGCGACGGCTTCAGGCGACCCTCGAGCGTGCCTATGCCACGGTGCCTTTTTACCGTAAACAGTTTGAAAAAGCGGGCCTCAAACCTGGCGATATCCGATCGCTGAAGGATTTGCACCAAGTTCCGTTCACCACCAAACAGGATCTGCGGGACAACTACCCCTTCGGCATGTTTGCCGTTCCCATGGACAACGTCGTTCGTATTCACGCCTCTTCCGGCACCACCGGTCAACCCACGGTGGTCGGCTACACCGCCCGCGACGTCGGCACCTGGGCGACCCTCATGGCCCGCTCGCTCTCCGCCGGCGGCGCCACCCGCGGCGACATCATCCACAATGCATACGGCTACGGGCTGTTTACCGGCGGATTGGGCGTCCACTACGGCGCCGAGAAGCTGGGGGCATCGGTGATACCGGTTTCCGGCGGCAACACCAAGCGCCAGATCGTTATCATGAGGGATTTCGGGCCCACGATTCTGACCGCCACCCCGTCCTATGCGCTGCACCTGGCCGAGGTCGCCGAGGAAATGGGGGTGTCCTTTCGCGATCTCAAGTTCAAGTACGGCATTTTTGGCGCCGAGCCCTGGTCGGAGAAGATGCGGGATGAAATCGAACGCAAGCTGGGACTTGTCGCAGTGGACATTTACGGGCTGAGCGAGGTGATCGGTCCGGGGGTCGCCATCGAGTGCCATGAGGCCAAAAAAGGACTCCATATTTTCGAGGACCATTTCATTCCCGAAATCATCAACCCCGCCACCGGCGATGTCCTGCCCTACGGTCATACCGGTGAGTTGGTCTTTACCTCGGTCACCAAGGAGGCCTTCCCCGTCATCCGCTACCGCACCCGGGATATCAGCGCCCTGCACGCCGAACCGTGCATCTGCGGCCGCACCCTGGTCCGGATGGACAAGGTCAGCGGCCGGACCGATGACATGCTGATCATCCGCGGCGTCAACGTCTTCCCCTCCCAGATCGAAAGCGTCCTGATGGAAATGGAAGGCCTATCCCCCCATTACCAGCTGGTGGTCGACCGCGAGGGCAACCTCGACACCCTGACGGTGCGGGTGGAGGTCGACGAGCGCGTCTTCTCCGACGAGGTCAAGCGCCTGCAGGACCTGGAGCGCCGCATCTCCAAAAACATCAAAGAGTACCTCGGGGTTTCGGCCATGGTGAAACTGGTGGAGCCCAAGGCCATCGCGCGCAGCGAAGGCAAGGCCATCCGGGTGATCGACAACCGCAAGCTATGACGGGCCCCCAGACCAATGGTGCCCCTGAAAGGAGGACGCATGTGGGTTAAACAGATTTCGGTTTTTTTGGAAAACAAGTCCGGCCGGATCGCGGAGGTCACCCGCACCCTGTCCGAGGCCGGGGTCAACATCCGCGCCCTGGCCATGGCGGACACGGCTGATTTCGGGGTATTGCGGCTGATCGTCGACAACACCCTCAAGGCCGAAGAGGCCCTCAAGGCCAACGGCTTTACCGTCGGCAAAACCGATGTGGTGGCAGCCGAGGTCGAAGACCGCCCCGGTGGGCTGCACCGGATTCTGCAGCTCCTGCACGAGGGGCAGATCAACGTGGAGTACATGTACGCCTTTGTTCAGCAAAGCGGCAACAACGCCGTGATGATCTTTCGTTTCGACCAGATCGAGAAGGCGGTCGCGCTGCTGCGCCAAAACGGCGTCACCGTGATCGATGACGACCGTATTTACCAACTATAGGAAAAGGAGAGATCGTATGTCAGCAACACCATCCATCCGGAACCGTCTTTTTTCCGTCATTGCCCTTGTCATCGGAGGGCTTCTGGTTTTCTGCCCGGCCTTGCAGGCGGCCGAGACCCTCAAGATCGGCGGGGTCTTTTCCGTAACCGGCCCGGCCTCTTTCCTGGGGGATCCCGAAAAAAAGAGCATGGAGATGGTGGTGGACGCCATCAACAGCACCGGCGGAATTGACGGCCGGATGCTGGAGGCCGTGATCTACGATACCGAGGGCGATCCCCAGCGGGCGGTCAACGCCGTCAGCAAGCTGATCAACCGCGACGGCGTGATCGCCATCATCGGCCCGAGCCTGACGCCCACCACCCTGGCGGTCAAAGATCTGGCCGCCAATGCCAAGGTGCCGCTGATCAGCTGTGCCGCCGGGATCCAGATCACCGACCCGGTCACCCCCTGGGTGTTTAAAACCGCCCAGAGCGACGTCATGGCGGTGGCCACAGTCTACGGCCACATCCAGAAAAGCGGATTCAAGACCGTCGGTCTGCTGAGTGTTGCCGACGCCTTCGGGGAAAGCGGCAAGCAGCAGTTGGAGGAGCAGGCCGCGGCCTTCGGGCTGCAGGTGGTCGCCGCGGAAAAATTCGGGGGCAAGGACTCCGACATGACCGCCCAATTGACCAAGATCCGCAAGGCCAACCCCGATGCGGTGGTCTGCTGGGGAACCAATCCCGGACCGGCGGTGGTGGCCAAGAACTTCGGCCAACTCGGCCTTGAAATGCCCCTTTACCAGAGCCATGGGGTCGCGTCCCCCAAATTCATCGAACTGGCCGGAAGCGCCGCCGAAGGCATTTTTCTGCCCACCGGTAAAATTCTGGTGGCCGGTTTGCTGCCCGCCGACGATCCACAGAAAACAGTTCTGGAAACCTACATTGCTGAGTTCGAAAGCCGTTTCCAGATGCCGGTATCCGGTTTTGGCGGCTATGCCTATGACGCCATGCAGATCCTGGCCAAGGCCCTGGTCGGCACGGACGGCGACCCGGAAAAGGTGCGGGCCAACCTCGAGCAGATCACCGGCCACGTCGGAGTGTCGGGGGTGTTCAATTTTTCCCCCAGCG
This sequence comes from Desulfobacterales bacterium, assembly GCA_046481705.1. Taxonomy (GTDB): domain Bacteria; phylum Desulfobacterota; class Desulfobacteria; order Desulfobacterales; family JAABRJ01; genus JAABRJ01. The sequence goes on along the minus strand of JAWOJK010000001.1, from coordinate 5,582 downwards.
ATCACAACGGCCTGGGCGCCGATGCCTTCGTGATGGTGCGGATCAAGGACGGCAAGTGGGAACTGATTCAGGATTGATCACGGTCTGAAACCGGTCTCCGGGGGGCACCCGGCCCGCAAAGCGCGGGACCCGGGTGCTTCCGGAAGGACCGCTGCACCAGGAAGGGCTCATGCAGGAACTCTTGCAGTACCTTTTTTCCGGGATCACCAACGGTGCGATCTACGCCGTCATTGCCGTCGGCTTCGCCGTGCTTTTCAACGCCACCGAGCTGATCAATTTTGCCCACGGGGAATTTGTCATGCTGGGGGCCTTGGGGATGGTCACCCTATACAGCGGTCTGCAGCTGCCCCTGGCCCTGGCGTTCCTGTTGACCACCGTTGGGGTGAGCTGCGTCGGCTTCCTGTTCGAGCGCTTCGCCATTCGAACGGTGAAACGCCCGGAACCCATCGTGCTGGTGATCATCACGGTCGGTGCCTCCATTTTCCTGCGTGGGGCGGGGATGCTCGGCTGGGGTAAAGACGCTTACAGCGTCGCCCCGTTCTCAGCGCACCCGCCGTTTACGCTCGCCGGCGCCAAACTGCTGCCCCAGAGCCTTTGGATCCTGGTGATTGTTCTGGGGGCAGTCGCGGGCCTGCATCTCTTTTTCAAGCGTTCCCTGACCGGCAAGGCCATGCTGGCCTGCGCGATCAGCAGGCGGGCGGCCTGGCTGGTGGGAATCCCCACCGGACGGATGGTTCAGCTGGCCTTTGTCCTGAGCGCGGCCATGGGCGCGGTGGCCGGCATCATCATTGCCCCGGTCACCATGTGCAGCTACGACATGGGTACGCTTCTCGGCCTCAAAGGATTCTGCGCGGCCATGCTGGGGGGACTCGGCAGCCTGTGGGGCGGGGTGCTCGGGGGCTTTTTGCTGGGCGTGCTGGAGGCCCTGGGGGTCGGGTTCCTGTCGTCCTCCCTCAAGGACGCCATCGCCTTTGTGCTGTTGCTGCTGATTCTCTACATTCGCCCGGCGGGGCTGCTCGGCGCCCGCAAGGTGCAGAGGTTTTAGGGTGTCCATGGCCGGCCGTTACCTTCGACGCAACTGGGCCTACCTTGTCTTCCTTGCCGTGGTGGGCGTTACCGGCGGCCTGGTGCAAAACGCCTACTATTTCCAGGTCCTGACCTTTATCGGGATCAATACCCTGCTGGCCCTGGGGCTCAATCTGCTGATGGGCTACGCCGGCCAGATATCCCTCGGGCATGCCGCTTTTTACGGTATCGGTGCCTACACCACGGCCATCCTCACCGCCACCTGGGGTCTTTCCCCGGGGCTGGCGCTGCCCTGCGCCCTGGCGATCGCCGCTTTGGTGGCGCTGGTGGTGGGGCTTCCGACCCTCAAGCTCTCCGGCTATTACCTTGGCATGGGAACCTTGGGCTTCGGCATGATCGTTCACATTTTCCTGCGGGAGTGGACCGACGTCACCGGCGGGGCCTCGGGGTTTATCGGCATCCCGCCGCTGCAGCTCGGGCCGATTGCCTTCACCGACGACCGGGCATATTTTTATCTGGTCTGGGGGACGGTTCTGCTGAGTTTCATTCTCACCCACCGGCTGATACGCTCACGGGTGGGGCGCGCCCTGCGCTCGATTCACGACAGCGAGCACGCCGCCCGGGCCGTGGGGGTCGACACCCAGCGGCTCAAGCTGCAGGTCTTCATTTTCAGTGCGATCCTGGCGGCGTTGGGCGGTTTTTTCTATGCCCATCTGGTCAACTTTATCAGCCCCGACTCGTTTAACTTCCTGGTTTCGGTGCGTTTGGTGACCATGGTGGTGATCGGCGGGATGGCCAGCGTCTGGGGGGCCCTGCTGGGGGCCTCGCTCTTGACGCTGCTGCCCGAGTGGCTGCACGCCTTCTCGGATTTCGAAATGGTGGTCTACGGGTTGATTCTGATGCTTGTGATGATTCTGCTGCCCCAGGGCTTGACCCGGGGAATTCTCGACGCCTATGAACGCAGCCGTAAAAATTCGAGGTGAAGGTGCGCCCCTGCTGCAGGTCCTCTCGGTCAGCAAGACCTTCGGCGGGGTCAAAGCCCTGACGGATGTCGGCTTTGAGGTTGCACCGGCCACCATCCAGGGGTTGATCGGGCCCAACGGGGCCGGCAAGACCACCCTGTTCAACGTGATATCCGGCTTCTACCCCCCGGACCAGGGCACGATCCGCTATGACGGCAGCGACACCGGCGGTCGTTCCAGCACCGAGTTGGTCCGGCTGGGGATTACCCGGACCTTCCAGAATGTTGAGCTCTTCGAAAGCATGAGCGCGCTGGAAAACGTGATGGTGGGTCAGCATGTGCGGTCGCGCTGCGGCTTCTGGGGCGCCCTGTGGCGAACCCCCGGGATGCGCCGCGAAGAGCAAAGAATTTACGAGCGCGCCTTGGCGCTGCTGGACTTCGTCGGGCTTGGGGCCGTGGCCCATGGCCGCAGCGGCGACCTGCCGTTCGGCTGGCAGCGGCTGCTGGAGATCGCGCGGGCGTTGGCGGCCGAGCCCCGGCTGCTGCTCCTGGACGAACCGGCCGCCGGGCTGAATGCGGTCGAAACCCGTGAACTGGCCACGCTCCTGCTGCGGATCAAGGCCGAGGGCGTCACGCAGCTGCTCGTGGAACATGATATGAGCCTGACCATGGAGATTTCCGACCGTATTGCGGTGCTGGACCAGGGTCGCCTGATCGCAGAAGGCCGTCCGCGCGAAATTCAGTCGGACCCGGCGGTGATTGCCGCCTATCTCGGCGTTCAGACCGAATAACCATCAGGGCGCGGCAGCCAGCCCAGGCGGTCGTCAGGACCGGAGGCTGTCTCGATTTCTCACGCACCCAGCATGCGATCGCCTCGCATCTCGGGTTTTTACGCCGCCTGAGCGCATCGCTGACCAGACCGTCTGAATCCTACTCTTTTCGAGCGCATTATGCTTCGTATTCGCAACCTCAAATGCTATTACGGCAAAATAATGGCCCTCAAAGGGGTCAGCCTGCATATCGGCCAGGGAGAGCTGGTCACCCTGATCGGCACCAATGGTTCGGGCAAAAGCACCCTTCTGCAGGCGATCTGCGGATTGATGGACCACTGGGACGGCGAGATCCTCTTCAAAGGTGTTTCGCTGCGGGGTTTCGACCCGCCCGCGGTGGTCAAGGAGGGAATCAGCCTGGTGCCCGAGGGCCGTCAGATCTTTCCGCCGCTGACCATTCAGGACAACCTGATGCTGGGCGCCTACACCCGGCTGCGGCGGGGCGCACGACAGGCGGTTGAGCAAGACCTGGAAACGGTGAGCCAGCTGTTTCCGGTCCTCCGGGAAAGGGCGCAACAGCTCGCCGGCACCCTTTCAGGCGGGGAGCAGCAGATGCTGGCCATCGGGCGGGCGTTGATGGCCCGGCCGCGCCTCTTGGTTTTGGACGAGCCCTCCATGGGCCTTGCACCGCTGGTGGTTGCCCGGATTTTGGAGACCCTGGCCAACCTGCGCCGTGAGGGCCTCACGATTTTGCTGGTGGAACAAAACGCCCAGGCGGCGCTTAAGATCGCCGATCGGGGGTACGTGCTGGAAACCGGCCGCGTTGTGCTCCAGGGCCGGGCGGCCGACCTGCTGGCCGACGATGAGGTCAAGCGGGCCTACCTGGGCAAAGACTACCGGGATTTCGACGAAGGGAGATGAACCCCGTGATCCGCATGGACCCACAAGAACGCCGGCAGTTTCAACTGGAACGGCTGCAGAGCACCCTCAACCGGGCTTTGCGCAGCGTTCATTTTCACCAGCAGCGCTTCGAGGCCGCGGGTTTCGACCCCGCCGAAATCGAGCGCCTCGAGGATCTCAAGCGCATCGGCTTCACCCACCGCCGGGATCTGGGGGAACACTACCCCTACGGATTGTTTGCGGTACCGCTGCGCGACATCGTCCGCATCCACACGGCCTCGGGCACCACCCTCAAACCGGCTGTCAGCGGCTATACCCGCCAGGATCTTCAGGTCTGGCGGGAAATCGTCGCCCGCGCCCTGGAAGCCGGCGGCGTCAGCCCGATCGACATTCTCCAGATCACCCTGGATCCCGGACTCTCCAACTGGGGTCGGGACTACAAGGAGGGGGCCGAGGCCGTCGGCGCCAGCGTGATTCCCTATACCCCGCTTTCCTTGGAAAAGCAGGTCATGGTGCTGCGTGATTACAAGACCTCGGTTCTCATCACCACGCCGGCCTCGGCCGGACAGCTGGCGATGTACCTCCACAATACAGGGGTGCAGCCGATGGTGCTGGGGTTGAAGCGTCTGATCCTGGTGGGCGAGCCCATGGCGCCCGGGCTGCGGTCGGAGTTGGAAGACCGGCTGCACGTTGAAACCTGGCAGCACTACGGCCTCAGCGAGGTCCCGGGCCCGGCGATCGGGTTCGAATGCAGCCGGCATGCGGGGCTGCACGTCAACGAAGACCATTTTCTGCCTGAAATCGTCGACCCCCTCAGCGGAGATGTCCTGCCGGAAGGTGAAACCGGCGAACTCGTCCTGACGACCCTGACGACGCGAGCCTTTCCGCTGATCCGTTTCCGGACCGGCGATCGTGCGCGCTTTATTCCGGATGGCTGCGCCTGTGGCGTGACCCTGCGTCGCATCGAATGGCTGGCCGAGCGCACCGATGAGATGTTGAGCATCCGCGGGGTCAAGGTCTCGCCGGACCAGGTGCGCGCCACGGTCCAGGCGGCTTTAGGACGACTGCCGCAGCACTGCCGTTTTTTTCGCAGGGTCCAGGACACCCGTCACTGGCTGGAAGTCTGGATCGGGATTGACGACACCCTGTTTTCAGATGAGATCAAGGAACTGCAGCGCGTGATCCGTACCGTCGGCACCCGGCTGGAAGAGAGTCTCGGGGTTCCCGTGGCGGTTCGGATCCGGGAGGGGCGCTCGTTTGCGGCCGACCCTGAGGACCAAGGGTCCGATCAAGTCTAAAGGCATACTTTCAGGGCGATCTGCGGTGACCGCGGGTCGGCCGGGGGAAGCAGCGCGCTTTTTTGGTGAAACCGTGGAATTGGGTTTATTTTTTCAGGATCGCTGTCGATTATTATAGTGGCTCCCGCTGAGCATAAGGGTGTTGAATGAAAGGAAGCAAACGCAACGTTCAAATTATTTGGGGTGTTCTTTTGATCGCAGCCGGCATCGGCGTTTTCATCCGCATCCCGCAGGTCATGCCGCAAATCGCCCAAATCGAGCATTTTTCCTCCATTCTTTCATATATCCGCTTTTGCTTCTACCTGATCGGGGTCATGCTTATCGGCGGGGGTGCAAAGAAACTCCTTGAACACCTGAAAAAACGATAATCAGGGGCGGCACGGGGCCCGAAGAACACGGTCTTGTGCATGTTAACGGCCAACACCCAATGGAATCCGGTTCACTATGCAAAATCAGATCAAAGAGTCCCCCGCCACCAGCCAGCCTGTTCAGGCCCTGAAAATCAAACCCACCGGCAGACCGTCGCTCCAGGGCTTGCTATAACATCAATTTCAATAACAAAGCCGGCTGACAAGCTTGTTTACGGTGTGGGCGAGCCGCTTGACCTTTCCGGGCTGGAAGTCACGG
>JAWOJK010000265.1:0-15839 GCA_046481705.1 Desulfobacterales bacterium | reverse complement strand
GCAGCTCGGGTGGCTCAGGTGGCTCGGGTGGCTCGGGTGGTTCAGGCGGCTCAGGCGGTGGAAAATAATGAAGCCGGAGATGGGGCCGCAGGTTCGGGCACTACTGATCTGAGCCCATGACACCGACAAAAAAGCCCGATTGCCCCCAGCCCACCGATTGAAGCGAACGCTGCCCCGGTCGTGTCCCTGGCAGGACCGGGACCGCAACCAGCACCCGGACGCCCAGTTCTTTCTCTTCGCGGTCATGGACCGCTGCCGGATCGACGAGCCCTTCCGGCTAGACTATGTGGTCATGCTGCCGATTTACGACATGCGGATGACCGGCCGGCGGGCCCTGATCAAGGGCCGCTGGGTGGTGCTGCTGGATGGACGCGAGGGAGCCGGGGCGCGCTTCGAACAGCCGGCTGTGGGACGCGGCGGGGCGGCGCTCATCACCTTTGGCGAGCCCCATGAGTGGTTGCGCAGCCCCGATATCCTGTTGCGGATTAAGGTGCGCGAGACGGTTTCCGGCTGGACGACCGGCTTGCCGCTGCTTGCATCCCAACCGGCCCCGGGCAGGGCATAAACCCGGGGGGGCCTCCCAGCCGATTGCCCCCCTGCGGACGGCTGCCGCTCGCAGGGGGGCGGGCTCAGAATTCGATAGCCGCGGGGGCCGATTTGCCTTTTACCCCACGTCTTGGCGCCGGGACCGGTTTGGCGCTTGACCGCCACCCGGGAACCGCCGCGTCAGGCCTTCGGCCTCGGGCGGGTCGACGGCCAGCGGCCCGGTCCGTATCGGTGCGATCGGCGGCAGATCGTGGTGCCGAGCTTCCGCCCACCACCGCCAGCAGGTCGTTCACCATGCCGTTGAGGGTATCGGCTTGGGCGGCCAACTCCTCACTGGCCGAGGCCGACTCCTCGGCACTGGCGGCAGTGGATTGCGTAACCTGGTCCATTTGTCCGACAGCGGTGGAAATCTGTTCGAGGCCCTGAGCCTGCTCGCGGCCTGCGGCGGCGATCTCGGCGATCAAGGTGTTGACCTTACGGTTGCCGGCGGCGATTTCCTCCAATAGAGAAACGACTTCCTGGCTGTGCACGGCGCCGTTTTCAGCCTTGTGAACCGATTCGGCTATCATCTTGGCCGTTTCCTTGGCTGCCTGGGCAGAGCGCTGGGCGAGATTGCGGACTTCTTCGGCCACCACGGCGAAGCCCTTGCCCGCCTCACCGGCACGGGCGGCCTCCACCGCGGCGTTCAACGCCAGCAGGTTGGTTTGGAACGCGATCTCGTCGATGGTTTTGACGATCTTGCCGGTCTCGTCGGAGGATCTTTTAATGTCCTGAATCGCGCCGTTCATGCGGCCCATGGCCTCGGCGCCCTTGTCGGCGCTGGTTTGGGCGGTGGCGGCAAGGGCCCTGGCATCGTCCGCGTTGTCGGCGTTTTGCTTGGTCATCGCGGCCATCTCTTCAACGCTCGACGAAATCTCCTCCAGGCTGGCGGCCTGTTGGCTCGCGCCCTCGGCCAGCGACTGGCTGGCCGCCGAAACCTCGCCGGCCGCCGCGGCCGTCTGCTCGGCACCGGCGGTCAGATTTGCCGCGATGCGGTTGAGTGAACCGGCGATATTTCGGGCGATCAGCATCCAGAGAATGATTGTCAGCAGCAGCGAGGCGCCCGTGATCGACAGAAACACTGCGCGGTTGCGTGCCGTCACCTCCGAAATGAGCTGCTCGGCTTGACGGAACTCCTCCTCGTAGGAGCCGACCCCGATCACCCAGTCCCAGGGTTCGAAGTGCATAATCCGCGCGATTTTGACGCGGGCGGCCTGGTCGCCTTCATTTTTCCAGGGGTATGTGGCCTCGGCGATTTGCCCAGGTTCGAGGCGGATGGCTTTGTTGACTATCTCCTGGATGAAGAGCCTGCCATCCGCATCCTTCGCGTCCCAGATGTTTTCGCCGTCGCGTTTGCCGTCCATGGAAATTACGTAATGGCCTTGCGTGTCGAGCACGTAAACATAGCCGGTGGTGCCGACTGTCGTCGCCATGATCTGCTTGCGCAGGCTCTTGACGCTCTCCTGGGGAACGCCCACATACAAGGCGCCCACGACCTGTTGTTTTTCGTCGCGAAGGGGAATGTGCGCGGTTAAATACCATTCGTTAACGACGTGGGCCCGACCAATGTGGGGCGTGCCGCTCAGCAGGGCCGACACCACCGGGTTGGGCTGCCCATCGGGATTGACCGCGGGAATGAAGGTTCCGATGGCACGTTTGCCGTCCGCCGTCTTCACGTTGGTGGAGACCCGGAGCATGTCGCCCGTCGCGTTCATCCGCTGGAAAATCGTGGATGTGCCCCCCACGAGGCGTTGCACCTCATCGACGATGGGTGAAGGCCGGCCGGAATCGACATTCTGACCGAGCCACTGCGAGCCCACGAGCATTTTGGGCAGGGAAACCCGTGTGGTGGATTTGGTGAACTGGTTTGTCGCTTCCCAGTCGATTCGCTCCTCCTCGAAGGCGATTGCGCCTTTGGCGGCCAAGGTCGCCTTGGCGACGGACGCGTCATTTTGGAGCTTTTGCTGCAGAAGCTCTTGCTGCGACAGGCACATGCCGTAAATGCCCTGGGCAATGTGGTCGAGGTCCGCGTAGGCCAGCTTTCTGCTTTCCTGCTGGGCCACATCCAACACCCGGGTGTTCTGGAAGTGCACAACCGCATAGATCGCGAGCAACGGCACGGCTGTCATCACGATGCCCAGCCCCAGCAGCTTGGTTTTCAAAGGCGCTTTTTTGGTTTGAAACATGATTGACCCCTTGCCCTCAAAATTGTGGGTTCATTTGCCGCCGAGGGTTCTTGCTTCGGGACCAGGCAAGCGCGAGAAACCCTTCGGAAACGGACCCTGTTTGTTCGGTCGGCTTCGCGTCACGTGACGCGCAATCAACCTGATCACCACCGTGGCCGCTTTTATTCGGCCCAGTACGATTCTTTATCTGATCGACCTTCGCGGTGCGGGGATTTAGTCATGTGTGAGAAATCGATAAAAAGGGGCTGATAACGTCATGACGTCAAGCCGCCACAGGCGATTGCCACGGGACAGAGTCTTTGCGACGCTAATGACGCCATTGCCTGGGGCGCGCTGCCGGCCGGCTGCCGTTTTTCCGCCGGCTACCCCGTCTCGCCGGCCACCGGCATTTACGACCGCATGCTTTCCCTTTTACCCCCTGGTGGCGGGACTGTTCTGCGCGACCTGTGGGTTTCCTGCTGGGGGTCGGCTGATCTGTTCAGGGTCGCGGCAACAAATAATCCCACAAGATGGCGCCGGATTTTGGTTCGTCACCCAAGCACATCCGTCGGCGCATATCGAGATATGTGCCGACGGATGAAACGCCGGTGACGGGCAAAAAGACAAGCAAGATGTGGAATTGTTTTTTGCCGGGGCCCTGAGACGGCGGAACAACGACGGAGAAGCTGTGGGCTGCTGAATGCAGGCCTTCGACGGGAAGGCGAGGTCAATCCTTGACGATTCCGCAAAAAGTTCAATTTCTGCGTTGCACTGCATCTGGAGGTCGCTGCGGCGTTCGTTAAGTACGCCGCAGCGACCTCGATGTTTGCGCGCCGTAACTTGGCGCTTTTTTCGTAACCGTCTGGATTTTGACTTCTACCGGTTCCTCAATCCTTGAATTGTGATTCAAGCAAGTCGTGTTGATCATTGGCCCGGGCGGGCGGGATTTCCATGGGCCAGAGAAGCGGCGAGGGTTCTCCGGCCCGGTGCTGTTCAATCCCGGGGATACATGGCGTCGATGATTTCTGCGTACTGGTGGGACGCCAGGTTTTTTTTGAGCTTTAATGTGGGGGTCAACAAGCCGTTTTCGATGGTGAACTCGGGAACGATGGTTACCTTTTTGACGGATTCATAGCTGGCGAACTGCCGGTTTTTGGTGGCAACCTCGGCTTCGATCAGGGCTTCGACCTTGGGGTTGGCGATCAGGTCCTGCATGTCGCGGAAGCCGATGCCCTCGGCTGCGGCCCAGGCCCGGAGGTTTTCCTCGTCCAGGGTAACCAGGGCGGACAGGAATTTGCGCCGGTCGCCGATGACGCAAACCTGGTTGATGTACTTGGAGGTCGCGATGGCCCCTTCGATGGCGGCCGGTGCGATATTCTTGCCGCCGGCGGTGATGATCAGCTCCTTTTTGCGGCCGGTGATCCGCAGGAACCCCTCGCTGTCGATTTCGCCGATGTCGCCGGTCAACAACCACCCATCGGGAGTGATGGTCGCGGCGGTCTCCTCGGGCATCTTGTAGTATTCTCGCATCACGTTGCGGCCGCGGATCATCAACTCGCCGTCTTCCGCGGTTTTATGTGCAATCCCCGGGCCGGGCTGGCCGACCCAGCCGAAGCGGTAATTGTCGCAGCGGTTGAGATGCGAAAACGAGGTGTTTTCGGTCATCCCGATGCCCTCCAAAACGAGAATTCCCGCGGCATGGAAAAAGCGGCCGATCTCCGGGTTGAGGGGGGCGGCCCCGCTGATGCACCAGCGCACCCGCCCGCCCAAGGCCGCCTGGACCTTGCCGAAGACAAGTTTGGTGGCAAGGGCATATTGGAGCTTTAGGAAGAGCGGCACCGGCTTTTTGGCGACCTTGAGGTCGCTGACCTGTTCGCCCACCCCACGCGCCCAATTGAAGATCTTCAAGGCGGCGCCGCCCTTGGCCTCCGCCCCGCTGATGACCTTGGAGTAGACCTTTTCGTAGATTCGCGGCACGCTGGCAAACCAATGCGGGCGGGTGGCCTGCATGTCCGCCACCACGGTTTCCATGCTGCGGGTGAAGGTCGTCGCGCAGCCCATCAGGAGGGTGGCGTATACGCAGGTGCGGGCGAAAATATGGGCCAGGGGCAGAAAGAGAAATACCTCGTCGCCGTCTTCGATGCGGGTGCTGCCTTTGACCGACTGGGCCGTGAAGGTGATGTTGTCGTGGGTCAATACGGCCCCCTTGGGAACGCCGGTGGTGCCGGACGTGTAAACGATGCCGGCCGGGTCCTGGGGGCCAGTCGAGTGGGCGCGTTGTTCGAAGTCCGCATCCAGAATATCCCGGTCCAGGGCCAGGAAGTCTTCGAAACTGATCACCCAGTCGTCGTCCGGGACCTGCCCGCTGAAAAGCACCACTTTGCGGACGTTCCGGATATGGGGCCGGATTTCGAAGAGCTTGTCCAACTGCCGGTTGTCTTCGGCAAATACGATCACGGCATCTGAATGGTCGATGATGTAGCGGCAATCTTGGGGCAGGCTGGACTGGTAGATGCCGACGGTGACGCCGCCGGCGCAGGTGATCCCCATGTCGGTCAGCACCCAACGATAGCAGGAATAGCTGACGATGTTGACTTTGTCGCCCGGCGCGACCCCCAGTGCCATCAGAGCCTTGGACACCCGACGGACCTGGTCGTAGAATTCCCCCCAGGTGACCGCGGCGGTGACGCCCGGTCCGGTGAACCAGCGGTAGGCGGGGCGGTCCGGGTGGCGATCGACAGTTGCGCTGAGCATGGCATGGGTGTTCTGAAAATCGACGAATTCCATGGGGTTTTTCTCCTCGGGGTGAGCAGGCGATCCCTGCGATACCGATTGCGCCCGGCAGGCACCTCTTGCCTGGGGCCGCATGGGGTTGTCCTGGGGATTTGCGCGCCGTGACTTGGCGCTTTTTTCTATACCGTCTGGTTTTGGACTTTTACCGGTCCATCGACCTTGGTTTTTTGTATTCCAGGGACCTTCAAACTGTCAAGTCACATCGGCCAAATGGATCGGATTTAGGATTAAAGCGGGCCAAGGCAGAAGGTCGCTTATGAGTGCGGTGGGTAAAAATGTTATCGGCGTCTGGTCCATCACGCGCTATCCGGTTGCCAGAAAAGAAGCCGAAAGATTCGCGCCAAAGGTCGTTTCAAACGACTTGACAAGCCCGCTACGGCCATTAGGTTGATGTCGGTTGGTCGGTATCGCGGGCAAGCTCACGGCGGCCGCGCACCTGCCGCGGGAGTTCTTCCGGCCGTGGGGGCTTTTGACCGCCTGCCAGGGCTCTTCCCGCCACGGGCCATTTTAAATGCAGATCCACCTCGGCTCGCCCGGCGGGGCCACCCCCCAAGGCTGCCGATTATTCCCCGATGCGCTCGCCAGGCCGGCCGCACCCAGCGCTGTGCGCTCTCCGTCGCGCTTGAGACGACGCCTTTTCATCACCCAAAAGTAAGGAGGCCGCCATGCAGATCCAGCCGTTCGTCACCCGAATGATCGCCGTGCTTGCCGCCGCCCTGATGGCGGCGGCTGCAATCCCCGCTTCCGCCGCTGAAACCTATCAAGTGGATACCGCGCACACCTACGTTCTGTTCAAGGTCAAACACCTCGATATCGGGTATTCCTACGGGCGTTTCAACGGGGCCAGCGGTGAACTGCAATGGGACGACGCCAATGCGACGATCCGCTCCATCGCCATGCAGGTAAACGCCCAGGACATTGACACGGATGTCGACAAGCGCGACGAGCACCTGCGCAGCGCGGACTTCTTCAACGTCGAAAAATTCGCCACCATCACCTTCAAGAGTACCGCGGTCAAAAAACTGGCTGCGGACAGCTTTGAGATCACCGGCGACCTGACCCTGCTCGGCCAGACACGGCCGGTGACCGTCGCCGCCCGTCAAACCGGAGCCGGCAAGGACCCCTGGGGAAAGTTCCGGCGGGGTTTCGAAACCGAATTTAGCATCAAGCGCAGTGACTGGGGGATGGACTTCATGCTCGAGGGGGTCAGTGACGAGGTGGACTTGACGGTCAGCGTCGAAGCTATCCTGCAACAAAAGAAAGCAGAATGAGCAATTTTTCCAAAGTCGCCAAACCGTTTAAGGCCTTACTATCCGCAGGCGCCTTGCTGCCGGTGCTCCTCGGCGCGCCGGCATTTGGTGCGGCGCCTGAAGCAGAACAGTTGATCGTGTTCGTTCAGCCCGGCCTCTCCGAGGTGGATCGGGTGTTTCAAAGCGAACAGCTGCCCGCCATTCGCGAGGTCGCATCCGACCTGGGAGTGCCGCTGCACGTTGTCGCGGCCGGAAGCGGAGCCCCCGCGGAAGTCGCCGTCACCCCCTTGATCGTGTATCAAAACCACCGCGGCCGCTCAATTTATCAGGGGCGCACGACCACGCCGGGCCGCATCCGCAACTTCATGCGCACCTCCCGTTTCGTCCCCCAGGGGGAGGCACCCAACCGCCGGGAGCGGGTGCCCGTCTGGCCAAACGGCCGCAGCCGGGTTTGGGCGCCGTTGAAGGTTTCGGCGGTCACCGGCACGCAACCGGCGGGCTACCGCCACGAGACCTTTCTGGAAGAGGCGCTGGAGAGCATCGGCCGCGGCTTGACGCACTTTCAATTCCAGCCCGCGGCGGACCTGGGGCGCGCCGACCGGGGGTTTTACATGGACTTCTACCCCTGGTTGGCCCCGGACGGCACACTCTACCTCTCCCTGGCGCTGTATTCCCAGTTTGACTGCGAGTCCCCGATCTTCGAAAAAAAGCAGGACCCGCTGGTCGGGCCCTGGAAGGAGCGCCGGAAGCTCTTCGAGCAGGCCGCCGCGGTGATGGAAGCCGCCGTGGTACGGCAGATCGGGAGCCCGGCGAGCGGTGACGCCTTCGATCCGGTGGCAGACACGCTCCCGCGCGCGAGCTGGGAGCAGATCGGCTTCCCGCTGCCCGCGGCGCCTTCCCGGGCGGCCGCCGACAACACCCCGGACGTCGCCCTGGCACGCGTCTGGACCCTGGAAGGGCCCGGCCCCGACGACTCCCCGATGATCCAGTTCCGGTTTCCGGCGCCCCTCGACAACTATGCCGGCGAGGTCAAAGCGGCCGCGGGTCGCTTGTCGCTGCCGGAAACCCTTGCCGTGGACGGCACCACCGGGTTTGTCGAAGTCGACACGCGCCGTGCGGTCACCCTGGGCGAGCCGGTGCTGGATGAGGCCGTCCGCGGCAGCGCCCTGCTGGGCGCCAGGACGTTTCCCCGGGCGCGCTTCGCTATCGAGGCCGTCAGCGGCGACGGGCAACCGCTTGCCTACGGCCGGCTGACGCCGGCGGCGGTCACCGGCACTTTCACCCTGAAGGGAACAAGCGTGCCGCTCTCGGTCGTTGCGGAATTCGAGCCGATTATCGGCGCGGACGGCGGCCCGCGTCTCCTGGTGCGCAGCGCCTTCCAGATCGACCTGCGGACATTCGACATCGAGGGCGCCGACGGCCCCGAACCGGCCAAATACACCCTGCTCCTCGACGTCAACCTCAAGCTCAAGCCCGCCCCGGGAGAGTGAGGCGCGCTGCCTATTCACCGCCCGCTGCGCGCGAAATGCAAAGAACGCTGAGGAAGCTGTTTCGTTTTCCCCCCGTTGACGGGAAAGCCGCAGGGCCCTGACAATCGGCCTACGCGCTGCCCGGAGGATCCTCTTTGTGGTGGATCAGCATGCCGAGAGTGATGGTGTCCAGCCGCTCGAACATGGCCTGGCTGGCCTCGATCCAGACCCACCGTGAGAGGCAATCCCCGGCGTGGTTGCAGATGCCGCAGAGCTTGTCGCCGCGCTCGGCGCAATCGGTGATGGCCGTTTTGCCCTCCAGCACCCGGACAATGTCACCGATGCGGATCTCTTCCGGTGGCTTGGCCAGCTGATGCCCCCCGAACGGTCCCCGCTGGCTGTGGACTATTCCGGCCTTCTTGAGCTTGGGAATCAATTTTTCTAAATACTTCAGCGATATATTTTGTCTTTTGGCGATATCGCCCAACGGCACGGGACCCTTGTTGCCGTGAATGGCCATGTCCAGAAGCATTCGGGTGCCGTATCGGCTTTTGGTTGTCAGGCGCATGACAAAGGTCTCGCTGATGGGGGAATGCATTGAGGCGGTGGATGCGCGCGCATAGGCATCGCGGTGGCTTATGGTTCCAGCACGAATCCGGTTTATCAAGGGCTGTCGTCACCGTGCGCACAGGGAGGGGAACCGAGGGGTCCTGCGGGCGGATCGATGTGCAACTGGTCGGGTTCGGGGTTGCGGGGGGGCACCTCATGCATCGGCAATTCCGATGCCGGGTGCTTGTCCGGACGATGCCGGGGCAGGAGAATCAGAAAGCGCGAGCCTTGACCGGGCGATGACGTCACCCGGATGCTCCCCCCGTGCTGGGTGATCACATGGTTGGCGATGAACATTCCCAGCCCCGTGCCCTTTGAGCCCTTGGAGGAAAAAAAGAGCGTAAACATCTTTTCCTGGGTCTCGCGATCCATGCCCATGCCGTTGTCGATCACTTCAAAGCAGATCCGGTCCGGGCCGTCGGGCCGGGCCTGAAACCAGACCTCATGATCGGATTGGCTCTGGTTGTGAATGCAGGCCTCCACGGCGTTTTCGAGGAAATTGACCAGCGCCGCCTGCAGCCAGTTCGCGTCGGCTTCGCACGTCCCGAGAGCCGGGTCGATATCGGTTTTTAAAGAAACCCGCTGACGCTCGGCCACCGGATAGACGGTGGCCACCACCGTGCGCGCCAGACGATGGGCGTCCACCTCCCGGTACTGCAATTCGCGGCTTTTGGCATAGTACAGGATCTCCAGCACCATCTTGCGGATGCGGTCGGTCATTTGACGAATCTGATCGAAGGCGTGCTGAATCCGGTCGGGGTCCTGGCGCTTCAAGCCGGTCTCGAGCTGGTAAATCCCGCCGTCGAGCGCGGTGAGCATGCCCTTGACCCCATGGGACATGGAACCGAGCATCAGGCCTAAGGAAACCAGGTGGTCCTGTAGCTTGCGGATCTGGGTGATGTTGGTGGACATCTCCATCACCTGGGTGATATTGCCCTGTTCGTCGCGGATCGGGGCCGTCCAGGTCAGCACGTTGTATTGACGTCCGGACCTGGAGGTGACGATCTCTTCGGTCTGATGGGGCTTGCCGTCCTTGAAGGTGTCGGCCACCGGGCAGTTGGGGCACTGGGTGGAACGATGCTTGTAAACCTCGTAGCAAAAGGCCCCCACCTGCGTGCCAAAATCCTTCTTGAACAACCGGTTGGCGGCGGTGATGCGAAACCGGCGGTCCTGCACCGAAATGTAGCACGGCACCTCGTCGAAAAGCTGCTGGTAGGAAACCTGAGCCGTATGCAGGTCATCGAGCCGCGCCGTGTAGCGGTCTAGTTTGGATTTGAGGGAAATCCACTCCCTGGCCTGCCGCAGCATATGATCCAGCGCCAGGCCGTTGACCGGTTTGCTCAAAAATCCCAGAGCATCGGAACCGAGTTGCTCCATGAACGGGGCTAAAAGTTCTTCCGCGGTAAAAACGATCAGTTGGGTCAGCGGCTGATCGGCCTTGAAACGCCGCAGCAGCGCTATGCCTTTCACGCGCCCGGCGAAAATGGGGTCGGCCAGGACGACCTGGTGTGCGTGTATTCCAAACAAGCCTTCGGCGTCGGCCTCGCATCCGGCGATATCCACGGCAAACTGTTGCCGCGCCAGATACGTGGCCAGCGCCTCGGCAAGCGAGGTGTCCGAGTCGATGATAAGCAGGGTTATCGTCATTGGCTTGGCCCGCTATTTCGGATATCGGCGCTATCGGTTCGGATCTTGGCTTGCATCACATCAGGGTGTCGCGCACGATTTTAAGCAGCTGCTCCCGGTCGAAAGGCTTGGTGAGCGTGGCCACCGCCTTGCCGATGGCGTATTCGTTGCCGGACATGCCGCTGATGACGATCACCGGGGTGTTCTTGATTTCGGGATCCTGGCTCATTTTGCGGTAAAAGCGCGGCCCCCATTCGCCTGGCATCTCCAGATCCAGGGTGATCAGATCGGGTTTTTCGCGGCGCGCCATCTCCAGACCGGTCTGGGCGTCCGGCGCATGACAGGTTTGGTAGCCGTGGTCCTCGAAGAGGGTCGTGAGGTAATCCACCACGTTGGGATCGTCATCCACCACCAGTATTTTGTGTCCCATGTTTCATTCCTTCCATACGTCGATTGCGGGCACGATGGTCTTGGCGCCCGATCGGCCTCACTGCGCCTTGGGCGGCCGGCTTACGCTGAGCACCGGACAGCTGGCGCGGACGATGACCTGCTCCATGTTGCTGCCGAGCTTGGCGTTTTCGGCGTCCAGTGCCTGGCTCTGATGGGCCATGATAATGAGATCGGCCTGCTTTTCCCGGGCGAACTTGACGATTTCGATATAGGGAATCCCCTCCCAGACCTCGATGCTGTATTTCTTGAATTCGCCCATGCGCGGCACGTAGAGTCCGCGAATGCGCTGCCGGGCTTCGCGCAGCCGTTTTTCGATGGCGTCCTGGTCGATCAGCACGCCGGTCTGGGGCGTGCCGATATCCAGGGCATGAAAGAGGTGCAGTTCGCCATCCAGGGACCCGGCCACCTCGAGGCAAAAATCAAACGCCGCGTTGGCGGCTTTTGAAAAGTCGGTGGCAAACACGATATTGGAAAAACCGCCGCCCCAGAACGATGCCGCCGGGCGCCCCACCGCCAGCACCGGGCAAAACGCCGCCTTGGCGACCCGGTGAAACGTCGAACCCACCATGACCTTTTTGTAAGCCGAGCTGGAGGGGTCCTCGGTGGTGCCGCCCATGACGATCAGGTCCGGCCTCTCATCGCGCGCCTTTCGCAGGATCTCCCGATGGGGATAGCCGAGCCGGATGTCGATGGCGGCACCCGGCACGCTTTCCATCTGCTTGGCATAGTACTGGGTGATCTCCTCCCGGACACAGGCGAGGTAATCTTCGTCGGCCTGCACCTTTTGGCCCGTGCGAATATCGACCACCTCCTGGCTGAAACCGCGGGTCGGCACGCCCAGCACATGCAGCAGCGCAAGTCGGCCGCCGTAGCGCCGTGCCAGGTTGAAAGCGACGCGCGCCGCCGGATCGCACGCGGGCGTGGCCGATGTGGCGAAAAGTATCTGTTGAAACATGGTTCACCCCTTTCCCGCCGTCGGGCGCCGAGGCGGGTTTAGCTGTTTTCGGGCCGAAGATGTTCCGGGACCTGGACCATTTTGATGAGCAGCGGCTTTAAAAACGACCACTTGATGGGCACATGGAACTCCTCCACCAAGTCCCGGATGGCATCCCAGCAATTGTGACAGGGGGCGATCACCATCTCGGCGCCGGTGGCCAGCAGTTGGTCACGCTTGGTGATCAGCGCCTGGTTGCGCTGGGGGCGATACAAGCCGATCCCGTTGAACCCGCCGCCGCCGCCGCAGCAGTAGTTGTGTTCCCGGTTGGGGGACATCTCCCGGAAGTAACCCGGCGCCACGATATGGCTGATGATTTCCCGCGTGATTTCCTTCAAACCGTGGTTGCGGATGTAATTGCACGAATCCTGAATCGTCACAGGCACCCGGATGCGTTTTTCGGGGTCGATCCGGAGCTTGCCGGTGCGCAGGGCTTCGGCCAGCCACTCCACGTAATGGATCGAGCGCACCGGCGGGCGTCCGTCCCGGCGACCCGCCCAGTAAGGGCCTTCCACCACCGTGGCCCTGTGGGCGTGGCCGCACTCGGTGCCCACCATGCGTTTGGGCTTGAGCCGCTCCATGGCGTCGTAAACACTTTGCACCTGCAGCTTGCACGCCTCCCAGTCGCCGGCGAACATCGCCAGGCTGGTTTGCTCCCAGCCCGAACTGGGAACGGTCCAATCCTCGCCGGCCAGGTGAAACAAAATCGCGGCTTCGGCCAAATCCTCCGGGTAGTGTTTCACCTCCCGGGCATTGACCGTGTAGAGGATATCGGCTGCCTGCTTGTCCACAGGCACGGTCAATCCCGGATAGTCCTCTTCGTACTCTTCCACCATCCACTCGAAGGTCTCCACGAAATCCTTGTCCGTGACATCCATCTGGGCGCGGTAGACCCGGTGCATGCCGGCGCCGATCTTCAGCTCCCAGGGGACGAACCCCTGCTGATACAGCAGTCCGCGCAGGTAGCCGAACATCACCCCCATGTCGATGCCGTGGGGGCAGTACAGGCCGCAGCGGTTGCAGCAGGTGCACTTGGCCCAGGCCGTTTCCATGGCCATGTGCATGAACGCGTTGTCCACGTTGCCCTTGCGGCGCACGATCTCCCCCAGCGTGGATTGGATCTTGTAGGCCGGCACCTGCCGGGGATCCCGCTTGCTGATGCGGTAAAAAAAGCAGCTGTCGGCGCACATCCCGCAGTGCGCGCAGATGTCGAGCCAGGTGCGCAGGCGGCTTTTGAGGGTCTTTTGGATGGTGCCCCACAACAGGTCCCGATTCACCTCCAGGGCTTTCATCTCCTGGTAGTAGGTCTTGCCCCCCGTATCCTCGAGCAGATGCTTCAGCGCCTTCTCGGTCTGGATGGGGGTTCGGTTGCAAAACGTGCCTTCGGGCATGGGTGATCTCTCCTTTGCTTGCCGTCGCCTGCCGGGGGGCCGTTACCAGGCCATTCCCTTGCCGTTTATCCCGCCGCGCTTGATGCCGTAGTCCATGCCGAGTTGGGCGCGGGACATGAAAAACAGGATGATGTGGGAAAGCTTGGTAAACGGCGCCAGGATCAACAGGACCTCGCCAAAGAGCATGTGCAGGGAAAGCCAAAAGGCATAGTCCCCCGCGTGATACCGGGCCACAAGGCCGGTGATGAAGGGCGCGGCCGTCACCAGCAGGATGAAGTAATCATAGGCCGATGTCAGGATCCGGACTTCCGGCAGGGCGATGCGCCGCAGGGCGAGCATGGCGATACCGATCACGGCCGCCCAGGACAGAAAATCGGCGATGCGGGCGGGCATGGCCGGCAGCGCGATGCCCGTTGCGGCCTTGAGCACCAGGGTGTGCCCCAGCAAAAACAGCGGGATCAGCACGGCCCCCAAATGCAGGAGAAAAAAGGCCACCGTCATGAACGGCTGGGCCCGCCAACCGTAAGTGCCGAAGGGCAGCAGCCAAAACCCGATGGAGCGCGCTGCGCCCTTGATGCCGGGTCCCGGGTACATGCCATAGGCCACCCGGTCCATCTGCCAGTGAAGGCCCCGAACATACCAGATCGCGCGGACCAGCAGCCCGACGAAAAAAACGCACAGGGACAGAATCAACATGGGACCGGCAAGAAATTCGTGCATGCATGACCTCCACGGTAACGACTGCGGCATCCAACGGGTTGACCCGTGTGGTGTCAGTAAGTCCGCTGATCTTCGTCGCGTTCGGTTAAAAACCACCAGAACAAAGGCAGCCCGATCAGCCCGGCCGCCATGAGCAGGTAGACGATGTTTTTGGTGTGGAGCATGAACTCCTGAAGCGTGTGAAATACGGGTGCCATGGCGAGATTACGCCTCCCTTCGGGTTTCAGTGTTCGGTGCGGTACTCCGGATGTTCATACAAAATGGGCATTCGGGTCGTGATGAACCGATAGATCACGATGCCCAGCGTGACGATGAAGATGCTGGTGGCGATCTCCATCCAACTCGGGACATAGCGCTGGGAGGACGGCAGATGATAGTTGAAGGCCACCAGACTGATGTTCAGGCGGTTGAGCATCACGCCGATCACTGTCCAGATGGCGGTCACACGGATCAACCGCTGGTTGCGCTCCCGGACGCCCAGGGCATAGGCAAAGGCCGGCAGGGCCACAAAGCCGATCAGTTCCACCAAAAACCAGGCCCCCCACCCGGTGACCAGGTGATGCCAGTTGTCATCCACGGCGATGCCGATGATCTTGATGAAAAAATAGCCGGCCAGGACAAATGCCGCCGCCTTGCCGAATCCCAGGACGACCCCCTCGCTCTCCTCCAGATGGGTCCGGTCCATCTTGTCATGCAGATAGCGGTGGGCCAGGGTGCCTTCGAAAATCACCATGGACATGCCGGCAAAGAGGCTCGAAACGAAAAAGTAGACCGGCAGATACCCCGAATACCACAACGGGTGCAGCTTGGAAGGCGCGATGAGAAACAGCGCACCCAGAGAGGATTGGTGCAGGGTGGAGAGCACCACTCCGAAAATGGTGAGCACCAGGGTCATGCGAACGACGATGTTGCGCGCCCGCCGCCAGCCGAGCCATTCCAGGGCGGCGGGGGTGTACTCGATAAACAGCACGGTCAGGTACAAGAAGACGCACAGACCGACCTCAAACAGCAAGCTGGTGGTTCCCTGGCTGACGAAGATCGGATACGGCAACCGCCAGGGACGGCCCACATCGTAGTGCAAGGCAAAGACCACCAGGGCATACCCCAGAAAGGCCGTCAGGATCGCCGGCCGCACGGCCGAGTGATAGCGCTTGAGGCCGAAGATGTAGCAGGCGGCCGATGTCACATACCCGCCGGCGGCTAAGGCCACGCCGCACAGCAGGTCAAAACCGATCCAGACGCCCCAGGGGTTGTTGTCGTCCAAATTGGTCACGGTCCCCAGGCCGCCCAGAAACCGCATGGCCGTCAGGACCAGTCCGACAAGCAAAATGCAACCGGTCACAACGTTGAACGGGGACAGGAGCCTTTTACCGTGGGCGGATGTCTGTTGAGACATTACGTTTCCTCCTTGGCCGCATTTTCTTCGCTGCCGGGCACCGCTTCGGCTGGCGCCGCGCTGGCCGCTTGCTCCAGGGCGTTTTGGACGGCCTGCTTTACGGCCGTTTCCTTTTCCTTGTTCATCTGCTGTTTGAGCTGAGCCAGCTGCGCCTCGGCTGCCTGACGGGTTTTTTGCTCGGCCTCGGTCACGGCCCGGCGGCGCTCGCTATCGGCGATCTGCTCCTTTCGCTTTCCTCTTTGAGCAGTGGAGTGACACCAAGAGATTGGGCAGTCTCGTCTATTAACATGACTTCAAAAATACCTCTTATCTCGTCATTTTTGGCCATTTTCTTGAGATTAGAGCCCTGAGTTTGAGGTGGAGGAGTTTTTGTCTTTGTGGCTAACCAGCG
>JAWOJK010000235.1:0-2656 GCA_046481705.1 Desulfobacterales bacterium | reverse complement strand
CCTCGTCGCGGGTGAAAAAGGCGACAGTCGCGTCGAAATTGTCGTTCAGCGCCGTGCTGAGCTTGGCCGTGTCGAGCTCCAGGCGGTTGTTGGAGAGCGTGATGCCGAAATCGGACAGGGAATTGCCCCCTTCGATGCCCCCGACCGCGTAAGACATCAGCTGGCGCACCTTGTTGCGCACCAGGTTCGTGGTGCTGTCGCCGAAAAGGCCCCCCGCCGCCCTGGTTTTTAAGGCCTTCGATGATTTCGTCGCCAGCTACAACCAGCTAATGGACACCATCGGCGAATTGCAGAGCTACAACCAGGCCACCGGGGCGGCGGGCGTCCTTTTCGGCGACAGTACCACGAACCTGGTGCGCAACAAGGTGCGCCAGTTGATGTCTTACGCGGTCGGGGGCATCGAAGGGGTCAATTCCCTGTCCGATTTCGGCATCACGCTCTCCAACAACCGTCTGGAGCTCGACACGGCCAAGTTGAGCACGGCGCTGAACGACAATTTCGACGCGACCGTCGCCTTCTTCACCCGGAACGAGGCCGGCGCCGGCAAAGGGTTTGCCGTTCACCTGGTGGACTCCCTGGACCGGGTCCTGGACAGCCAAAACGGTCTGATCGCCTCCCGCCAGAACGGCATCCAGCGCAGCATCAACGACATCACCGAGCAGATCGAGCGCAAGGAGGCCCGCGTGCTGGCCTCCGAGGAGCGGCTGCGGGCGCAGTTCAATGCCCTGGAACTGCTGCTCGGCGAGTACCAGGCCACCGGCAACTACCTGACCCAGCAATTGGAAGGGCTGGCGAACCTCAACAAGTATATCGCCGAAAAATAGGCCCGCGTGCTGCGGGACCCGGAAGATTCACCCATTGCCACCCAAGGAACCGATTCGATGACACCATGCTACCAGGCCTACCGAAAATCGGCGGTCACCAGCGCCGAAACCAAGGAACAGCTCCTCTTGATGCTCTATGACGGGGCGCTGCAATTCACCCACATCGCCCGGATGGGGATTGACCAGCAGATGCCCAAGGTCAGAGGCGAAAACATTTCCAAGGTCCTGGCGATTCTCACCGAGCTG
This sequence comes from Desulfobacterales bacterium, assembly GCA_046481705.1. Classification (GTDB taxonomy): domain Bacteria; phylum Desulfobacterota; class Desulfobacteria; order Desulfobacterales; family JAABRJ01; genus JAABRJ01. The sequence continues at coordinate 1,586 of JAWOJK010000235.1, read as the reverse complement.
GACGCCGCCCTGGACCGCAGGAGCGGCGGTGAGTTGGCCAAAAACCTTTCCGGTCTGTACGGATACATGATCAACCGCCTGACGGAGGCCAACCTGCAAAACGACGAAGCCGCATTGGATGAAGTGGCGCACCTCCTGGCGGAAATTCGGGAGGGGTTTGCCGCGGCCGCCCGCAGTCTGGCGGAGGGCAATCCGCCTCCCGTCCCGGAGACCACCCTGCACCCCGAGGAGCGCTTGAGCTTTGCCGTCTGACACGTACGACATTCTCCTGAAACGGCTGGCGGCCGCCACCGAGCGGGTCCATGCCGCACTGGACAAAAATGATCCGGATTGCCTTGAGCGCCTGCTGACCCGGCAGCGCGAGATCATGACCCGACTTGCGCGCCAGGGCGCCATCCAAGACCCCGCTCTTGCGGCGCCCCTGGCGTCGCTTAAAGCCCAGGTGGATCAGGTGACCTTGGGGATCAAGAACCAACTGGAAAAAACCGCGGCGCGGCTGGCGGGAAACGTCAACCGCCGCAAACTGGCGCGGACATATGGCCGGGAAGAACTGCAGCCCGGGTGAAATGCCTGTCGGGCTGCGAATTGTGAGGGCTGAAAAAACGAGGTGTAAAAATGATCGCCGAGACACTCACCACTCAAAAGATTATGCCGATGCCGGGCGGCGGTGCGGCCGGAATGCCGCCCAGCCTGCCCCCATCTCCGGTGAAACGGTCTTCCCCGGAAAACCGCCCCGATGAAACGTCCGTGAAAGGCACGGAACCGACCCGGAAGGAAACGGCGCCGCCCGGGGCGCAGATCGACGCGGCCTTTCTGGCCGATCTCGAGCAGGACATGAACCGCCTGCACAACGTCTCGCTGAAATTCGACCTGCACGAGGCCACCGGCCGCACCATGGTCAAGGTCATCGACCGGGAAACCGAGGAGGTCATCCGCGAGTTCCCGCCCGAGAAGGTGCTGGACCTGGCCGCCAAGATGGAAGAGATGCTGGGGATTCTGTTCGACCAGAAGATTTAGGCGGGCGGGATTTTCGACCGGCTTTCGCTTGCTCCATCCGGCGTTACGCGGCGCATTTTCGAAAAACCGGGTGCCGGTGGGAATACGAACTTTTGTGCAGCACCATCTGGTGGGCCTCACCCCGCGCGGGGTTGACGATCAACGGCCCCATGAGGTTGGCGGTGATCTTCTCCGGCACGCCGTCGGCCGCATTGACGATCACATACATCTTGAGGTCCTCGGGACCGTCGCCCCCCCACGCCATTTCCGTGATGCAGCGCTCCAGATCGACCGCATAATCCGCCTCAAACAAAAAGGGGTCCATAATCACGAAGGCCAGCTGCGGGTCATCGACACTCTGGTAGTAGAAAAAGGGCCAGGTTTCCGGCCGCTCCAGAACGACGTAGCGCCGCTTGCCGGGAAACCCCGGCATGCCGCAGGGCATGCTGATGATCTTTTCGGGTTCGATGGCGACGCTGCCAAAGCGGGTGTTCTCAAGAATCACAGTGCTCTCCTCTATTCCTGGCCCTTTTGCCGCCAGATGGCGGCGGCCTTGCCCAGGTCTTCGGCCGCCCCGCGGGCCGAGCCCA
>JAWOJK010000074.1:0-3627 GCA_046481705.1 Desulfobacterales bacterium | reverse complement strand
GTTATCCGAGTGTTGACCGGGCCATGTGCCGACTGACCGCCTTCCATCTTCAATACAATATCGACAATGTCTTTGCCGTAACGTCTGCGTTTTGCTTCACCGATGCCATGGATTCCATCCAGTTCATCAATAGTTTTCGGTTTCAGCACCGAAATCTCGTTCAGGGTCCGATCATGAAAAATCACGTATGGCATCACACCGTTTTCACTGGCCGCTTTCGAGCGGTAACGTTCCAGTGCCTCCAAAAGCTCAGCATCCTCCAAAGTGCCTTTCTGGGCCTGACGGGTCTGGCGGGTATTCTACGATTGTCCCTTTTCCTGGCCCGTCGGATCGGATCTGAATTCGATGGTTTCACGGTTCTTCAGAAACGTCATGCCCTTGTGCGACATCACTAATTCTGACACAATTCGCCCAAAAAATTGGGTGACACATTTCCAGCCAACCGGATCTTGATCAATCCGTTTTTGACCAGCCACTGCCTGGCCGCGACCCGCCACGCTACCGGGGTGATTTGCCTCAATGACGCCCGGGTGCTGATCTCGGTGGCAAGGTTGCGGATCCAGCGATAGGCCTTCTTCCTCTGGCGCCTGGTGTAACGCAGGCGCCGGTCTCCAAAGTACACGCGGCAGGCGTTGCGACCCTGCAGGCAACGCCGCGGTTGATGATTCAGATCATGGGCAGCCGTCTCCGACAGCAAGGCCATCCGCTCGAGCGTTTCGGCTTTCCACTGCCAGCGCTGGATGTAGGCCTTGAACTCGCCCTGGGTGTGCTCGATGGCACCGTTGTAGGAGGCCGTATAGACCGGGTTGTTGATCGGGATTACCAGGGCCTCGGCCAGAACATCATTGACCGCCGTGTGGTTGAGGTTGCCGCCATTGTCCCGCTTGATGAAAAGCGGCCGGCCGAACCGGTTGAACAAGTGATCCATGTGCCCGGCCACCTCCTCGCCGCAGGCCAGATGACGGCCAGTGATCGGCGGCAGTTTGTAGCGCGAACTCAAGTCCGAGACATTGTGAAGGTGGAGATTACCATCGCCGGCAGCGGCGGCCTTCTGGCAGTCGTCCATGGCCCAGGCCAGGTTGGGCTTAAGCCAGGACACCCGGCAGCTCTCAGCCCGGCGACGCCGGTAGGTCTCGCAGCGCACCTCGCGTACCAGTGTATTCAGATCCCGCCGGGAGATCTGGCCGCGCCAGGCACCGTAGAGCCTGCCGGTGCCCCGGCTGCGGCGCCTGCCATGATCCAGCTCGGCGATCTCTTTCTTGAGCGCATCCAGCTCCAGCGGCGCAACCTTCTTCGGACCGCGCTTTTCGACCGCCACCCGGCCGCCGGCAAGCCGCCGCTTCCAGCGCATCAGCGTCGTCAGGCTCAATCCCATCTGCCGGGCCGCCCCGGCATAGGAGATCGAAAATTTGCGTTTCATCTCCTCGATCATGACCAGTGCCTGTCGGATGGACTCATTTTTTTTTCGCCCGGTCGCTGCCGGTCTCCAGCTTCAGGCCCATCAGCACGTCCTTTAGCGCCATCTTGTGCTCCAGCAGCGCACACTGGCGCTGCGCGGCGACAAGCCGGTGCTCGAGTTCCTCCTGGCGTGCGTCCACCACTTTCTGCGGGCGGCCCGCAGTCTGATCCGCCACCCCATCGAGAAGCGCCGCCAAGCCACGCTCTTCCCACTTGTAGTAGGTCTTGCGCGACACCCCCAACCGCGTGGAGGCTTCCCGGGCCGTCATGATCCCGCAGCGCACCTTCATAATCAGCTCGGCCCTCAGCCGGGCGCTGTCGGACTTTGATGGCGCTTTTCTCATCGCAGCTCCCCGCTGTCAGCTCGCTGCCGCCGGCTTGGCCTTCTGGATCGCCTTGAGACGCTTCTCCAGCTTGCCACTCGGGTCGGCCAACTTCTTTTCGATCAGCCGTGTCAGGCGCTGGTTCAGCGGAGGCAAAGGCTCGCTGCGCTTGGGGCCCAGCGCCGAGAGCATCCCCTCGATGGCCTGGTTCTGCCACTGGCCCAGCAGCGTCGGGCTGATGTCCATCTGCTGGCAAACCTGTGCCGGCGTTCGCCTCTCGGTCCACAGCGACAACACGGCCGTGATCTTCTGTTGCGCTTCGAATGTCCTGCGCGCCTTGGTCTTCATGGTCTATATCCTTTCTCGCATCGTAGACAAGTTCTTTATCCTTTTCGGCAACCTGGCCGTCGACGAGCATCTTCACCTTGCCCTTCTCGGCCCGGATCACCACCGATTGGCCGCCCATGCGCCCGACCATGTAGAACGGGTCCACCGGCCGGCCCCGCAACGCCAGCTCCAGGGCGTTTTCCTCAATCCCCTGCTCAAGGGCCTTTTTCAAATCGCCGGCGATCTCGAAGAACCGGTCCGCCGGGCACAGCCCGCCGATGCCCTGGTGGGGGCGCTTGTGGTTGTAATACTTGACCCACAGGGCGCAGCGCTCTGCCGCTTCCTCGAAGCTGCCAAACTGCGCCCGCTGGAGAAACTCACCGAAGATCGTCTTCCAGAACCGCTCGATCTTGCCCAGCGTCATCGGATGGTGCGGACGCGACCGGATATGTTTGACCCGGTCCTTTTTCATCTCGCGCTCAAAGCGCGTCTTTCCCCGCCAGTTGGTGTACTGCCGGCCGTTGTCGGTGAGCATCTCCCGCGGCACCCCGTATTCGGCCACCGCACGGCGGTAGGTCTCGAGCACCTGGGCCGCGGTCTGGCTCCGGTAGAGCCCCAGGGCCGTGATGTAGCGCGAGTAATCGTCGATAAAGCCGATCAGATACGCATTTCGTCCCGCAAGTCGGAAGGTCATGATGTCGCTTTGCCACATCTGGTTGGGGCGGGTCCGCTCGAAGAACCGCGGCTTGGAGGGGTTCCTTGCCGGCTTGCGCCGACCCTTTTCCGTCAGCCCCCGCGAGGAGAGCTCGCGGTGGACCGTCGAGGCGCTGGCCGGCATCAGAAAAAAGCGCCGCAGCACATCGGCGATCCGGCGAGGGCCGTAGTGCGGATGACGGGCTTTAACGTCCACCATCCGCTGACAGACCTCCGCCGGCACCCGGCGTCCGCTGCCACCGGAGCGCGGCTTGGGGTGCAGCCCCTCGTCCCCGTGATCCCGGTAAGCCCTAACCCACCGCTGAATCGAATGCGTGCTGATGCCAAACTGCTCGGCCAGAAGCAGCCGGCTGTAGCCCTCTTCCAGGTGCAGGCGAACGACTCTAAGCCGAAACTCAAATGGGTAGGCATGGGTGCGGGCCGGCTTCTTGCCTCTTCGGCCGGCCGCCGCTGTCTTGGGATTTTTCATCAGGTTCACTCCTTTCTGTGTAGTAGGTTCTTACACTCTGGAGTGTCACCCAATTTTCTTACGAGAGCTGTGTCATAAACTGACGATTAGGACACAGGTAGCCGAGAAGCAGCGCGTAGGCGGCAGCTCCCGGTGTTGCCACGGCCTTGATTCGAATCTTTTTTATCCGGCCGGAAAGATGTGCGGATTGGGTCCAGGAAGAGCGGATGTTCTGGGCCGCCGACTTGAGGGTAGCGGCACTGAAGCGGCCCGGCTCCTGATCATCGAGATAGTCTTCGATTCTCTTCCGGCCGACTTCTGTGCTCGGCTTGATTGCCAATATCAAGGGCGCGCTCA
>JAWOJK010000387.1:0-10799 GCA_046481705.1 Desulfobacterales bacterium | reverse complement strand
TCCAGCAGGGCGCTCACCCGGGCTTCGGCGGGCGTGTTGCCCGAAGCCAGGCCGGTGGAGCCCAATCCGCTGAAAAGCTGGGCTTCGTCCAGGTTGCAGAAAAGAAAGACGCTCTGGACCGGCACCCACAGCGGCTGCCCGCTGGCGGTCAGGCCCTGCAGCCAGTGAAGCGGGGTGTTGCGGTAGGGCGCCTCCAGGCCCAGCGTGTTGGGATCCAGCGCGGTGGCGCCATCCGCGCGCAAGTCGCTCCAGCGTGCCCTGACCAGGGCGCAGGGCGTCGCTAAGCCCGGAACCCTGTCGATGTCGAAGTTGGCAAAGGCCGAGCAACGCTCTACGATTTCCATGGCGTAGGAGGCCCTGGCCGCCTGCAGGCTCAGACCCCGTCCGTAGCTGGTCTGGATGCCTGAAAAGGTGAAGTTTAGTTTGCCGCTGCGGACCTTCGTTTTGAGGTGCCACTTGCGCAAAAGCTCGATGGGGCTGAGGGAGGCGACATGGCGCATTTCGACATCCGCCAGCAACTCCAGCTGCTCCAGGCGTGCCAGGACCGTCGCGGCCGTGGTCTCCGGGGATGGTGCGGGCGTCTGCTGGTGGACCTCCGGCGCGGCTGTCCACAGCGTTTTGACGTGAACGACCGGCCCCCGGGGCAGCATTGCGGCGTCGTAGCCGGCGGGCAGGCGGGTTTGCGCCGGTTCGGGAAGTGGGCGGTGGTCGAGCAGGTTGTCAGCGAAAATGCGGGTCCACTGCTGCTGGCAGGCGCGGTTTGGGCGCTGGTGGGAGGAGATGAAGATCTGCGGCGTGTGGGCCGCCAGAACGCGGGTGCGCCCGGGGTCCAGGGCGCTGCGGCAGTCGGTCAGATCGGGGCGCAGCAGAATCGCCTCGTGCAGCAGGGCTTCCATGACCGGGTCGCGGCCATCGGCCTGCGCCAGCAGCGCCCGAATTTTTTGCGGATCGAAAGCCCCCACTTGATCCAGCGCAAATTTGTGCATGAAGCTGTCCAGTGGTTTCCGGCGCAGGTAGGCCACGGCGTCTTCAAAGGAAGGCGTCGCAACCGGCACACAGGCAAAATACCCGACCCCGGTAGCCGTGGATTGCAGGCGCAGTTCATAGTCTGTTTTGGACATCTCAGCGACTTTGCGGCAAATTCGCGGCCAGGGCGTCCGACCCAGGCGGGCGCCCGGAAACGCGTTTGGACCGCATTATGGTTCAAAGCCGCGCTGAATGCAAGCGCGCGCTGCCCCGCGGACGGGCTGCGGCGCGGGGGTTGGCTTTCCCGGGTCTAGTTTCAGGCCTCGGCGCTTGCGCCATTTCGGTGCTGCTTGCCAAGGCGGCGCTCTTCTGCTTAAAATTGGGATAGTTCAGAAAACAGCAAAAAAACAGCCCAATTGGGGGAACATCCCGATGGGCAAAATTCCCGGGGGGCGGCGGGCCCCGGCGGGGGCAATCCGTTCAAATAAACAGGTCAAGGAGGTGGGGAGATGGAACTGGGTATCAATGGTAAAATCGCGCTGGTGACCGCCGCCAGCCGTGGGTTGGGCCGGGGCTGCGCCGAGGGATTGGCCGCGGAGGGCTGCCGGGTGGCGATCTGTTCCCGTGACGGGGGGCAGGCGAGGCGCGCCGCCGAGGAAATCGCCGCCCAAACCGGCGCCGAGGTCCTGGGATTCGCGGCTGATGTGAGCCGCGTGGAGGAGATCGGGCGCTTGCTGGAGGGCGTGCGGCAGTCCCTGGGGGACCCGGAAATCCTGGTGACCAATGCCGGCGGTCCGCCGCCAGGCAACTTCGCCTCCACCCCGATTGAGGACTACCAAAAGGCGCTCGACCTCAATCTGATGAGCGCCGTGCATCTCATTCACGGCGCGGTGCCGGCGATGCAGGCCAAGGGCTGGGGGCGGGTCATCGCGATCACCTCCATATCGGTCAAACAGCCCATCGCCAGTTTGCTGCTCTCCAATATGGCGCGCGCGGGCCTGACGGGTTTTCTGAAAACCGTCGCGACGGAACTTGCCCCCTTCGGGATAACGGTCAACGCCCTGCTGCCGGGCACCCATAAAACATCGCGTATCGATCAACTGGTGCAGGACCGCGCCGCCCGCGAAGGCAAGAGCGAGTTGGCGGTGGCGGCCGAAATGGTGGCCGCGATTCCGACTAAAACCATGGGCGACCCCTCTGATTTCGGTGCGGCGGCGGCTTTTCTGGCCAGCCAGCTGGCCAAATTTATCACGGGCCACAGCCTCCTGGTGGACGGCGGGCACTACAGCGGGCTGTTGTAAGCCGCGGACAAAAAAAGGCGGCCCGCGAAGGCCGCCTCGGTTATGGATGTAGATGTGGTCGGGATGGGTGGAGTTGAACCGGCGACCCCAGCATTTTGAACGCGAGGCTTCGTCTGAAACTTTTTGATTTTATATTCAGACCGGCGATGGCAAGCCGGGAAAGTTGTGCTGAAGAGGGTTAATCCAGCAACAAGATTTGAAACCGCCGTTGCAATAGTTGCTGGAGTTGCCGTCCCGGTCCCAGACCCACTGACATCTGCCGGAGCCCTGCTCGGCGGAGGTCAGGTTGATCGCGCAGATTACCGACGTCACCCCGTTGTCTTCGGCATAAGAGTCTACCAGTGTGTAAGTGGTTCCGTCAATGAATCCATTCCAACTTTGGCCAAGTTCGTCGGTGGCCGATATTCGCTGGTTGTCCTGGGAGATGGCAAGGGTGCCGGATTCGGCGGAGGGATTGGGCTCCCCGCAGGTGTTCCAGCAAGCGCTTTCGTCGTATTCCCAATCACCGGAGGCATCGTATCGGGGGGTGTTCTGATTCCGGCGGCCCAAGTTTATGGAAAAATGGCCGTTGCAGCTGTATGTGCCATCCGACCAGGTCCAGGTGATAAAGGCACTGCCGATTGTATCTCGCCAGATCGTAAAGGGCTCGGAAAAAAATAATGCCACATCTTGCTTATCTTTTGGTCCGTCACCGGTGTTGTATCCGCCGACCCATATCGGGATATTCGCCGCCGGATGTGCATTAGGGGTGACGAACCAAAATCATGCGCCATTTGGTGGTATTATTTGTTTCCGCGGCCCCTACATCGCCGCTTTCACTTTAGTGGCGATCTCATCGTCCACCCAACCGGTCCAAAGGTCCTCGTAGTTCTTCAAGAACCACATGGCCGCCTCTGTGGTATCGGCTTTGTTGTCCTGCATGTAAGCGAGAAACTTGTTGTTGATATCGAGCGTCGTCTTGTAGTTTTTGAGGAATGCCACCACCTCGGGAGCCTCTTTGGGCAGATTCTTGTGGACGATGATTTCACACTTCACTGGGGGGTATGCACACCCTTGGGTGGTGTCCCAGATCTCCTGGTCAAAGGGCTGTTCCTCGAGTTGATACATGTCGAGCTTGCCCAGTACCCAGGTCGGCGCCCAGTAATAGCCGAACCACGGCTTGCCGCGCTTGTAGGCAGTCTCCATGGATGCGGCAAGAGCGGGGCCGGAGCCGGGCTGCATGATGTTGTAGTTTTCCTTGATGCCGTATGTTTCGAATTTTTTCTCGTTGATCTCGGCACAAGCCCAGCCGGGTATGCAGCTGTGGAACAGGCCCTTGGAGGGGTCTTCGGGATCCTTGAACAGCTCCCAGTATTTGGGCAGGTCGGCTACGGACTTCAGGCCCGGCGCCATGGGTTTGATGCCGCGCTCCTCATCGCCTTCCACCACGTAGCGGGGCACGTACCACCCCTGAACGCTGTTAGGGAAGTTTGCCCCAAGGAGGACGAATCCGTCGTTGGAATTCGGGTCCTGACCCTTGGCCAGCCCCTCGTCATAAAGCTCTTGCCAGTTTTCCGTCCAGGTTTCCATATTGACATTCGGCGCCTCGCCGCCTTTGGCCTGGATCAGGGCGGTGTTGAGGATGATTGTCTCACCCTGGACATATTTGACCGGATGGCCTAATCCCTTTTCGATGATGAAGGCGGCGATGCGATTGTGTACCTGTACGCTGTCCCAGCCAAAATCGGCGAAGACGATGGTCTTCTTCGCCAGCGCAGCGGTGAAAGTGCCGCTGGCGCCGATACCCATGGCAATGAATACAGCAACCAAGACAACTTGTTTCATTCCTTTCATGGCTCCTCCTTTACGGTGATGTGATGTTGATAAAAAAAGTGCTGCCCGAACTACCTGCTTTTTTTCTTGTCCGCCATGGCAAAGGTGATGCGATCGATGATAATTGCCATGAAGACAATACATAAACCAGCTTCGAAGCCTCTTCCCACCTCGATCCGGTTGATCGCCAGGAGCACCTCGAGGCCGAGGCCTTTGGCGCCAATCATCGAGGCGATGACGACCATGGCCAGGGCCATCATCGTGGTCTGGTTGATGCCCACCATGATGGTCGGTCTGGCCAGGGGCAGCTGCACCTTGAACAGGATCTGCCAGTAGCTCGAGCCAAACGCGTGGGCCGCCTCGATGACGCTCTCGGAAACTTCCCGGATACCGACATTGGTAAGCCTGATCACCGGCGGCACGGCGTAGATGATGGTCGCGAACAGTGCCGGCACCTTACCGAGACCGAAAAGCATCAGGGCGGGGATGAGGTAGACGAAGCTCGGCATGGTCTGCATGCCGTCGAGCAGGGGCCTCATCAACGCCTCGACCCGGTCGCTCGACGCCATGGCGATGCCCAGCGGGATACCGATGGCAAGGGAGATAATCACCGACGCCACCACCAGGGACAAAGTCATCATCCCAAGTTTCCAGAAGCCCAGCGCACCGATGAAAAACATCATCGCGCCCATGATCAGCCCAGACCACCAGCGGCCCATCACCCGCCAGGCCAGCAGCCCGACGCCGATCACCAGAACCGGCCAGGGCAGCCAGAGGAAAAAACGCTCGATATAGACCATGAAATAGAGGATAACGCTGCCCACCACGTCGAAATAGGTGCCGAAGGTGCTAAGCACCCAGTCCATCGCGGCGTCGATCCAGACATCGAGGGGAATGTCTATCGTTTCGGGAAATTCCATCACCATCGCTCGCCTTTATGCTTGCTGTTGAGCCACCGATAGGGTTTCGTCCCCGCCACTGTTTTCGACCTGGCCCACCTCGGCGAGTTTGGCGAGCAGAGTACCGGCAACGATCACTCCGACCAGATGATCTGTCTCATTGACCACGGCCAGGGGATGTGGGTTGTCGGTCAGCAAAGCAAAGAGGTTGTTTGCGGGGGTGTTTTTGGCAACTTTGCAGATGTTTGTATCAAGGACGTTGTGCAGCGTCCTCTCGCCGCGGTCGGCGGCCTTCCTGCAACCTTTGGCGGTGACGATGCCGACCACCCGCCCGTCGTCCTGGCGAACGAAAATCGAAGAGATGCCGGCAGCCTGCATCTTGCGCAGGGCCGCCTTCGGGCCGTCCGTCTTCAGATAGGCCATGGTCTCGAATTTCTTCATCACGCTCTCGGCGGTAAGGAATTTGGACATGTCGACATCTTCGACGAATTTGGCGACGTAGTCGTTGGCCGGGTTGGTGAGAATCTCTTCGGCCGTTCCCTGCTGAACTATCGCACCGTCCTTCATCAGCACGATCCGGTCGCCGAGCTTAATTGCCTCATCGAGGTCATGGCTGATGAAGACGATGGTCTTCTTCACCTTCTCCTGAAGATCAAGCAACTCGTCTTGCATGTCCCGGCGAATCAGGGGGTCAAGGGCACTGAAGGCCTCGTCCATCAGCATGATGTCGGCATCGAGGGCCAGCGCCCGGGCAAGCCCGACCCGCTGCTGCATGCCGCCGGAAAGCTGATCGGGCATGGAATCCTCCCAGCCTTTGAGACCCACCTGTTCGAGCGCCTGCATCGCGGCATCGCGCCGCGCATTCGCTGCTACCCCCTGCACCTCGAGCCCGTACTCGACATTGGCGACTACCGTGCGGTGGGGGAAAAGGGCAAAATTCTGGAACACCATGCCAAAATGCTTCTGGCGAAACTCCCGCAAGCCTTTGCGGTTTAAAGCGGTGACATCCTCGCCGTTGACATAGACCTTCCCTGCCGTCGGTTCGATCAGGCGGTTGATGCAACGCACCAGTGTCGACTTGCCGCTCCCGGACAAGCCCATAACCACGAGAATCTCCCCGGCGCTGACGGTGAAGTTGACGTTGGCCACCCCGACCCCGTGACGGGTCTTTTCCATGATCTCTTCCTTGCTGCGCCCTTCCTTGACCATCTGCAGCGCCTCTTCCGGCCTGGGGCCGAAAAGCTTGTACAGATCTTTTATGACGATTTTGTCCATGGTGCGCATCCTCAAATTCCGTCTCCAGGCATGGCAGGAAAAGGCGGATTACTCGTTGAAATCATTATTGTCTTCCCCCTATCCTGCATAATACTCCTCGGTAAGGCTCGCGGTAAAAAGTCAAAAAACAGACGGTCTCGAAAAAGGTTAAATTTACGGCGCGTAAATCTCTAGAATTGTACGCAATACTGCATGCCCCGGTGACTTTGAGATGCGGTGCAACGCAGAATTGGGCTTTTGGAGCGCTGATCGCTTGCTCTTTGATCAGTACCTGATCGGAAACACCTACGGGTATCCCATCTCGGACACAATACTGGCTCCAAAACAATTTCACGACGAAATTTATGTTAACAAAATTTTTAAACCAAATCAAATTTCTCGGTTTGTCGTAAAAAATTAATCTTTCGCCACAAGGCTCAGGAAACCTCCTGCAAATTTATTTTGAATGCAAATCATTGCTCAAAGTGATCCTGCCAATGAGGCGGCTTACCATTCAACCTGGCAAGGGGAGTGCTTCCATGGTATGTTATTAAAAGACTGTTGCCAACGTACAGCAACGGCACGAAAACCACTACCAGGGGGACGAAATGACTAATCGCACCATGAAAGCCGTTCTTACCACCGGCAACGGCGGCTTCGAGAAACTGGTCTACACGGATGTTCCGATGCCGAACCCCAAACCGGGAGAAATCCTCATCAAAGTCCTGGCAGCGGGCATGAACAACACGGAAATCAATACCCGATTGGGGTGGTACTCATCGAACGTGACCAAATCCACCATCGAAACCTCAAGTTCCAGCGACACCACCCATCACGAAAAGGCGGACGGCGGCTGGGACAAAGCGACGCCTTTCCCCTTCATTCAAGGCACTGATTGCTGCGGTATCGTCGTCAAGGCAGATGCAGACGCCCAGCGACTCCTCGGCAGGCGGGTACTGGTCCGCCCCTGCATCCGCAAGTTCGACTTTCAATCTCTGGAAAACATCTGGATGGGATCGGATTTCGACGGTGCTTTTGCCCAATACGTGAAGGTCTGGGGCAGCGAGGTGTTTCCGGTCGACTGCGGCTGGTCCGATGCCGAACTCGGTTCGATCCCTTGCGCTTACGGCACCGCGGAAAACATGCTCCACAGGGCCGGTGTGATATCAGGGGACATCGTTTTTGTCACCGGGGTTTCAGGAGGCGTCGGCTCCGCCGCGGTGCAGCTGGCCAAGAGGCGCGGCGCCAGAGTAATGGGCACTGCCGGCCGTGAAAAGCACGCGCGAATGGATGACATTGGGATCGACACCCTTTTCGACCGGAGTACCGACCTCATCGCCGAACTCGGTGAACAGAGCGTCAACGTCGTCGTCGACAATGTTGCCGGGGAAAACTTCGGAACGATGATAAAACTGCTCAAACGGGGCGGCCGGCTGACCTCCTCGGGGGCGATTGCCGGCCCTATCGTAAGTTTCGATATGCGCGATATGTACCTCAAGGACATCTCGTTCGTCGGCACAACCGCCTGGGATGAACCGGTATTTCCCAACCTGGTCCGCTACATCGAAAATAGCGAGATCCGCCCGATTGTTGCCGCGACCTATCCGCTCATCGACATCGTTGCAGCGCAAAAGCAGTTTCTAAAAAAAGAACACGTGGGAAAATTCGTCTTGATTCCAGAACATTAAAATCCTATGACGCGACGAACAACACGTGCCAACAGGAATTTAAAACGGGGCCGCCACGGGGTAGAAGGGATCGACAACGGCATCGTCCAAGGGCGGCGGATAGCCCTCATAAACGCCATTTTCACACCACTGCCAAAACACTTCGGGCTGCGGAAGAAAATAATTCCACAATATGGCGCCGGATTTTGGTTCGTCTCCAAGGCAGATCCGTCGGCGCATATCCCCAGATATGTGTCGGCGGGTGTAACGCCGGTGACGGGCCAAAAGACAACCAAGATGTGGAATTATTTTTTTCTGGGACCCTTAGCACGATCAAATAGAGAGGGCGCCCCGGGAGGCGCCCTAACTAATCGTTTTTATTGTGGTCGGGACGACTGGATTTGAACCAGCGACCCCAGCGTCCCGAACGCTGTGCTCTACCAGACTGAGCCACGTCCCGACAACAAGTGGGCTTTTTTTAAGCCACAAACGGGCGGTTGTCAATCAAAAGTTGAGGAGGCTGCAAAAAGCCCGGAGGCTTCCCCCGTTCGCATCCCAAAGACGCTGCCACGTGACCCAAGCGGCGCTCATCCCTCGAAAGGCTGGCAGCCTGCGCGGGCGTTTTCCAAAGGCCCGTTGGGTTGGGCGAGGTGCGATGGATCGTCAGCGGGCGAACGGGTTTTTGAGAATAACGGTTTCGTCGCGCCCGGGACCGACGGACACGATCTCAATCGAAACGCCCGTCAGCGCTTCGATGCGTTTGAGATAATCGCGGGCGTTTGGCGGCAGATCGTCGAATCGATGGACGGCGCGGATGTCTTCGGACCAACCGGGCAGGGTCTCATACACCGGCTCGCATTCCGCCAGAATTTTGAGGCTGGTGGGAAATTCCTCCAATACCCGGCCGTTGTGGCGGTAGGCGTTGCAGATCTTGATCTGCTCCTGGCCGCCGAGAACATCAAGCTTGGTGATCGCCAGGCCGCTTAAGCTGTTGAGGCGGACGGCGTTGCGCACGATGACTGTATCCAGCCAGCCGCAGCGGCGCTTGCGGCCGGTGGTGGCGCCGAATTCCGCCCCGCGCTGCTGGAGCTGATCGCCGGTCTCGTCGAAAAGTTCGGTGGGGAAGGGGCCTTCGCCGACCCGGGTGGTGTAGGCCTTGGCGATCCCCAGCACGCCGGTGATCACCCGCGGCCCGACGCCGGCGCCGTTGCAGGCGTTGCCGGCAACGGTGTTGGAAGAGGTCACGAACGGGTAGGTGCCGTGATCGATGTCGAGATGGGTGCCCTGCGCGCCTTCAAACAGCACCTGGGCGCCATCGGCGATGGACCGCGACAATTCCACCGAGATGTCGGTGACAAAGGGCGCCAGTTTGCGGGCAAACCCCTCGTAAGTCCTGATGATCGCCTCAAACGACAGGGGCTCGTCCCTCAGATAGTGTTTCAGGTAGAAATTCTTTTCATCCAGAATGGGGGTCAGCCGCTCCCTGAAAAGATCGGCGCTCATCAACTCCGCGAAGCGTATCCCCCGGCGGGTGGCCTTGTCTTCGTAGCAGGGGCCGATGCCGCGGCCGGTGGTGCCGATTTTCTTGTCTCCCTTGAGCCGCTCGCGGGCATTGTCGATCCGTTTGTGGTAGGGCATGATGACGTGGGCTCTCTCGCTGATCCGCAGATTTTCAGGGGTGACGGCTACCCCGCAGGCGTTCAGATACTCGATCTCCTCGATCAGGACCTCCGGATCGACCACCATGCCGTTTCCGATAAAGCAGGTCTTGTTCTGTAGAATCCCCGACGGCACGAGATGGCTGATAAACTGCTGACCCTTGACCACCATGGTGTGCCCGGCGTTGTTGCCGCCCTGGAAGCGCACCACACTGTCGGCGAATTCAGCTAAAAGATCGACGATTTTGCCCTTGCCTTCATCTCCCCATTGAGTGCCAACAACCACAATGTTCGCCACCGGTTTCTCCTTCTTTCGATCGGATTGGTATTCCGCCCTTGGATGTTGCAAAACTTTCATTTCCTATGGCATGGACAAGGAGTTTGCAATAGATTTCCGACGCGAACGAAAAAAAGCCTGAAGAATTGTTCGGCATTCCGCCAGGCAGACGCACCTCACGGTCTCGATCCGGTGGTTCAGGCGGTCGTCCGCCGCAATCTGGTAAAGGCTCTCCGCCGCGCCGCCCTTGGGGTCCGGCGCCCCGAACACCACCCGTGCCACCCGGGCGTGCAGCAGTGCGCCCATGCACATGACGCAAGGCTCGAGGGTTACATACAGGGTGGTGCCCGGCAGGCGGTAATTACCGATTTTTGCGGCCGCTTGGCGAAGCACCAGGATTTCGGCATGCGCCGTGGGGTCGTTTCGGGTGACCGGCTGGTTGTGGCCCCTGGCAAGAATTTCCCCTGTTGCCGAGACCAGCACGGCGCCCACCGGCACTTCATCCATTGCTGCGGCCTTGCGGGCTTCAGCCAGCGCATGCTGCATCATGTCGACAGGATCGATTGGCATAAAAGACCGTGTTGGGAAGGCATCGGCCGAGGGGGCGGCACCCGCCGGATTACACCCGTGAACCTCACTAAAATTTTTAACTAATCATTGACAACCGGGGCACTTTAGCCTATTAAGCTCTCGAATTTCAACTAAAATTGATTTGCGCCCGTAGCTCAGCTGGATAGAGTGCCGGACTACGAATCCGTAGGTCGCAAGTTCGAATCTTGCCGGGCGCACCAATTAAATCAAGGGGTTACAGCGATTGTGCTGTGGCCCCTTTTTCTTTTTGCAGCATTATTGCAGCACTGAATTCCTTTGAAATAGTCCCATATCCATTTTCCGTTAGCGCGCAGCATCTGCATTACCCACGTTTCTCTTGGTCCCCCATGGGGACTAATCCTACCCTCGACGAT
>JAWOJK010000339.1:0-7214 GCA_046481705.1 Desulfobacterales bacterium | reverse complement strand
CTGGATGCAAGTCCGAACAGAACCGCAAGACAATCCGGAGCCGCCGTTGATATTGGGCGAAGCACTGCAGCCTGCGGGTCGAGGGCAGCCGGGAGGGGCCGGGAAAGGGGGCTTTTGCGTCCCCGCTTGGGCCTTCCCGGTTGTCGTCAGAGATTTGACACCTGCTCCGCCATTTTGACAAGCCGCCGCTGCCCCAAGACCCGTTTGCGGGCCGCGCCGCCGGCCGGCCGCGGTGTCTCCTTCAGGGATGCACGCCCTTTTCAGCCCCGCACCGCCGGCCCCCTCGCCCCTTTCCGCGGTCGCTGCGGGCAACCCTCCTGGCATGCTTGTTGCTCAACCCCTCCTCAGTTTTCTATCCGCGCCGGTTTTCGTCGCTCCCACTGGCAAAATCTTCAATCCACCGATCTTGAAAAGAGACTCTCATGGACATAGCCACGCTTCTGGGAACGGTGTCCGCCTTTGGGCTGGTGTTGATTGCGATCATCATGGGGGGCGGACTCTCGCTGTTCATCAACGTGCCTTCGCTGATGATCGTCGTGGGCGGAACCCTGGGGGCCACCATGATCAATTACCCCCTCAAAGACGTTTTAGGGGCGCTGCGGGTGGTCAAAAACGTGTTTTTGAGTAAGACCGCCTCGGTGGAGAAGATCGTCGAGCAGTTCGTGGGCTTTGGCAACAAGTCGCGGCGCGAGGGCATCCTGTCGCTGGAGGAGGATGTCAAGAGCGTCGAGGACGTTTTTCTCAAAAAGGGTCTGCAGCTGTCCGTGGACGGCCTTGAGCCCGGATCGATCCAGAACATCCTGGAGACCGAAATCGAATTCCTGCGCGAGCGTCACCAGTTGGGCGCCGAAATTTTCACCACCATGGGCACCTTCGCCCCCGCCCTGGGGATGATCGGGACTCTCATCGGGCTGGTTCAGATGCTGCAGTCCATGGAAGACCCCAGCGCCATCGGGCCGGCGATGGCCGTGGCGCTGTTGACCACATTTTACGGTTCACTGATCGCCAACCTGGTCTGCATGCCGATTGCCGGAAAGCTCAAGACCCGCAGCAAGGAGGAAACGCTGGCCAAGGAGATGATCACGGAAGGCGTGATCTCCCTCACCAAGGGCGAAAACCCGCGGATCCTCGAGCAGAAGATGCTGGCTTATGTCTCACCCAGCCAGCGACAGACGCACTTCAAGTAATCCCCCCAGCGGCGGAAAGCCCCGAGGGACGGCAGGATGGCCCGCAAAAAGAAACAAACCCAAATCGCAGGCACCAACCTGATTCAGGTGATGACGGTCTCGCTCTTTATCATTTTGCTGGCGTTTTTCATTCTGCTCAACGCCATCGCGGTGGTGGACGAGCAGCGACAGCGGCAGGCCTTGGGATCGCTGCTGGAGAGCTTCGCGGGTCTTTCCGGCGGTTACAGTTTTCTCGAACGCAAGCAAAGCCCTTCGCTCCTGCCCCCCCTCCCGGCGCCGGCGGGCCAGATAGACTTTGCCCCCTTGCTGGAAGCCGCCGACCATCTGGCTCAGCATGTCCGGATCCGGAGCTCAGAACGCGGCAGCCTGGTGTCGCTGCCGGCCGACGGGCTCTTCGAGGGGCCGGCGGGGCAAATACGGCCGACGGCGCATCCCTTTCTGGAGCGGCTCGCGACCCTGATCCTGGAAACCGAGGCCCCCGTCGAGGTCAGCGGCCACACCGACGACTCCCCGCCGGACCCCGCGCAGCCCGGATCCAATATGGCCCTGTCGGCCCAGCGGGCGCTGGGCGTGCTGCGGTTTCTGATCGACGTCGGAGGGGTGTCGGCCGAGCGCATCACGGCCTACGGGCGGGGGGCCTACCAGCCCGTGGCCGCCAACACCACCCGCGAGGGCCGAGCGCTCAATCAGCGGGTGGACGTCTTGTTGGTGCAGCCCCGGGGCCTCCAAAAACCCCACAGCGGCTTCACCTTCAAATCGTTTTTCTTCAGGGTGTTCAGGTAACTGCGGGCGTTCGGACCTTGCCGCAGAGGGCGCATCTTCGACAGGCGAAAGGAACGGAACGGTGGGCAGAAGCGGCGGCAGGAAAATCGGGGCGCAGGATGCCGGGCAGGCCGACCCCAATGCCTGGATGGTCACTTTCGGCGACCTGATTATGCTGCTGCTGACCTTCTTCGTGCTCCTGCTGACGATGAAGTCCATGGATACCGGCAAAGTGCGCACCATCTTCAACATCACCGCGGTCACCCAAGGCCCCATGGGCAACAGCGCTGCCAACACCAGGTCCAATCCCATCGGCGACGAGCAGAGTGCCCCCCAGATCGAAACGCTCAGCAACAGTCGCCTGGTGGCGGAGGCGGTCGAACTCCTGGACGGCATCCAGCGGCTGAAGTCCGAAAACCCCGAGATGGCCGCCGTCCTCGATCTGCTGTCGGTTTCCGAAGACCAGCGCGGGGTGGTGATCTCGTTGGACGCGGACCATCTCTTCGCATCCGGTGAAGCCGAGATCCATCCGCAAAAGCGCCCGATCCTGGATGGCATCAAACAGACCCTGCGCTATGCGGCCAACGAGATCCTGATCATGGGCCACACCGACCGCCAGCCGGTGGTCGGCGGCCGCTTCCGGTCCAACTGGGAGCTGTCATTCGAACGCGCCCTGAGTGTCTATGAGCTGCTGAGCGCGCCGCCGGGGCTCGACCCCGCGCACCTGGCGGTGGGCGGCTACGGCGACCACCGTCCGCTTCCCGGCCCCGACACCGCGGAAAACCGCGCCCGCAACCGGCGGGTGGAATTCATTTTGCGAAAACCGAAGTGATCAAGGAGAAACAGGTGAAAACGAATTTTGCGGTTGAAATGAAATCCTGGTTGGCGCTCCTGCTGGCGGTGCTGACGGTCTGCAGCGCAATGGTCGGCTGCAAGGGCCAGGAGGCCGACGGCAGCCAGACGGTGTCGGCGCCCGCCGATTTCGGGCAGATTTTCGACCTCGACACCTTTGTGGTGAATCTTGGCGACCAGGGCGGCAAACGCTACCTGAAGACCAAGATCGCCCTGGAGTACGGCAGCGAGGCGCTCGGCAAGGAGATGATCACCCGCCTGCCCCAGCTGCGGGACATGATCCTGCTGCTGCTCAGCAGTAAAACCCTGGACCAGATCCAGGATATCGACGGCAAGATTGCCCTGCGCAACGAGCTGATGTCGCGGATCAACCAGACCCTCCAGCAGGGGCGCGTCAAAAACCTCTATTTTACCGAGTTTGTCATCCAGTAGCCCGGGAGCGTCATGAGCGATATTCTTTCCCAGGATGAAGTCGACAGCCTCCTGAGCGGCCTGACCACCGGCAAGATCGAAGCTGAAACCGACACCGGACCGGACCCCGAGGCGGTCCAGGCCTATGACTTCGCCCGCCAGGACCAGGTGGTGCGGGGCCGGATGCCGACCTTTGAGCTTGTCAACGAACGGCTTGCCAAAGAAATGCGGGCCGGCGTCTCCAGCCTGCTGCACACCAGTGTGGGGGTCGGTCTGACGGCCACCGATACGATGAAGTTCTCCGAGTTCACCCGTTCACTGCCGGTGCCCACCAGTTTGCACCTCTTCCGGATGGAGCCGCTGCGCGGTTTTGCCCTGATGGTCCTGGAAAGCCGGCTGGTCTACAATCTGATCGACACCTTTTTCGGCGGCCGCGGCGACGGCAAGGCCAAGATCGAGGGCCGCGAGTTTACCCCGATTGAGACCGTCATGATCCAGAAGGTGGTCGCCGCCTGTCTGGAGGCCCTCAAAAAGGCATGGCGCCCGGTGGCGGTGATCGACACCGTTTTCGTGCGCTCGGAGATGAACCCCCAGTTTGCGACGGTTTTGCTGCCGTCGGACCTGGTGATCGTGTCGCGCTTCGAGGTCGAGCTGGAGCAAAGCGCGGGCCTCATGACGGTCAGCCTGCCGTACGCGATGATCGAACCGATCCGCAACAAGCTGAACGCCGGTTTCCAGAGCGACGCGCTTGAAGTCGACCAGGCCTGGGTGAGGCGGGTGCGGGAAATCCTGCACGCCGCCATGGTGAATTTCGGTGTAACGCTGGGCGCCACCGAAATAACGGGCGAGCGCTTGATTCACCTCAGGGTCGGGGATGTGATTCAACTGGACAATAACGCCGAAGAGCGCCTGACCGGACTGGTGGAGGGCGTTCCCAAATTCAAGGGCTTTGCGGGCAGCCACCGTGGATGCCAGGCCTTCAAGGTTGACAGCCGATTGGAGTAGACGCGAGATGGATGCAAACAACACGACAACAGCGGCCGCCGCCGCCGAGGGCGCCGAAGGGGCGGTCAGCGGCAGCGGGGAGCGGGATCTGGACTTTATCCTCGACATTCCCCTGGAGTTGTCGGTGGAACTGGGGCGCACCCGGATGCTGGTCAACGACCTCCTGCAGCTGGGCCAGGGGGCGATCGTGCAGCTGGACAAACTGGCCGGCGAGCCCCTCGAAATCTACATCAACCGCAAACTGGTGGCCCGCGGCGAGGTGGTGGTGGTCAACGAAAAATTCGGCGTGCGGCTGACCGACATCATCAGCCCCACGGAACGGGTCCGCACCCTCGGCTGAGCCGGCCGCCGGGTGACAGCCCGTGGCTAAAAATCCAAGGAACGCGCATGGACGGATTGTCCTCCCCGGCGGCGGCCGCGGCACCGCCGGAATTGTGGTTTTCACTGTTCAAGAGCGCCGCGATGCTCTGCATCGTACTGGCGCTGCTGATCGGGGCGCTCTACCTGATGCGGCGTCTCTTCGCCCAGCGGGGCGCGCTGGGCGCTGCCGACATCATCAAGACCCTTGCGACCCAGTACGTGGCGCCCAAAGAGCGGGTCATCCTGCTGGATGTGCTGGGCGAGAAACTGCTGATCGGGGCGACCCCCCACACCATCACCCTCCTGGCCCGGCTGCCTGCCGGGTGCCAGGCGCCCGTGCCGCTGGTCCCCGGTTCGGCCGGCTTTTTCAAAGAGCTCTTCAAACGGACCCGCCAGCGGGACGACCGGCCGTGCACCTGAAGGTAGCGGCACAGCGGCCGCACGATGACAGGCAGACCAAAATGAAGGCCTTTTACGCCAAAAGATGGACCGTTTTCAGCCTCCTTCTGGCAGCGGCGCTGCTGACGGCCGCAGTCGCGCCCGCGGCAGCGGCGCCGCTGCCACTGCCCGCTTTCCAGATCGGCGTGGAAGAGGCCCGGACCCCCGAAGAGGTGGCCGTGGTCCTGCAGATCATCGCGCTGCTGACCGTCCTCTCCCTGGCGCCGGCGATCTTGGTGCTGATGACCTCCTTCACCCGGCTGGTGGTGGTCTTCAATTTTCTGCGTCAGGCCATCGGGGTGCAGCAGGCACCGCCCAACCAGGTGTTGATCGGGCTGGCGCTTTTTATCACCTTCTTCGTGATGGCGCCGGTCTGGCAGCAGGTCCACCAGACGGCGCTGCGGCCCTACCTCGACAAGGAAATCTCCTACCAGCAGGCCTTCGAAAGCGCCCAGGCCCCGGTGCGCAAGTTCATGCTGGCCAACACGCGCGAAAAGGACCTGGCGCTTTTCGTGAAGGTTTCCGGGGCCGAGCGGCCCCGCAACCGAGCGGATGTCGGCATGCTGGCCCTGATCCCGGCCTTCGTGATCAGTGAGCTGAAAACCGCCTTTATCATCGGGTTCGTGCTGTATGTGCCGTTTCTGGTGATCGACATGGTGGTCGCCAGCGTGCTCCTGTCCATGGGCATGATGATGCTGCCCCCGGTGATGATCTCGCTGCCGTTCAAATTGATGCTCTTCGTTCTGGTGGACGGCTGGAACATCGTGATCGGCTCGCTGATCAAAAGCTTTGGGGTCGTGTGAGATGACGCCTGAATTCGTGGTCAGCTTTGCCAAGGAGGCCATCACCCTGACCATCCTGATTTCCATGCCGCTGCTTGGTTTGGGGCTGATCGTGGGACTGGTGGTGAGCATCTTCCAGGCGGTCACCTCGGTCCAGGAAATGACGCTCAGCTTCATTCCCAAAATCCTGGCGGTGATGCTGGGCCTGCTGTTTTTTGCGCCCTGGATGCTCCAGCGGCTGGTGGGTTTCACCCAGCAGATCATCACCAACATCCCGCTTTACATCCGCTGAAATGGAGCTGCTGAACTTTTCCCCGGAACAGTACGAGGTGTTTGTCCTGATCCTGATCCGGGTCAGCGTGCTGCTCCTGCTCTTCCCGATTTTTGACAGCCCGCTTTTTCCGCGCGTGGTGAAGCTCAGCCTGGCCCTGGCCCTGACCCTGGCGCTTTTTCCGGTGGTGGCGGTGGACCCCGCGCGTTTTCCGCGGCATGTCGTCGACCTGCTGGTCCTGGGAATCAGCGAACTTTTCGTGGGCATGGTGCTGGGGCTGGCAGTGCGGTTTTTTTTCGCGGCGGTTCAGCTGGCGGGCCAGATGGTGGGGTTTCAGATGGGGTTTTCGATCATCAACGTGCTCGACCCCCAGACCGGCGGCCAGGTGTCGATTATCGACCAGATCGGCCTGATGGTGGTGATGCTGCTGTTTCTCTCGCTAAACGGCCACCATGTCCTGATTACCGCCCTGGCCGAGAGCTTCCGGATTTTGGCGCCCGGCGTGCTGAATCTTCAGAAAGGCTGCCTGTCCCTGATGCTGGCCAGCGCAGGCAACATGTTCGCGTTGGGCATCAAGATCGGGGCGCCCGCGATCGTGGCCCTGCTGTTTACCGACGCCGCCTTCGGCATCTGCGCGCGCTTCGTGCCCCAGATGAATATCCTGATCGCCGGTTTTCCGATCAAGATCGTCGTGGGCCTCTTCTTTTTCGGTCTGACGCTGCAGGTCGTCGGCCTGATGACCCGCCTTTACCTGAGCTACCTGCCGGGGCAGTTGAGAACGCTGCTGACCTTCATGGGAACGCCGTAGATGGCCGAACAGGGCTTCCAGGAGCGCACCGAAAAAGCGACCCCGCGCAAACGCGAGCAGGCCCGCGAAAAGGGGCAGGTTGCGCGCAGCGTCGACATTCCTTCGGTCTTCGTGCTGCTCGGCGGTGTGCTGGCGCTCTATTTTTTCGGCCACCACCTCTACCAGGGGCTTGCCGGGGTCATCCGCAGCAGCCTGAGCTTCGAGCAGATACCGGAATTCAGCACAACCGACTGCCTGCACTTCTGTTCGACCGTCCTGCTGCGCTTTCTCGTCATGCTGCTGCCGGTTATGGGCGCGGCCTTTCTGGCCGCTCTGGCCGCCAACCTGATTCAGGTCGG
>JAWOJK010000236.1:0-10028 GCA_046481705.1 Desulfobacterales bacterium | reverse complement strand
GGGCGGCTGCAGGATCCGATCCCGATGGCCTTCACCTCCCTGCAGGTGTGGATCCCGTGCTGATCCCGAGGAGTAAACCCATGTCGCGGTAGGATAGTTCATGGGCAACAACCAGCGCCAAAAGCTCGCGGTCAGCGGCTTGCAAATGCTCCAGGGCAGCCAGCAGCAGCTCGCACGACTGCTTTTGAATCACATGCTGCTCCGGGGTTTCACAGGCGGATGCCGGTTCGGATGCAGCCGGCCGCATCCTGCCGCGCTGCCGGAAAGCGTCCAGAGCGGCATTTCTGGCAATGGCGTAGAGCAGTGACCCGTTGGCGCAAGCGGGTCCGTAGCGCGCAAGATAGCGGGCAAAGCTCTCCTGCAACAGGTCCCATGCGAGCTGCCGCTCACCGGTAAGGCGAAGGAGATACCTGAACAGAAGGCTCTTGTTTTCCCTGTAAAAAACAGCATAGGGTTCTACGTTATCCATCCGGTGTACCTTGGCCTCGGCAATGCTGAAACAGGCCGGGACCGATAGGAAATAGCATCAGTATTCATAAAACGATCTTGCCTGGAAAAGGTTACAGAAACTTTTGCCCTACTGCCACTGCAGCCGCAGCGGCGGGTTGACCGGGATACTCGGAAACGCATTGAACCGGGCGGGGCAGGCGGCGGGGGCAAATCGATCGGCGGCGTGACGGCGTTTCCCGGGGCAATGGCTTTCGAGGCCCTGCAGAGCAGCGGTCAGAGCACGGCGCAAGGCTCTTGGCTCCGGGGTGCGGCACCGGCTGTAAAAGCGGCGCCGCCGGTGACCAGTGGCGATTTCAGCCAACCACCGTGTCGATCCGCTCCCCGAGGGCGGCAACCACCTCGGGGTCAAAGCGCAGCGCCATGGCGGCAGCCAGCATGTCCCGGGAAAGAACCTGGTTGCGCTTGGCCAGGACCGCCAGGGCGGCCAGGGCCCGGTCGGATTTTGCGATCCCAAGCGTCTTGAAGTCCAGGGGCAAGACCCGCGCACGGGTTTCGGGGATCGCGAGATCAGCCGCGGTGATAACCCGGGCGCTTGATCCCAGTTGCCCGAAAACCGCCTTGCGGCGGGCCACCCCCTCGGCCGCGAGAGCAATTACCAGGCTGGGCCGATCGATGCCAGTATAGCCGATTTCCTCAGGTGAGAGGATCACCTCGCTGACCGAGGGCCCGGTCATGACGGTGATGCCGTGGTCATTTTTCTGGGTGACATTCATCCCGGCGGTCATAGCGGCCAGGCAGAGCACCTCGCCGGCGGTGCGGATGCGCTGTCCGGCGGCGCCGAGAAGCAGCACTTCATGGCGCTCGGCCCGGGGAGGGGTAAAGCGCACCGGGATTTCGGCTGGGGCCGGCGCGGCGGGTAGGCCGGCGGCCACGCTGCGATAGTACGCGCCATATTCCGGCCGCTGGTTTTCGGCTACGGGCCCACGCATCGGGGCGTATTCCGTGAGGGCATCGTCGATAAGCGTGGGGGTCAGTTTATTGCCCCGCAGGTAGCGCCCCGGGCACACGCCCCAGAGATCCACCGCACTGAAGCCCTTGAAACGGAGGGCTTCCTCCAGCAGGGCGGGCAGGTCTTTTTGGTACGCCGAGGCGCGCGTGACAAAGGCCGCTCCGGCCGCGGCCAAGACCCGGCCAACATCCATGGGCCTTTCCAGGCGGTTTAAAAACCCGGACCCCGCGCTGGCAGCGGCCGGGGTGGTGGCGGAGGCCTGGCCGCCGGTCATGCCGAAATTGAAATTGTTCAGGATCAGCAGGGTCAGGTCCAGATTGCGCCGGCAGGCGGCCAGCAGGTGCGCACCGCCGATGCCGAGCCCGCCGTCGCCCATGGTGACCACGACCTGCAGCTGCGGGCGCGCCAGCTTGATGCCGGCGGCATAGGTCAGCGCGCGGCCATGCAGACCGTGCAGGGCGTGGGTGTTGAAAAACGTGTCGAACAGGCCCGAGCAGCCGATATCGCTGACGATGGCGATCTGGTGGCCCGCAAGCCCCATGTTCTGAAAGGCCTTGTCCAGCCCGCGCAGCACCGTCTCATGCGCGCACCCCGGGCAAAAGGCCGGTGGACGGTTTTGGTTGAGCAGGCTAGCCATGGGCCGCCGCCTTGATCCGGTCGGGGGTGATCAGTTGGCCGTTCATCTGGCCGCAAAAGACCACCACCTTGCCCGGCAACACCCGCTCGATTTCACGCACGTACTGCCCCAGGTTCATTTCCGCCACCACCACCCGACCGGCAGTGCGCGCATGACGACGAATGAGACCGACCGGCACCGGCCAGAGGGTTTTCAGGATCAGCAGGGAAGTTGGCCGGCCCTCGGCCTGCAATTGCTTCGCCGCCGCCTTGGCCGCCCGGGCGGTAACGCCGTAAGTCACGATGAGGGTGTCGGCAGCCGGTGCGACCGCGGCCTGGGCGAAGCTGAAACGGCCCACGGCGGCCTCGAGCTTGCGCTCCATGCGGGCGTTCATGCGGGCGATCTCATCGGGGTCGGTGGTGATGTAGCCGTTGGCGCCGTGGGTGGAGGAGGTCTGGCGAACCAGGGTCGGGTCGCCGATGGGCAGGAAACCGGGCACGTCTTGGCCGGGCGCGGTGTCAAAGGGTAGAAACGGCCGATCCGCTGCGGGCCGCGGGCGGTCCGCCAGAGCCGGCCGCGGCAGACGCCGCAAATCGACATTTTCCTTTGTCTCGGCGATTTCCTTGTTGGCGGCGACAAAAACCGGGCAGCGGTAGGTTTCCGCCAGATTGAAGGCCGCGATCGTCAACGTGAAACAGTCCCTGACGTCCGCCGGTGCCAGGACGATCAGGGGAAGCCCCCCCGAACTGCCCCAGCGCATGAATTGAATGTCCCCGTCCGCGCCCCTGGTCGGCGACCCGGTGGACGGCCCCAAGCGCTGGACATTCACAATCACCAACGGGATCTCGGCGCCGATGGCGAAGGAAATGTTTTCGGAAATCAGGCTGATGCCGGGCCCCGAGGTGGCGGTCATGGCCTTCAGCCCGGCCATGGCGGCCCCCAGGCAGTAGCCCACGGCGGCAATTTCATCTTCGGCCTGCAGAACGATCCCGCCGGCGGGGGGCAAAAGGGCCAGCATGCGGCTGAAGATACCGGTGGCCGGGGTGATGGGGTAGCCGGCGAAAAAGCGGCATCCGGCCGCCAGCGCGGCCCGCGCCGTGACGTCGTTTCCGTCGTAAAGGCCCTGTCCCACGGTCAATCTCCCGAAGACGGTTGAAACAGCCTTCCCACCGGGCGCGCGCTGCAGGCCAAGTGATCGCCCTGCGCCGGGCGGAAAGCCTCAGGGGTGGAACCGATCCTGATCTTTAATTCTCCAGGGCAAATCGACCAGAATGTCAAGCGCTGTTTTGCATGGGGTTGGGTGGGAATGAACAGCGGCGCATCGGAATGGTTAACTCCCGGCCTATCCCCGGGTGCCCATCAAGGTTCCTTTCTGCAAAAACACCGCACGGCGGGGTGAGATGCTTTTTACGAAACTCTCTGGTTTTTACCGCTTCACCAAGCGGGGAGCCACCGCTGCCGCCTTTGGCCGCCCCTCAAGCAGGGGTGCCAGGCGCGCACAACGGGCGCTCAGGCCCCCTTGCAATAGATGCTGGGCCTTACGTAGTGGAGGCTGTGCTTGACGTTATTGAGGCTCTCGGCGCCGCCAATGATGAAATGGCCGTGGGGTTTCAGACAGCGCGAGAGCCTGTCGACCACCGCTTCCTTCACCGGGCCGTCGAAATAGATCATGACGTTACGGCAGAAAATCAGATCGAACTCACCGGGCGGTGGCGCATCGGTCAGCAGGTTGAAGCGCCGGAAGGTCACCATCCGCCGGATATCGTCCTTCAACCGGATGTAACCCTCCCAGCTACCGTGTCCTTTTTTGAAATACTTCTTGAGGGCCGCGGGGGGAATACGCCGGGCCTTTTCCAGGGGATAGACCCCCGATTCGCCGATTTTGAGCACCGCGGTGGAAATATCGGTGGCCAAAATGGCGGGCCGCAGCCCCTGTTCCAGACAGTGAATGGCAATCGAGTAAGGCTCCTCACCGCTGGAGCAGGCCGCGCACCAGATGCGGCGATGGCGGGCATCGAGAAGGGCGAAATGCTGGTCTTCGCGAAAGAAGTAGGTGTGATTGGTGGAAATCGCGTCGATGAAGCGGATGCGTTCATCGCCGTCGCTTGCGAGGACCTGCAGATAGTCCTCGACCCGCGCAATGCCGGTTTTTCTCAGCCGCTTGGACAACCGCGCCTGGAGCAGCTGCTGTTTGCCTTCGTGAAGGTTGATGCCGCATTCGCGGTAGACCAGCTCGCGAAAGGACGCAAATTGTCGGGCGGTCAGTTCCATGGCTGGGATGGCGCTTGAATCTAGCGGATCATATTGAGGGCGGTCTGGGCGACGTCACCGATGTCGACGATACGGTCCACCGCACCGATCTTGATGGCCTCGCGCGGCATTCCGAACACCACGCAGCTCTTTTCATCCTGGGCGATCGTTCGCGCGCCGGCATGCTTCATCCGCAACAGCCCGTCGGCCCCGTCGGCGCCCATGCCGGTCAGAATGATTCCCAGGGCATTGGCACCGGCGAAGTCCGCCACCGATTTGAACAGCACGTCCACCGACGGCCTTTGATGGTGGACCAGGGGTCCTTGCTTGACCTGGACATAATAGCGGGCGCCGCTGCGCTTTAAGAGCATGTGGAAATTGCCGGGGGCGATCAGCACCTGACCGTTGACAACCGAATCCCCATCCTGGGCTTCCTTGACGCGGACGTCGCAGAGTGAATCCAGCCGCTGCGCAAACGAGGTCGTAAACTGCGCCGGCATGTGCTGAACCACAAGGATACCGGGGCTGTTGGGCGGAAAAGAGGTCAGCACCCGCCGCAGGGCCTCGGTCCCACCGGTGGACGCGCCGATACCGATGATCTTGTTGGTGGTGGCGGTCATGGCGCGGGCGCCGAAGGAGGCCTTGCGCACCGGCCCCTCGGGCGGGCTGTCGGCTTTGCGGGCCGCCACCCTGACCCGTGCCACGGCCCGGATCTTGTCGGCCAGTTGCAGACACATATCGCCCACCGAATAGGACGCGCAGGGTTTGGCGATCACCTCCAGCGCCCCGCAGCCAAGGGCTTCCAGGGCAAGAGCGCTGTTGCGTTGGGTCAGGGAGCTGACGACGATTACTGGCAGCGGGTAGTAGCGCATCAGTTTTTTTAAAAACGTGATGCCGTCCATCCGGGGCATTTCCACATCCAAGGTCACTACGTCCGGCTTGAGCTGGACGATTTTATCCCTTGCCACGTAGGGATCCGGGGCCGTCCCGACCACTTCGATGCCCGGTTCCCGGGACAACTCCTCCAGAAACACCTTGCGCACCACGGCGGAGTCGTCGACCACCAGCACGCGAATGTTATTTTCCATCAGGTCCTTTTTCAATCCCATTGGGGGTTTCACCTGCCTGGAGCATCATCCGCAGGCGATTGCGGCCGAAGGGTCCGATCACCCATGAGAAGCCGCCGTTTTTCAGGTGGTATGCAAAAGGGCCAAGGCCAGACGGCCGTCAGTGGTATCCACCATCAGGAAATTGGTCTCCCCGCCCGGCTCGGTCAGGGCCTTTGCGACTGTCTCCGAGGAGACCCTTTTTGGAATTCCCAGCTCGTAGACATGATCGGGATTATAGGTGCTGAAGGTGTTGCCGGCCACCATGTTGAGAACCTCCTTGATCATGCCGCCGAGGTGGCGTTCCTCGATTTTATCGCGTTCAAGGGCCAGGAAACTCTCGGTCATGACGTAAAGCGTGGTTTCCGGGATCAGGATCAGAAACCGACCGCTGGAGGGACCCCTGAAATCAATTTGGCCCCCGAAGGCCCGGTCTTTCAGCGAGCGGAAATAATCGGCGGGGGTCTCCTCTTCCGAAATTTCAGTTGACATGAAAAACATGGTTTCCAGCACGTCGCCAATGGAGATCGACATGGCCGTTTTCATGGTGTCTTGCATTTTCCGGTCTCCTTTGTGCCGGCGGGTCGGCTCGCAGCCCCGCCGGGCGGCCGTTTGAAAAACGGCCGGTTTCAAGGGCGCGTGCCGATATGCCACGGCGCTTACACCGCCTGCAGCAGCTGTTCGACCTGATACATGCTGGCGCCGAAGTCAGCGATGATTTCCTGGAGATCGACGTCCCCGATGTTCATCTGCGTCAGCACCCCGTCGTAAAACCGGTACGCCAGCCCGTCGACGCCCCCGCCGATGCCGATCATCATGCAGACCGTATCCGCCAGGTAAACGATGGCGGTGGCCTCGTCCTGGCGCGCCGAGGGGTTGGCCAGGTGATGGTTGGCAATAATGAAGACCAGTTTGTCGCTGAACTGCCATTTGCGGGCCACCAGGCCGCTCAGCTCGGCGTGATCGACCCCGATCACCCTTTTTTCGGCTTCCCTGAAGCTGTAGCCGCTGTTGACAACGAGGTCATTGATTTTCTGAATCGACCCGGCAACAAAGCGGTCCAGAATCACCTTGCCGATATCTTTCAGCAGGGCTGCGGTAAAAACCAGGTGCTTGCACGCCTTGTCCATCTTATCCGCCAGCGCTTTGGCGATCAGGGCCGATGCGACGGCCTGCTTCCAGAGCTCGCCTTCATGCAGTCCGTAACCCGTCTGGCGGCGGGTCAGGTTGGCGACGCTGCTCTTGAGCAGCACGATATCCACGATCTTGTCCAACCCCAGCAGGCTGATGGCGTCGTGGACCGAATCCACCCGCCGCGGCAACCCGAAATAGGCCGAGTTGCAGGTTTTCAGTACCGTTGCGGTGACGGACGGGTCGAACAAAACGAGCTCGGCCAGGCTGGCCGTCGAGGCGTTGGGGTCCTCCACCAGGGTCAGGATCTGACTCGCCACCCGGGGCATCGGGTTCAGATCCGAAATGCCGTCGATCAGCTGCTGAACGTGGCTCATATCTTGATCTCCCCGCGGCCCGAAGTCTTGATGAAGGTTTCCCCGGTTTGAATGTTGAGCCTCACCGTGCGGTTGACATTGCCGCCCACGTCCTCGTGGTCGATCATGACGTTGTTTTTCCAGAAAAGCTTGCGCAGGGCCATGTGGTTGCGCTTGCCGATATTGAAAAAGCCTTTCTGATCGAGAATCTGGGCGCCGCCGGCGACGATGATTTTCATCCGTTGGCGATTGGCCCCCAGTTTGTAGGTCTCCTTGAAAAAGGTCGGGATGCCGGTGTCGGCGAACATGAAGGGGTTTTTTTGGGCCTTGGTCTTGTCCAGGCTGGAATCGGGCAGCATGTAGTGCAGAATCCCCCCGACCTTGACCACTGGATCGTAGATGCTGACCCCAATGCACGAGCCGAGGGAATAGGTCACCACCACGGCATCGGTCGCACTGCTGACCTTCATGTCAGAAACCCCAACAATGATATTCACGGCCTTACCTCTTGCATCCCAGTTGCGCCCGGGCGGTCAGTGCCGGCACCCGGTTGCGGCCTTCTGTGCGGGCCATCAGCGGGTGTACGAACCGAAAGCGGACAAATGCCTTGCCCCCCTACTGCAGGGCAATCTCAAAGAGCCCGGCCATATCCAGAATCAGACCCACTTTGCCGTCCCCCATAATGGCGCCGCCGGCTAGGCCCTTGACGTTTTTAAGATAGCCGCCGAGGTTCTTGATGACCACCTCCTCTTTTCCGACCAGTTCGTCCAGCAGCAGGGCTTTCTGTTCGTTTTTGTGCTCCACCGCCACCACCAGCCCGTCCCAGGGGTGGCGCGCTTCGCTTGCCACATGGAAGACGTCACCCAGACGGATCAGGGGGATCAATTGACCGCGGGACATGATGATCTCCCCCTTGCCTTCAACCGTGAAGCAGTCTTCCTTTTTGGGCCGGAAGGATTCCACAATGGCCATGGTCGGCAAAATGTATCGTTCCCTGCCCACGCGCACCACCATGCCGTCGATGATCGCCAGCGTCAGCGGCAGGCTGATCACGACGGTGGTGCCCCGACCCGCGACCGAACGGACGTCGACGTGCCCGCGCAGTTTTTCAATCCCTTTTTTGACCACATCCATTCCCACCCCGCGCCCGGAGACGGCCGTGACGGCCTTGGCGGTGGAGAAACCCGGGTGAAAGATAAGTTCGAAAATCTCGGGTTGGCTGAGTTTGGCATCGGGCGTTATCAGGTTGAGGGCCAGCGCTTTTTTCAGAATCCGCTGGGTGTCGAGGCCTTGGCCGTCGTCTTCGATCTCGATAATGATGTTGCCGCCCTGGTGGTAGGCCCGCAGTGCAATCGTACCGGTTTCATCCTTGCCTGACGCACGCCGCTCCGCGGGGTTTTCCAGCCCATGGTCGGCTGCGTTGCGAATCATGTGCACCAGCGGTTCATAGAGTTCGTCGACGACATTGCGGTCGATCTCGGTGTCTTCACCCGACATTTTAAGGTCGACTTTTTTGCCGGAATTGCGCGACAGGTCGCGCACCAGCCGGACCATCTTTTGAAAGGTGCTCTTGATCGGCACCATTCGCATGGACATGGAGATCTTCTGCAGCCCGGAGACGATCTGTGAAAGCTGGTTGAGGTTCTTGTCGAAAGCGTGGTCGCTCAAGCCGAGAAGCTGATAGTTCTGCCGCAGCATGGATTGCGAGATGACCAGCTCACCGGTAAGATCGACGAGGTTGTCCAGCTTGTGGGTGTCAACCTTGACCTGCAGTTCGACCACCCGTTTTTCATTTTTCTGCTGCTGGAGGGCGCCGATAACCTCCTGGGGGCCGACCACCCGCTCATCCATCAGGATTTCGCCGAGCTTCTTACCGGGAGCGCTTTTCTGTTTTTCCAGCCCGCGCTCCACATCGGTCTTCTTGATGGCGCCGCTGGCAACCAGAATTTCGCCCAGCGGCTTGGCAGTCCCGCTGGTCGCTTGAGAATTGAAGCCTTCGATCCGGATGATCAGGGGATTCACATCGAGGGCCCCCTCCAGGTCGGCCTTGTCGCCGCAGAGGTTGTCCTTGACGTTGCCGATGAGTTTTTTGAGGGTGTCGACGGATTCGAGGATGATGTCGATGATCTCGTTGTGGATGGCGAAATCACCTTTACGGGCGCCGTCCAGCAGGTTTTCAGTGCTGTGGGCGAGGCGGTTGATGGCGTGCAGGTTGAGAAAGCCGGCAACCCCCTTGATGGTGTGAAAAGGTCTGAAAATCGCGTTGATGGTGCTGATATCTTCGGGGTCCTGTTCGAGCGTCATCAGGCTCAATTCGATGGTGTCGAGGTTTTCCATGGACTCCACCGTAAAATCGGAGAGAATCTGGAGATCCTCTGGGCTCAGCTGACTCTTGCTCGGGTCCGGGCAGACCGGGTCGGCAGGGGCTTCTTCACGGTCGCCCCCTGCCGCCGGTTGAGCGGCGGCCGTACCCAGGAGCGCCAGCACCTCGGAAGGGTCGATGCCCTGGGGGGCTTCACTCGCCAGCGACCGGAAATGCGACTGCAGGGCGCAGATGCCTTTTTCCAGGGGCGCCATTTCGGCCGTCTCGCACAAGACGAGCTTTTCACAGTAGCCCTTCAAGCCGGCGGTGATCTGCGGAAAAACCGGGTCTTGCAGGGCCGCGGTGTTTTCCGCCAACAGCGTGATGGTGTTGAGCAGAACCCCCATGGCCGGAATGTCCTCCGGCTCAAGCGTCACCACCTGCAGCGAAATGTCCTCGAGGGAGGCATTGATGCGTTTGAAAAGATCTGGTTCCATCATGTTTTTTCAGGTTTCGAAAAAGGGAAAGGGGGCGGCCTTGACCCTCAAACGCGATCCCGGGCAAGCCGCTCCAAACCGTCGCGCAGTACCTGGGCCGCTTCGGCCACACCGTCAAAGTTGCCCCGACGGGTGGCGTCTTCGATGCAGCGGGCGGTATTGGAAAATTCCACTAGACCGATATTGCCTGCCGCCCCCTTGAGGGAGTGGGCGGCAGGCAATATCGGTCTAGTGGAATTTTCCAATACCGCCCGCTGCATCGAAGACGCCACCCGTCGGGGCAACTTTGACGGTGTGGCCGAAACGGCCCA
>JAWOJK010000215.1:0-5009 GCA_046481705.1 Desulfobacterales bacterium | reverse complement strand
CTTTTGATCATGGTGACGGGCTGCGCCATGGTGGGCCCGGACTACAAGCGGCCCGCCATCGACACGCCCGCCTCCTGGCGCTTCGAGGAGCAGGAGGCCCGGGATCTCGCCAACACGGCCTGGTGGGAGCAGTTCAACGACCCCGTTTTGAACGACCTGGTGCGCACCGCCCTGGCCCAGAACCGGGACCTGCTGATCGCCACGGCCCGGGTCGAGGAGTTCTTCGGCCGCTATTTTTCGACCCGCGGCGGGCAGTTCCCCTTTGCCGAGGCCGGTGGCAGCGCTTTCCGTGAGCGCATGACGGAAAAGGGGCCGACCCCCCTTCCCTCGGGAGTGGACACGACCTTCAATTACTACGAGGCCTTCCTGGGCGGCAGCTGGGAGATCGATTTCTGGGGCAAGTACCGCCGCGCCAGCGAGGCCGCCCGCGCCGAGCTGTTCGGCACGGAGGAGGCCCGGCGCACGGTGGTGCTGACCCTGGTCAGCGCGGTGGCCGGCACCTACGTGGATCTCCTGGCGCTGGACAAACAGCTGGAGATCACCCGTCGCACGGTGGAGACGCGCAGTGAGACCCGGGACTTGTTTCAACTTCGCTTGGACAATGGGATCATACCCGAAATAGATGTGAGCATGGCGGAGGCCGAATACCAGGATGCCCTGGGGCGCATCCCCGAGATCGAGCTTGCCATCGCACGGGCCGAAAACGCCCTCAGTGTTCTGCTCGGCAACAATCCCGGCCCAATCCCCCGGGGCCTCACCATCGACGAGTTGCTGCTGCCGGGGATACCCTCCGGGCTGCCCTCCGACCTGATGGAGCGACGACCCGACATCCGGGCCGCCGAGCAGGCCCTGATCGCCGCCAACGCCCAGATCGGCGTCGCCAAATCACTGTATTTCCCGACCATTTCCCTGACCGGCGCTTTCGGCACGGTGAGCACCGACCTGTCGGATCTCTTTACCGGCCCGTCCAAGGCCTGGAATTTCGGCGTTCCCCTGACCGTGCCGATTTTCACGGCTGGCCGTATCGGCGGCGAGGTCAAGGGGGCCGAGGCGTTTCAGCAGCAGGTGCTTTTCAGTTACCTGCAAGCCGTGCAAAACGCCTTTCGCGAAGTGGACGACGCGCTGGTCGAACGCGCCAAATCCGACCAGAGGCTCCAATCGCTGAACCGGCAGGTCGCTGCGCTGGAAAACTATGCACGGCTGGCGCGCATGCGCTATGACGAAGGCGTCACGAGCTTTTTGGAAGTGCTCGACTCGGAGCGCAGCCTGTTCAACGTCGAACTGTCTAAAACCGCCGGCCAGAACACGCTGTTTCGGTCTTTGATCACCATCTACAAGGCCATGGGCGGCGGCTGGGTGGAGGCCGCGGAGGCCGCGGTAACCTCGCAACCGGTGATGGAGGCGGGCTTCATCCCCTGAATTTAAAAAACTCCTTATCACCATCAAATGAAGCGGCCATACAATATTTTTTTCTTATCATTTGTGTGGTGATCGTGTCACTTCGCGCCTCGGCCTTTTCCGGTGCGCGCAAGAACCGGCTGGACCTGAGCGTCGGCATCGCGCTGGGCAGCGCGTCCCCAATCGCCCTCTTTGTCGCCCCCCTGCTGGTGTTCGTGAGCCATTTTATCGGGCCGACGCCGATGGACCTGCAATTCTGGCCGGGCGCGGTGGTGATGATTCTGATCGCCACCCTGACCGCAACTTTGGTCACCAACAGCGGGCGATCGGCGTGGTTTGTCGGGGTGTTGGTGCTGATGGTCTACCTGATCTTCGCCATGACGCTTTACCTCTTGCCGCCCCAGGGATAGTGAAACGGCAGGCCCTCGACGCCTTGCGGGCCTTGACCGGTGGGGCCAAGAACGATCCGATAGTGAACCGGCTTGCAGCTGAAGGAAAAAACGATGAAAAAAATAGCATGCTTCGGGCTCATTCGGCTTCTGGGGGCCGCAGTCGCGGCGCTGGCGGTCGTTTTGGCACTCGGCGCGTCCCAGGCGCTGGCTTTCGGTGGCACGCCGAAGATAACTCCTGCAGCGCAGGATCCGCAAGCCAGGGCGATCCTTCTTGAAATGGCCAATTTTCTCGCCAAGGTGCCGGCTTTCAGCGTGACCATGCACAGCGGCTACGACGCGATCCAGGCCGACGGCCAGCGGATCGAGTTTGGCGGAAGGCGCCGGCTCCTGCTCAAACGCCCCGACCGGTTTCGCGTCGAGGCCGAACGCAGCGACGGCGATCGCGGGCTGATCCTGTTCGACGGCAGGGCGATCACCGCCTTCAGGGCCGAGGACAACGTCTTTGCCCGCGTCGAAAAACCCGGCACGGGGGATGACGCCATGGTTTACATGGTCAGGGACCTGCAGATGACCCTGCCCATGGCCCGGATGTTCCTCACCGGCTTCCCCCAGGACCTGGAGAGGCAGATCACCTCGATCCGCTATGTGGAGGAGAATTTTCTCTTCGACGTCCCCACCGACCACCTGGCGGTCCGCTCCGCCGAGGTCGACCTTCAGTTTTGGATTTCCCAGGGAGATCAACCGCGGCCGTGCAGGGTCGTCATCACTTACAAGAATGCACCCGGCCAGCCACAATTCCGGGCGGATTTTTCCGATTGGGACCTGTCGCCCAAGCTGGCCGCCGACAGCTTTGTCTTCACGGCGCCGGCGGGAGCGGAGCAGATCCCGCTCCTCGCCCCTGTTCGCCGGCAGGGTTCCCCGCCCATGCAGAAAGGAGGTCAACAATGACGCTCAAGTCTCCAGCGGCCGCACTTTTGATCGGAGCCATTTTCCTGCTCGCAACCATCCTGGCCGGCATGGCTGAAGCCCGTGGCGGCGGCGGGCGTGGCGGTGGTGGTGGCGGCCGTGGCGGCGGAGGTGGTTTCTCGCGCAGCAGCGCCGCCAGTGGCGGCAGCTTCTCGTCCCGCTCCGTCTCACAGCGCTCGGCGCAACCATCGACCCGTCAAACGGGAACGGCCCAGCGTTCGGCGCAGCAGTCAACCCGCCAAACGGCAACGGCCCAGCGCCCGGCACAGCCGTCGACTCGCCAGGCGGGAACCTCCCAACTCTCAACGCAACAAGGCAGCCGGCAGGAAAGTGCCTCCCAACGGCAGGGGCAACGCCAGGGTACCGCCGGTGAAATGCAGGGGCAGCGTCAGGAAGCCGCCGGTGAACTCCAGGGAAACCGGGAGGACTATCGCGGCGAGTCCCGTGAGGACTGGCAGGAGCACCAGAACCAGGACCGGGAAGACTGGCAGGATCAACAGGATAAGAACCGCGAAGACCGGCAGGACTTTTACGAGGACGAGTACCATGGCGGTGATTGGGACGACCACTGGCACGACGATGGCGATGTCGCCGCGGCGTTTGTCGTCGGGGCCGCCGTTGGCGTCACCGCCGGGGCGGTCGCGGCAGCGTCACAGCCCACCTACGTGTCGCACGTGACGACGCTTCCCTGCGCCGGAACGGCGGTGGTCGCCAACGGGGTTACCTACTACCAGTGCGGGGCTACCTGGTACAGCCGCGGCTACCAGGGCAGCAGCATCGTCTACATGGTCACTGGCCCGCCCCCGGGATTCTGAGCAGGGCGGATTTTGGTCCATGCCACCAGCTTTTCTGGAAACGAGGAATGAAGACCCGCCAGGGCAGAAGGCAGCAGACGCAACAGCAGCAGGCGGCCTCTGATGAAGCGCGCAGCACCTACAACCGGGCTTTTGGTGCCTGCATGGAAGGGAAAGGCTACACGATAAAATAGGCGCTACCTGTCCCTTGCGCCATTCATCCAGGATCATGGACGTCACAAGCGGGTCGGCATCCAGCCGGTTCGCGTCAAAGGGGTATCCGACATGCAAGACACAACCAAATACGACAAAATCGAGACCCTCAAAGACGGCACCCCGGTCAGAATCAGGGCCATCGGCCCTGACGACAAGGACATGCTTGCCGAGGCCTTTCACAATCTGGAGGCCGAATCGATCTACACCCGGTTTTTTCATCATAAGAAAACCCTGACCGAAGCCGAACTCGAGGCCGCCACCGAGGTCGATTTTGAAAAGGTGGTCGCGCTGGTGGCCACGGTGGGGGAAGGGGAGGACGAGGTGATCATCGGCTCGGGAAGGTATGCGCGCTTCGGTGACGCACACCCCCAGTCCCGCGCCGAGGTATCCTTTGCCGTCGAAGAAGATTATGGCGGCCAGGGGCTTGCCAGCCGCCTGCTGGGGCACCTGGCCGCCATCGGACGGGAAAAGGGGATTTCCCGCTTCGAGGCGGAGGTGCTCTCGGAAAACAAGGCCATGCTCACCGTATTTGAACGCAGCGGGCTGCCCATGAAGAAGGCCTACCAGGGGGGAAGCCTGCATGTGACCCTGTCGCTGGCGGAGGGTGGCGCCTGAGCACCGAGTTCCGCTGCGATCGGCACGGCCCACCGTCGATGGTGGTGAAAGGAGATCATTATGGCCAACGCCATTGTGGTGCTCAACGCGGGGTCGTCGAGCATCAAGTTTTCACTGTTTCTCGAGAAGGGCGGGACCCTTGAGGCCGACATCCGGGGGCAGGTCGAAGGGCTTTACACAAACCCGCGCTTCGTTTCGAAGGCGCCCAACGGTTCGGTGAGAGCCGAGAAGTCCTGGCCCGACGGCGTCGCCCTCGGCCATGACGAGGCGCTTGACCATCTGGTCGCCCATCTGCGCTCCGAGCTCTCGGACGACCGCCTGATCGGCATCGGGCACCGGGTGGTGCACGGCGGCCTGGCCTATACCCAGCCGGTTCGGGTGGATGCGGAGGTCCTGAAGGTCCTGGAGACCTTCGTTCCGCTGGCCCCTCTGCATCAGCCCCACAATCTCGTGCCGATTCGCCGCGCGCTGGAACGTGCTCCCGATCTGCCTCAGGTGGCCTGCTTCGACACCGCCTTTCACCGCCATCAGCCCCGGGTGGCCCAGATGTTCGCGCTGCCGTTTGAGTTATGGGAGGCGGGGATCATGCGCTACGGGTTCCACGGGTTGTCCTACGAATACATTGGCG
>JAWOJK010000347.1:0-10334 GCA_046481705.1 Desulfobacterales bacterium | reverse complement strand
TCCCTTGCAAGATGATGGCACCGATCATTGAGGAACTGAAGAGCAAATACCAGGGCCGGGCCGCGGTGGTGTTCATCGATGTCTGGAAAAATCCGGCCGCGGGCCGGCAGTTCGGCATCCGGGCCATTCCCACCCAGATTTTCTATGATGCGGGAGGAAACGAGCGGGGCCGCCATGAAGGGTTCCTCGACAAGCAAAGCATTGTCAAAAGGTTTGCCGAACTGGGGGTCAAGTAGCCGATGGACCAGGTTTTTCTCGCCATCAACAGTTGGATGAGCCAGGGGCTGCTGCTCGGGGCGCTCGGCTGTTTTCTCTGGGGCATGGTCAGCGTCCTCTTCAGCCCCTGCCACTTGGCCTCCATTCCGCTGCTGGTCGGCTATGTCGCCGGCCAGGACCAAGCTGTGGCCGGCCGCCGGGCCGCTGTCTACGCCGTGCTCTTCACCTTGGGGCTGTTCCTTACCATCGCTGCCATCGGAGTGGTCTGCACCCTGCTCGGCCGGATGCTCGGCGATGTGGGCCCGTACATGAACCTGGTGGTCGGCGCGGTGCTCATCTGGGTCGCCCTGGACATCCTCGGGGTGGCCTCCTGCTCCCTGTCCAGTGGGCTCATGGCCCGCATCCGCGTCAAGGGAGCGATCGGCGCCCTGGTACTCGGCCTGGCCTACGGCATCCTTTCGGGTTCCTGCACCTTCGGATTCATTGCCCCGATTCTCGCCATCATCACCGTGCAGCAGCAGGTCCTCACCGGGCTGGTGTTCATCGTCCTGTTCGCCTTGGGCCACTGCCTGCCCATTGCCGTGGCCGGCAGCTCCACCGCCCTGGTGCAGCGCTGCCTGGCCAACAGCGCCTGGCAGCAGGGCAGCCACTACTTCCGCAAACTGGCCGGGGTGGGCATCGGCGCCCTGGGCGTCTATTTTATGATGCAGCCGCTGCTGGCCGCTGTTTGACAACCGCTCCGCCCGATTCAGTCAGCGGTCAGGCGGAACGATGGCGCGGCATGTTTTCCCTGCCGGTTGAAAAAAAAACCGGACCGTCTGCCCTGGCCGGGTACAAAAGCTTTTAGGCTCGGTTTCTGATCACGTGATTCGGCACGCCAAGCAAGCCGTTCTTATGCGCAGGAGAAAGCCGGGGCGCGGTGACGCCGATGGGACGCCGGCTGAAAACCTTCACCGCTGGAAACCCCTGCTGGCCGAAGCGGCCGGGCCGCCGCCGGGGCCGGCGCTGTCCTTCGACGACATCGCGATGTACCAATACACCGGCGGTACCACCGGGATCTCCAAAGGCGTCATGCTGACCCACGGCAACCTGAGCAAGCAGGTCCAGCAACTCAAGGCCTGGTTCCCCCATTTCAGCGCCGGCAGCGAAACCATGCTGGGTGCCCTGCCCTTTTTTCACGTCTTCGGGCTTTCCACCGCCATGAACCTGGCCATTTACATGGGCTGGGGCAATATTTTGGTGCCCAAACCCCAGCCCCAGCAGCTGCTCGAGGCCATCCGCAAGTATCGCC
The DNA here is from genome assembly GCA_046481705.1 of Desulfobacterales bacterium. Lineage (GTDB taxonomy): Bacteria > Desulfobacterota > Desulfobacteria > Desulfobacterales > JAABRJ01 > JAABRJ01. The sequence continues at coordinate 8,827 of JAWOJK010000347.1, read as the reverse complement.
CGACATTCGCGCCGCTGGTGCCGACCATGTATATCGGCATACTCAACCACCCCGACGTCGCCAAAACCGACCTGACCTCCATCAAGGGCTGCTTCTCCGGCAGCGCACCCCTGCCGGTGGAGGTGATCAACGAGTTCGAAAAAAAGACCGGCGCCATCATCGTCGAAGGCTACGGCCTGACCGAGACCACTCCGGTGACCCACGTCAACCCTTTTCGCGGCACCCGCAAGATCGGCAGTATCGGCGTTCCCATCCCGGATACCGCCTGTCGCATCGTCGACATCGCCGATGGCCAAACCGATCTGCCGGCGGGGGAAACCGGCGAGCTGCTGATCAAGGGCCCCCAGGTGATGAAGGGCTACTGGAACCGCCCCGAGGAAACCAAGGAGATCATCACCGAGGGCTGGCTGCACACCGGCGACATCGCCAAGATGGACGCGGACGGCTACTTCTATATCGTCGACCGTAAAAAAGACATGATCATCTCCGGTGGCTTCAACGTCTACCCGCGAGATATCGAAGAGGTTTTTTTTGAACACCCCAAGATTCAGGAGGCGACCGCAATCGGGATTCCGCACCCCACCCGCGGGGAACAGGTCAAGGTTTTCGTGGTGCTCAAACCGGGGGAGACCTCCAGCGCAGAGGAGCTCCTGGCCTTCTGCCAAAACAAGCTGGCACGCTATAAATGGCCCACAATGATCGAATTCCGCGATGAACTGCCCAAAACCAATGTCGGTAAAATTTTGAAGAAGGAGCTGCGGGCCGAAGCGTTGAAAACAGCCACGGACTGAGGTGGCCGCAGGACGTCAGGCTGAAACATCAGAGGGCGGGGGAAGAGCCCCCGCCCTCTGATGTTTGCTGAAACCGAAAAAAGCCCAGCCTGCAGGTGGTTTTCTGCGGCCGCGGGCCGCGCCGCCAAACCTCTTTTACTTGCCCCCGAAGGCGTCTTCGGAAATGTCGACCGCGGCTGAACAGCCGCCCAGGATGGCGATCATCTTGCCGGTGGTGATGGGCAGGATGGCGTTAATGAAATAATCCGCACTTTTGATCTGACCTTCATAGAAGGCGCTGTCTTTCTTTTTGGCCTTTTCGAGATGGCGTGCGGCGATGGTGGCCCGCCACAGCAGCATCCACGCCATAACGACGTCACCGGTCACCTCCAGGAACGGATGTGCGGCCGCAAAGGCGCTCATCACCTTGGGCGACATGGCCGTCGCGCCCATGTACATCCCCACCTCGCCCAGCTTGTTGACCGCCTTTTCAAACCGCGCGGCAAAGTCTTCCAGGCCGGCGGTGGCCTTGGCGGCCGCAATTGTCCTGTTCATTTCAGCCAGAAGATCCATAACCGGTTTGCCTTTGTTCATGCCAAGCTTGCGGCCCAGAAGATCCATGGCCTGAATGCCGTTGGTTCCCTCGTAGATCTGGGTGATCCGGCAATCCCGCAGGAGCTGTTCCTGGGGGTATTCGCGGATGTAGCCGTATCCGCCGTAGACCTGCATGCCCTCACTGCAGACATCGAAGGCCCGGTCGGTAACGTAGCCTTTGGCCACCGGGGTCAACACCTCGATCAGTCCCTGGTACTTGTCCTTTTCGGCGGGCTCGTCACTGGTGTGAACCTTGTCCTCGCAGAAGGCCACGAAGTAGAGCAGGCTGCGCATCCCCTCGACGTAGGCTTTCATCTTGATCAGCATCCGCCGCACATCGGGGTGCTGGATGATGGGCACCGAGGGGGCATCGGGGTCGCGCATCTGCAGCAGGTTTTTCCCCTGAACCCGCTCGCGGGCGTAATTGAGCGCATTCAGATAGGAACTGGATGCACAGGCAAACCCCTGCATGCCCACCAGCAGCCGAGCCTCGTTCATCATCAGAAACATTTCGCTCATGCCCTTGTTTTCTTCGCCCAGCAGGTGCCCACGGCACTGTCCCTTGCTGCCCAGCGCCAGTGAGCAGGTGGCATTGCCGTGGATGCCCATTTTCTCCTCGATGCCGGTGCAGACCACGTCGTTGAAGTCACCCAGGCTGCCGTCCGGGTTGACCCACAACTTGGGGACGATAAAAAGCGAAATGCCCCTGGTGCCGGCCGGGGCGCCCTCGATGCGGGCAAGCACCGGGTGAATGATGTTTTCGACCAGGTCGTGCTCTCCGCTGGAGATAAAAATCTTGTTGCCGCTGATCGTATAGGTGCCGTCTTCATTTTTGACGGCCGTGGTGGTCAGGGCGCCGACATCCGAACCGGCTTCCGGCTCGGTCAACAGCATGGTGCCGGTCCACTTCCCCGAATACATATTGCGCAGAAACAGGGTCTTCTGCTCCTGGGTTCCGAAGGCCTCGATGAGTTTTCCGGCACCGTGGGTCAGCCCCGCGTACATCATGAAGGCATAGTTGGCGCCATTGAAATAGTCGCTAACCGCCAGCGCCACGGTCTTGGGCATGCCCTGGCCGCCCCACTCGGGATCTTCGGACATGGCCAGCCACTCGCCTTCCCGAAACAGCTCGTAGGGCCGGTGGAAGCTTTCGGGAACGGCAACCTTTCCGTTTTCCAGCTTGCAGCCCTCGACATCCCCGATTTTCTGGGTGGGCAGCACTTCCTTGATGGCGAAGTTGCGCGCCTCTGACACGATCAGGTCGATGGTCTTCTTATTGAATTCGGCATAGCGTTCATTTTTGCTCAGGTCACCGACCTGAAGCTGTTCGTGCAGAACAAAATCAACATCTCTGCGATCCGCAATTACCTGTGCCATGATACCTGTCTCCTTGATTTTATGGTGTTTGCCCCGCTTGCAGTAACGCTTGCCCCTCGGATGCCCCCCCGCTCCCGATTCCCCGAAAGATCAAATCCACCAGCGGTTCGGCCATGGAAACCAGGTCGTACTTCCCGCCGGAAAGCACCCAGGTGTTGATGACCTCCCCCACGGCACCGAGAATGAAGCGTTTGACCAGGCTGACATACAGATCTTTGCGGATCTGGCTCTCCTCCTGGCCCTGTTCGATGATTTCAGCGGTGATGTCGAGGTACATCTTGGACATCTCCTGGAGCTGTTTTTCCACCAAGCGGCTGTTGCTGCGCGCCTCGGCCTGGTACACCACCGCCATGTTCTTGTCGTTTTGAAATTCTTCCAGATGCCGCCGGATCAGGTTCCGCAGTTTGTCGCGGGCGCAGTCGGCCTTGTCGACCTCCTCCCGAAAAGATTGAAACACCTGCTTGGTTTTGTAACCGAAGAACTGCAACAGGATGTCATCTTTGTTTTTGAAATAAAGGTAGATGGTGCCATCGGCGACACCGGCCTCACGGGCGATCTGAGAGATGGTCGACTGGAAGAACCCCTGCTCCGCGAAAACCTTGACTGCGGCCTCGAGAATCAGGTGGTACTTGACTTTATTTTTTTCTTTTTTAGAAATGACAACGCCTCCGGGCCGGTAGTCACCAAAATATGAATGAATGCTCATTCATTTAGCAGAAAGAATTTTGCGCTGTCAAGCAAAAACAGCTTGCCGGGTACCGACCAGCCTTTGGGTTTTACCTAAAGGTTTGAGTTTCTTAAGACGTTTTAAAATAGTCTCTGCAAAGGGCGCCACACGACAGGCACCTTTTTGCCGAATGAACAAACACTCACCCGCACAACAGGGGGGTTGCTGGCCTGAAAGCATACCCGGCCCGGCGGTCTATCCACCCGCGCACCCCAGGGGGAATTAGGATTTGTCTTTTTAAAGCGCTTATGGTTTACTGGCAAAAAAATTGATCCCGCACGTGCCAAACGCGGACTGCCACACGCGCCGCTTTGGCCGCTGTGCGACTGTCGCATCGCCCGCCAGTCGCCACCGAAACCACAACCCGATGGGCCCGCCGCCAGCCTGCCAAACGGGGGACGCATGCACACGGAGACCGAAAAAGCCTATCTCCTGAAAGCCCTGGAGCATTTCAACCGCAAATTCATCGTGATCTCGCCTGATTTCAAGATTCTGGCGGCCAGTGGGCGGGAAAGCGCCGCACTGACGTACAATACCGGCCAAACGCTGTGCTACAAAACGATCTACGACCGGTTTGCGCCCTGCCAGAGTTGCCCCGCTCTGAAAACCCTCCAGAACTGCCAACCGACCCTGCGCGAAATCGAAACCGACAGGGCCCATTCCGGCAAAATGACCTGTCTTTACTCTTACCCGCTGCTTGCCGAAGGTGTGCTGGAGGCCATCGTGGTGGTGGATTTCGACCTGCCGGTGCTGGAGAAGCTGGAAGATCGCCTCAAGCGCTCCAGCGCTTTTTTCCGCAACCTGATCCGCAGCGCCGTCGACGGGGTCGTCGCGGCCGACAAAACCGGCAAGATCTTCATATTCAACGACGCGGCCGCCGAAATCACCGGCTATTCGGTCACCGAGGCCCTGAACCACCTGGATATCCGCCAAATCTACCCCGAGGGCGAGGCCTACGAGATCATGCGCAAGCTGCGCAGCGAGGAGTATGGCGGCCGGCGCAAGCTCAAATTTTACCCCACCCAGGCCGTCCGCAAAGACGGCACCGTCATCCCCATCAACCTCAACGCCGCCCTTGTCTGTGACGACGACCAGGAAGTCGCCAGCATCGGGTTCTTCCACGACCGCCGCGAGGAACTGCGAATCAAGCGTGAGCTAGAGAAGACCCAGGTCCAACTGCTGCAGGCCGAGAAAATGGCCTCCCTGGGTAAACTCGCCGCCGGGGTGGCCCACCAGCTCAACAACCCGCTCTCCGGCATCACCCTCTTCAGCAAGATCGTGTTGGAGGACTACGAGCTGCCAGCCGAGGCGCGCGAAGACCTGCAGCGCATTCTGCGGGACGCCCAACGCTGCCGGGACACGGTCAAGGAGCTGCTCGAATTCGCCCGCCAGACCCGGCAGCTGATGAAACCCAACGACATCAACAAGGCCCTCTCGCGGACCCTTTTTCTCCTGCAGAACCAAACGCTTTTCCAGAACATCGAAATCAAGACCGCGCTGGCCCCCGATCTACCCCCGGTCCAAAGCGACATCCAGCAGATCAACCACCTGTTCATGAACATCATTTTAAATGCCGCCGAAGCCATGGAGGGCAAAGGCCGGCTCACCATCAAAACCGCTGCTTCGCCAGCCGGCGACCGCGCCTGCATCGAAATCCACGACTCCGGCCCGGGTATTCCCGAGGAGGTCCTGCCCCATATTTTCGAGCCTTTCTTCACCACCAAGGATGAGGGCAAGGGAACCGGCCTGGGACTCAGCCTGGTTTACGGGATTGTCGAAAACCACGGCGGCAGCATCCGGGCCAGCAGCCGCCCCGGTGAAGGCACCACTTTTTTTATCGAACTGTTTTTTGCCGGAAGGGAGGAGAATGAAGGCAAGCCTGACGGAAAGTCCTGAAAACGCGATCCGCATCCTGGTGGTCGACGACGAGCCCGACATCCGTGACGGCTGCGAGCGCATCCTGCGGCGCATGGACTTCGAGGTCCTCAAGGCCCAGGAAGGCGAGGAGGCGCTCGCCAAGGTCTACGCCCACGCCCCCGCCATCGTCCTGTTGGACCTCAAGATGCCCGGCATCGACGGCATGGAGGTCCTGGCCCGTATCCGGCAGCATGACCCAACTGTGATGGTGATCGTCATCACCGGCTACGCGACCGTGGAGACCGCCATCGAGGCAATGAAACAGGGCGCCTACGATTTCATCCCCAAGCCGTTTGAACCCGACCAGCTGCGCATCGTGGTCAACCGTGCACGCGAAAAACTGCGGCTGACCTGGCAGACCGAAAAGCTGGCGGCCGAGCGCCGCAAAACCCTGGCGGATCTGGGAACCGAAAAAAGCCGGATCCGCACCATCGTCGAATCCCTCCCGAGCGGGGTGGTGGTGACCAACGCCCTGGGCCAGGTGGTGCTGATGAACCCGGCATTTCGCTACCAGCTCGGACTGCCCGAAGACCTGGCGGCCGGCCAGCCCATCGAGGCCTACATCCCCGACGAGGGGTTTTCGCAGCTGGTGCGGGAAAGCTCGGCCGGGCGCCACTGCAGTTCCGGCAGCGTCCCCACCTACGAATTCGCCCTCTCCGACGACCGCTACCTGCAGGCCCGCGGCCGGTCGGTGATCAGCGAGGACAACGAGTGCCTCGGGGCGGTGGTGACCGTTGTCGACATCACCACCATGAAGATTCTCGACCGCCTCAAATCGGAATTCGTGGCCACGGTCTCCCATGAGCTGCGCTCACCACTTTCCACCATCCACGAGCAGATCGCTCTCGTCCTGCGGGACATGGTCCAGGGCGACTCCGAGCGCGAACAGCTCCTCCTCGCGCGCGCCAAGGAGAAGACCCAGGGGCTGATCTCCTTGATCGGCGACCTGCTGGACCTCTCGCGAATCGAGTCGGGCAGTGTCTGCCAGGAACTCAAGCCGGTCCAGCTGGAAGACCTGCTGCGCAGCATCGTCGATTTTCTCAGCACCCGCAGCGACAGCCGCAACCAGAAGCTCACCCTGGAGAGTCCCCAAACCCCGCTGCCGCCGCTGACGGCCGACCCGCTGGCGCTCGAGAGCATCTTCGGCAACCTGATCACCAACGCCATCAATTACACGCCGGAGGGCGGTGAGATCCGGGTTACGGCCGAAGTGGCCGGCGACCGGGTACAGGTCAGGGTGAGCGACACCGGTTTTGGCATCGAGCCCGACAAGCTCGACCGGATCTTCGAACGCTTCTACCGGGTCAAAAACGACAAGACCCGCTTCATAACCGGCACCGGATTGGGACTCTCGATTGTCAAAGGGCTGGTGCAGACGTTGCGCGGCACCATCACGGTGACAAGCGAACCCGGCAAGGGCAGCACCTTCACCGTGGCCCTGCCGTACTGATCGATTCCGGCTTGCGTGCGGGCGGGTTTGATCCAAGCGCGTGCGGCCGCCTGTAGGCGGCCGCGCTGCTTCTCAGCGTCAGATGGCGGCACCCGGCCCCGCCAGCTTGTGGCGCGGGGGGCCGGCGCCGGTTTTCAGGCATCGATAATCTCCAGCGCCTCTTTGCGATAGGCGTCCATGATGTAGGGAATGCCGGTTACCTTGGCGCACTCCTCGGTCAGGGAGGCCAGCTCGGCGCGGGTGATCAGGTGCACCCGCCACTTGCGGGCGCCTGCCATCAGCTGCTGCAGCCCCACCCGCAGCTTTTCACTGGCGCTGTATAGCCCCACGGCCCCCAGCGGGATGTTGGCCATGTCCTTGCCGTACTTGCTCTGCAGTTTCTCGTAGTTGACGAAGATCTCCTCCTTCTTGGTGCCGTATTGGGAGACCGTCGCGGGCAGACCGCCGTCCTCGCCCCGCAGCCAGCGCTCGACATTTTTGCCCACCATCCCGGGGATCATCAGCGCCCGGCCCATGCAGACCGCCTTGCAGTAGGGTGCTCCGAGGGCGATGGCCTTGAAGATATGGTCCTCGGAGGAGAACCCGCCGGCCAAGGCGATGTCCGGCACCCAGGCCCCCTTGCGCGCCAGCCGCAGGCACAGCTCGTAGGTCATGGCGTGCAGGTAGATGGCGGGCACGCCCCACTCGCTCATCATGCGCCACGGACTCATGCCGGTGCCGCCCGGCGCCCCATCGATGGTCAGCAGATCGATCTTGGCGTCCGACGACCAGCGGATCGCCATGGCCAGTTCGCGCATGGGATAGGCCCCGGTTTTGAGGGTCACGCGCTTGGCCCCGATTTTGCGGACCCGATCGACCTCGCGCATGAATTCCTCCTGGTCGATGAACCCCAGGCGCGAGTGGCGCTCGAACTCCTTGATGGCCCCGTCGCGGTAAGCCTTCTGATTGGCCTGGCTCGCCGGGTTGGGGGTGACGATGTACCCCCGCCGCTGCAGTTCCAAGGCCCGCTCGAGCTCCTTGACCTTGATTTCGCCGCCGATGCTCTTGGCCCCCTGGCCCCATTTGAGCTCGATGGTCTCCACCCCGAGCTTCTCCACAGCGTACTCGGCCACCCCCAGGCGGGTGTCCTCCACGTTGAGCTGCACCATAATGTCCCCGTAGCCCTCGTGAAAACGGCGATACTGCTCCAAGCGCCGTATCATCTCCGGGGATTTTTTGACCTTGCCGTGCTGATCGATCTCAAGTTCCGGATCCACCCCGCAGACGTTCTCACCGCAGACCAGGCTGATACCGGAAATCGCCGCCCCGATGGCAAAATGCTCCCAGTTGTTGCGGGCCACATCCGTACTGCCGAGCGCACCGGTGAAAATCGGAATCTTCAGGTGAACTTTTTGGGTGGCCCCGTACCAGGTGTCGGTGTCGACCACCGGAAAGACGGCGTGATCCGGGTCCGCCTCAATGCCGGCCGCCCCGAGGGCGTAGCCCATAATGTTGAGATGCGAGTAATCCACCGGGTAGTCCTTGTCGCCGCCCGCGGTGATATCCCCAAACGGGGTAGGGTAGAGCAGTTCGCGCCCCCGGAAGGTGGCCTTGAAAAGGTCGCAGTTGCCGCGACAGCCATCGATACAGCGGCTGCAGATGCCCGACTGGGGCGCAATACTGCGAGAACGATTTTTGGTCTGCAAGGCATCGTTGGCATTCGGTCGCTGTAGGTTCATTCATCTCCTCCGTAAAGTTCCGGCGTTTAAACGCAAAAAGGCGTCACCCCGTTTAAGGGGTAATGACGCCTTTGTCCCATTCCTGATATGGCCGCCCACGCCATTGTGCGAGGCCACATCCTTCCAAATTGTCAGCTTCGCTGTATTACTTGAAGCCGGCTGTCGTGTCAAGCTGCCGCTCAGCCGGCGCGGGGCATCAGAGTTCTTCGGAGAGCAGAATGGCCTCCGCCACCCAGCGCATGGATTTGCGGGAGTCCATGCTGCGCTTCTGGAT
>JAWOJK010000022.1:0-11355 GCA_046481705.1 Desulfobacterales bacterium | reverse complement strand
ATCACCGGAACGTGGGTCGGGTTCGACCAGGGCGGCTCCCTTGGCAAACTGGAGGCCGGCTCGCGGGCGGGCAGCCCGATCTGGGTGGGTTTCATGCAGAAAAACCTGGCCGGCAAGGCGGTGCGCGTTTTCCCGGTGCCCGAGGGGGGCGTGTTTGCCAAGATCGACGCTGAAACCGGACTGCTGCCGATTGCGGAATCCGCCGACACCCTTTTCGAATGCTTCAAGGAGGGAACCGCGCCCACCGCTTACGCCAAGCGCCCCGGCGAGGTGACCGAAGCGGAAGTGTTCTACAAGTCCGGAATGTAGCCGGCGCCGTATCCGCTTCGGCCATGTCCCGGGCTTCGCGCGTGATCTCTACAGCTTGACGGCACGGCCTTCGATTTCATAAAAGCCTTCATACTGATCGTGATCGGCACACATCCTTAGGCGCATCTGCTGAGTGGTATCCGGGACTTGTCGGCCTTTTGACAAAAACCCCGGCCGCCTGAAGGGCAGACGCGCGATCCTGCGAGAGGAGATGCAAAATGGAGCTGCCCAAAATCGAGGTTAAAAAAATTCTCTACGCCACGGACCTGTCCGAAAGCGCCCGCCGTGCTTTTGCCTATGCCGTGAGCCTGGCCAACCTCTACCAGGCCAAGATTACCTTCCTGCACGTGATGAGCGAAGATCCCAATCTGGATTCCAAGCTGATCGGCTATATCGATGCCGACAAATGGGAGGAAATCAAGCGGCGCAACGAAGAGGATGCCCGCAGCATCCTGATCGGCAAGCAACGCAGCAGCGGGCGCGCGCTGATCGGTGAGGCCCTGGGGCAGTTCTGCGAAGCGGCCCGGGCCGAGCAGGACTTTCGTATGGACGAGATTGTGGTCAAGCGCGGAAACCCGGTGGATGCCATCCTGGCCCAGGCCGAGGAAAGCAACTGCGACCTGATCGTCATGGGCACCCACGGCCACGGCGTAATTGCCGACGCCGTGATGGGCAGCACCGCCCGGCGCGTGCTGCGTAAATCACGGAAGCCCGTTCTGGTGGTGCGTCTGCTGGACGATTAAACCCGCCGGCAGGCCCCGGACGGCCTGCGATCTGATATGAACAAGAGGGAGAACCCCTGAAGGGTGAAACGCCTCGGCAAGTGCCGGGCCTCGAGCCCCCAGGGGTTCGCTGTTTTAAAGGGCCCGGGTCGCCAAGGGTTCTACGGTCAACTCGGCCAGCCCCAACCGCTCGTCGGCGAGCACCTGAATGTCGCGGAGGCCGAAACGGCGCCGCAGGGCTTCGAGATTGCGGTTTTTGTGGCCCCGCAGGCAGGCGACCGACCGGGGATGGACCCGCAGACGGACCGCTTCTCCGGCCGCAGGCGCCTGGGAAAGGCTTGTGCTGGCGCGGTCCAGAAAAACTTCCGAAAGCACCAGGTGGCCGAAGGCCGGGTGATACGGTCCGGCCAGGACGGCTTGGCCGTCTTCCAAATCCGCGGAGGCCTGAAGCCCCATGCGAATGACGGGGATGCCGCGCGCCTGGAAGAGGTAATAAAGGTGCTTGACCGTCGCAACACAGCGCTCCAGTGGCCAGGGCGCGTATCGCCCCCGCCGGTATGCGACCGCCAGCCGGCTGCCGCGGAGGACCAGCGTCGGGTAAATGCGCACGAAATCGGGCGCCAGCCGGGCAATCGCCTCGCCGGAGGCCAAGCTGAGGGCGTCATCATCGCCGGGCAGCCCCACCATCAGCTGGGCCCCAATCCGGTATCCCGCTTCCTTCAGGCGGGCCATGGCCATGGCGCTGTCGCTGGCGGTGTGGCCCCGGCGGGCCAGGGTCAGCACCCGGTCGTTCATGGACTGCACCCCCAGTTCGATGGCGGCGATCGTGTAGGGGGCGACCCATTGCAGCTGGCGGGGGTGAACGCTGTCCGGTCGGGTTGAAAATCGGATGCCGGCCGCTTGGCCTGCGGAAACATAGCCCTCGGCAAGTGCCAGGAGCTTTTCGACCAGCGCTTGTCCAAGCCCCAGGAAATTGCCGCCGTAGAAGGCGATCTGGGTTTCCCCGCGGCGTTCGTCCCGGTAGCTGAGAAACTGCTCGATCTGCCGCCGGAGGGCATCGCTTGCCGGGATCCCCTGCGGCTTGCCGGTAATGTGGCGCTGATTGCAGAAGGCGCACTGAAAAGGGCAGCCGGCCTGGGGCAGAAACAGCGGGACGATAAATGGTCGTCGGGCGGCGGCGGGGGGAGTGTCGGGCGCCCCTGCGGCGATCACCCGCATGGTGGGGTGGGGGCGCTCAGGGGTGTCCACCCAGCTGGTCCAGTGCGTTGCGGGCGGCGGCCTGTTCAGCCGATTTTTTACTTTTCCCGCTTCCGGTCGCCTGGATGGCGCCGATGGTCACCCGTGCGAGAAATGTTTTGTCATGGTCCGGGCCCGTTTCTTCGATCAGCCCGTACACCGGGGTGACCTTTTGAATTTCCTGGGCCTTTTCCTGCAGCTGACTTTTGAAGTCCCGGGTGCGGGGGGCCTCTTCAAGGGATTGCAGCAGAGGTGAAAAAAAACTGCGGACAAACGTGCTGGCGGGCTCGAAGCCCCCGTCGAGATATACGGCCGCAATCAGGGCCTCGAACGCGTTGGCCAGAATGGAGCTTTTTTCGTGGCCGTTGCTTTGCAGCTCGCCTTTGCCCAGTTGGAGATGCGGCCCGATCTCAAGCTGCCGGGCAATGGCGGCCAGTTGGGTCTCGTTGACCAGCTGGGCCCGCATCCGCGAAAGTTCGCCTTCCCGCCAGGCCGGAAAGCGCGCCATCAGCAGGTCGCTCACCACGAGATTCAAAACGGCGTCGCCCAGAAATTCGAGGCGTTCGTTGTCTCTCAGGGCCGGGTAGGATTCGGGCTGCTCGTTGACCAGCGAACTGTGGCGCAGGGCGTCCGCCAGCAGCGTCGGCTGACGAAAACGATAGGGCAGCCTGGCTTCCAGTGATGTCAGCGGCTGTGGGTTCATGGGCGGGGTGGTGGCTTCATCGCGGTGGTCTTCAGGCGGTCGGCCGCACGTGCCGGACCAGGGCTTCGTAAAGTGCAAACGGGACGTTGAGATCGCCCCGGCCGATGCCCAGCTGAATCTCCGGGTTGAGGTCGCCGTGAAAGTCGGTTCCGCCGGTCATCAGAAGGCCGTGCTGCAGGGCCAGCCGGCGGCAGGCTTCGGTAAACGCCGGGGTGTGGTCGGGGTAGAAAACCTCAAGGCCCATCAGCCCCATACCCACCAACGTAGCCACGGCATCCGCCAGGTCGGAGTGGGTTTCAAAGGCCAGCAGGCCGGGGTGGGCCAGAACCGGCACACCGCCTGCCCTGCGGATGCGCTCCAGGGCATCTTGGCAGCCGATTCGGTGTTTGTCGATGTATGCTGGCTTGCCGCTTCCCAGAAACCGGTCAAAGGCCTCGTCGATAGAGGCCGCCACCCCTTTTTGGACCAGCACGCGGGCGATGTGGGGGCGCCCCAGCTGGCACTCCCCGACCGCTTCGATGACGTCGGTAAGCGTGATATCGATTCCCAGGCGATTGAGCCTTGCGATGATCGCCGGGTTGCGGTTTTTTCGGGATTTCCGAAGAACCCGCAGGGAATCGCGCAAATCCGGATCCTGCGGGTCGATGCCGTAGCCGAGGATGTGAAAGCCGCCGATGACACGGATGGCGGGCGGCGGCGCGGCGCTGATCTCCACGCCGGTCAGAAATTTCAGGGTCGGCGGAATCGCCTGCCGCAACGCGCTATTGACCCCCGCGACGCTGTCGTGATCGGTGATGGCGATGGCCTGAAGGCCAAGATCGGTGGCCTGGGCGATGATCTCGTGGGGGTCGAGGGTGCCGTCGGATGCGGTTGAGTGAATGTGAAGATCGATCATCTCGCCGGCATCATAAGCCCAGAGATTTCTCCAGCGCCTCTTCCTTGGTTTTGCACTCGATGCACTGGGTAGTCACGGGCCTTGCCTTGAGACGCTCGATGGAGATCTCCTCGCCGCATGTTTCGCAGATTCCGAAGCTGCCGCTATCGATCCGTTCGAGCGCCTTTTTGATTTTTTTGATCAGTTTGGCCTCGCGATCCCGGATCCGCAGCATGAAATTGCGGTCGGACTCGAGGGAGGCGCGATCGGTGGGATCCGGAAAGTTCTCTTTTTGGGCTGTCATGCCCGTGACCGTTTCGTCTGCCTGAGACAAGAGCTCTTCCAGTCGCTGGCTCAGCTGCGCCTTAAAGGCGTCAATCTCTTCTTTTTTCATGATGAGACCTCAAAGAGCGGTTATCCAAACTTGACGGCTCAGCAAAAATCCCACCTTCCGCGTTGCACTCCAGCGGGAAGTAACAGCGGGTTTTTTTTGAAACCGTCTCGTTTGGGGCTTTTACATGTTCATCAAATTTGAAATCAACTTTTATAATCATGATTTGAAATTTTGTAAAGAAGAAAACCCCAGGCGTGGGGGGGTGCTCAGGCGCCGGTGGCCACAAAGGCCTCGAGGGCCTTTACGGAATTCACATTGAACGTTTGGTGGGGATAGTCCGCCGGCAGGATTTTCTTCAAAAGTCCGGTGAGCACTTTTCCGGGACCGACCTCGACAAAGGTCGCCACCTCTTCCGCCATCAGCCGACGGATGATGTCGAACCATTTCACCGGGCTGCACAGCTGGCGCGCCATGATCTGGCGGATGACGGTGGGCGCCGCGGCCGGGGCCGCGGTAACGTTGAAGACCATCTCCCCGCTGGGCGCGTCAAAGGGGATGGTGTTTAAAAATTCGCTGAAATCTTTTTCAGCCCCGCGGATCAGTTCGCTGTGCCAGGCCCCGCTGACTTTCAGGGCAACGGCCTTGGCGCCTCTGGCGGCGGCAAGCGCGGAAACCGTTTTGACTGCCTGCGGGGCGCCCGTGATGACGATCTGGCTTTCGGTGTTGTGGTTGGCGACCGACACGGGGCCGGCGGTGGCGCCCTCGGCGACCAGTTCCTGGACCGCATCGATCGTCAGGCCGATGACGGCGTGCATCGCCCCCTGGTAGCGGGTGGCTTCGCGGTGCATCAGTTCACCACGCCGCTGTACCAGCCGGAGGGTGTCACGGGGGGAGACCACCCGGGCGGCGCACAGGGCGCTGTATTCCCCCAGACTGTGGCCGGCGACGATGTCCGCTGAAATGCCGGCCTTGTCGATGGCGGCCAGAAAGGCGAGATTGACGGCCGTTACCGCGGGCTGAAGGTTCACCGTCTGGGTCAGATCGGCCATCGGGCCTTCGAAGCACAGTCGGGCGATGTCTGTCCCGGCGATGTCGTTGGCCATCGCGAAGATATCGCGGACAAAATCATGGGTCTCGTATAAATCCCGGCCCATGCCCACGGCCTGGGAGCCCTGGCCTGGAAAAAGAAAAGCGGTTTTGCTCATGACGGCCTCCGATGGTGGTGGATCTCCGCGCTGCGTGGTGGGGCCAAAGGTCAAATGAAACCGGTATGGCAGCCGGGAATGGGGTTGTCAGGGGAGAGCGGTCGCTACGACTGGCGCTCGTTGTCAGGGGAAAACTGGATCAGGCTCTGGGCGCTGAAGCCTTCACCCAGCACCTCTTCCAGCAGGGCGTCGATTGCGCAAAGATCCCGCCGTCGCACCAGCGCCAGCAGGTCGGCTGCGATCAGTTTTTCAAAAAGGGGTTTGTGGGCCTCCGGGGCATGCGCCTCGGCCAGCAGTTTGGCGCGGATGGCCCCCATCAGCGCCAGGAAATCGGCGTATGGCTCCCCGAAGGCCGCTTCAAGATCCTGGCGCAGTTTTTTGGCGAAGGCCGGACTGCGGCCGGATGTCGAGACGGTGATGATGAGGTCGCCGCGCTCAATCACCGCCGGCAGGATAAAATTGCACACCGCGGGGCGGTCCGCGATATTGCACAGCAGCTGGCGTTCGGCTGCATCCCGGCTGATCCGCTGGTTGAGCACTTCATCGTCCGTGGCGCCGATGACCAGCAACTTGCCGTCCAGGTCCTCGGGCCGGTAGGGTCGCTGATGCCAGTCGATGACGCCCTCGGACGCCATTTCAGAGAGCGCCGGATGGGCGGCCGGGCTGACAACCGTCACCCGGGCACCGCATTTCAGCAGACCGCTGACTTTGCGGTGACCCACCGCACCGCCGCCGACAACCAGGCAGGGGCGGTTTTGAACGTCCAGGTTAATGGGGTAGTAGCGCATGGGCATTCACAATCCGGGGTGTAGGGTCAGCGCCGCGCGCAGACCGCGACGGTGAGGAGATCGTGGGCCAGGATCAGCGGCCCCGGGTAGGTCCGGCGGCATTCGGCGGCAATGTCCGCCCGCTCACATTCGGGGTAGAAGTGGGTCAGCATCAAGCGGTGGACCCCCGCCTTGGCGGCGATGCTGCCGGCCTCGGAGGGGGTCAGATGGCCGGTGACCTTGTGGGCGTCGGGAAGGGCCGCCTCGCAGACTAGCAGGTCCGCATCGCGGGCGAGCACCACCAGATGATCGGTCAGGTCGGTGTCCCCGGAATAGACCACGGACCCGCCCCCCGGGCCGGTGACCCGGAAGGCCAGGCTTTCAGGGTTGTGGGCCATGGGGGCGGTGGCCAGGGTGACCGGGCCGAAATGGCACGCATCCCCCGTGGGGCTGTCCCATTCCATCAGGGGCCGCATGCCGCTTCCCAGGTCAATCCAGCTGCCGTAAGCTCCTTTCAAAGCATTGAAAAACCGTCGAAACCCCTTGCCGCCGCCCAGCGTCAGCGGCGTTTTGCGGAGGCTGCCGTCAGGGTACTTGTTGGCAAACAGGAACGGGACCAACTCCGCGCTGTGGTCGGGATGAAAGTGGCTGAGCAGCAGGTGGGTCACATCGAAGATCCGGGTCCCGTTTTCCAGGAGCCGGCGCATGGTGCCCGGCCCCGCATCCAGCAGCAGAAGGCAGTCCCCGGTTTCCAGCAAAACAGCGCAGGAACTGCGTTCCAGCGAGGGTACGCAGGTACCGGATCCCAGGACGGTCACTTTAATGTCTGGCGTTTGTGCGCAGGTCATTTTCTAAACGGCCCGTTTCTCGATCTTTTTGATGATCCACTGAAACAGCTTGCGCTCATCCTGGTGTTTGACCTCCGCCTGGATGGCGTCCAAGTCCAGTTCGGCGCGCGCCATGTTCTTGTGCCCGCCGGCCGAGCCGATGGCGCCGAAGCTCTTTTTGGCGACATTGCCGGCGTTTTTACGGATACCGTCGTTTCTGAAAACGATGATCAGTTTTTTGTCGCAGGTGCCCGAGACAATGCTCCAGCCGATCGAGGCCACGCGCATGAAAAAATCGGCCACCAGCACACAGATGTCGGGGTTGGTGACCGCTCCGAGATGCACGAAAACACGGCCCTTGCGAATGCGCATCTGATTGAAGGCGCGCTTGAAATACTTGAGGAACTCGATTTTCAGATCGCTCTGCTCGATTTTGCGGGCCATGTGGATATTGGCGTGGCGAAACAGGTACTGAAAGGCGCGGACATCTTCCAGGGCGGCCTGGCGCCTGAAATCATTGGTGTCGGTCTTGATGGCGTAGTAAAGTCCGGTCGCCAGTTTGGCGGACGGTTTGATTTTGGCGGCTTTCAGATATTCGGTCATCATCGTGGCGGTTGCACCGTAGCGGGGCCGAATGTCCACAAAGGGGGCCTTGATGCCGGTGTCGGGGTGATGGTCGATGATCACCTGAAACGTCAGCTCGGCAAAGGCCGGATGGTGGTTGGGCTGTGAATCCACCAGGGCCAGGCGGGTGAAACGGCCGAAATCGATATCGCCGATAAACACCAGCGAAACCCCCAGCAGGCGGATCATGGTCAGGTTGTCCGGGCGTGTGATGACGTTGGTGTTGGAAATCGTCACGCCCGCAACCTTGCGCCACAGCAGGCGTTTGAGGGCCATGGCGCTCGCAATGGCATCCGGATCCGCATTGATGAGGATCAAAACTTGATCGTCACCGGAAAACTGGTTTTGCAGGCGGCGCAGTTTTTCGGACGCGGAGATAGGCATAGTGAATTTCGTGGTTATAATTTTTTCCCAGAATATTACTATTTAAACCCATTTTTCAATTTTTTTTTTGAGGGGCCTTTGTCTTGCGCTTAGGCATGGCGGCCGAAACCTGTTGGCGCAAAAGGCTTTCGGGCCTGCCGCGGCTTAGCGCCGCGGGGCGCGAACAGCGGCCGGAAGGGGGCTTTTCCGCAAGAAAAATAAAATGGACCGGATCCTTGACAGGGGCCGATACTATTTGCTAAAGGCAGTCTGCAAAGCGCACTCAGTTTTCAACCGCAAGATCATTCCAGGCCCCCTGTCGTGCGAAGGAGACCCGATCCTACGGTTCCAGTCAGGCCCAGCCGAATACGCGTTCGTCATCTCATGGTGATGTCAACTGCTGTTTTCAGGGATTGAGACCGTTTCTGGGAAACCAACGGCCGTTAACAGGTAAACAGGATGCCGGAATCCACAGCATGGGTTTCAACTACAAGAAAAACCAACCCTGGGTCGAAAACCTCTCGATCATATTGCAGCTTGGCCTCACGATGGCCGGCTGCATTTTTTTTTGTTTTTTCATCGGAAAAGCCCTTGATGCCTGGTTCGGCACCAAAGGGGTGTTCATCACCATTTTCATCTTTCTGGGGATTATCGGGGTAGCCAACGTGGTTTACCGCCAGATCCTGCAAGTGACCGCTGCCGGCAACACCGAAAAACCGAAAGACGAGCCCAGTGATAAAAACCGAAACAACCGGGATTAGGGAGCTGCAGAAGAAAGTCGGCACCCGTGCCCTGACCATCGCCCTGGTGGTGGCGGGCATCTGCATCGCCGTCGGTGCGCGGCCGATCGGAAAGGGGCTGCTGCTGGGAACGCTTTTCAGCATCCTCAATTTCGTTCTCATGGCCGCCACGCTGCCCATGCGGTTGCAGCCGACCCGGCGACGGGCCTTCTGGGGGGCTCTCGGCGGCATGCTGCCGCGCTACCTGCTGCTGGCGGTGCCGGTTTTTTTGGCCCTCAAATTGGACCAGTTGAACCTCTGGGCCACGGTGGGCGGGATGTTCATGGTGCAGGCGATCATTTTGCTGGAGCCTCTCTGGCGTTCGCTGCGCGCAGCGCGGCAATCTCAGGTATAGGAAGCGTAATATGGGCGACTTGGGAAGAATCCACCAGCTGATCATTTCCTTCGGCGACCTAAGATTGACGTTCAACCTCAAGGTCATCCTGATGACCTGGGTCGTCATCGCCGTTCTTCTGATCTTCGGTGTCATCATCACCCGCAGAAGAGGGGTGCTGCCGCATTCCATGCAGGTCCTGGGGGAGCTCTTTGTCGGTCAGTTTTATCAACTCACCGAAGACGCCCTGGGCAAGGCCTATGTTGAAAAATACGCGCCCCTGATCTGCTCCCTGTTCATGTTCGTCGTTTTTTCCAACTTGCTGGGGGTCTTCCCGCACCTGGAAGAGCCCACCAAAGATCTCAATACCCCTCTCAGTTTAGGCATCATGGGGTTTGTCATCGCCCACTATGCGGGCATCCGGTCAAAAGGCTTCAAGGCGTATGCCAAGGAATATTTTCAGCCCGTCTTTTTCATGATGCCACTCAATGTGATCGGCGAACTGGCCAAGATCATTTCCATTTCCTTCCGTCTCTTCGGCAACATCATGGGGGGGTCGATCATTATTCTGGTGGTATCCCACCTGACCTTCAGCGTATTGCTGCCGCCGTTTCTTTTCGCATTTTTCGGCATTTTCGTGGGAACGATTCAAGCCTTCGTTTTTACCATGTTGACGCTTGTTTACATTTCCATCCAGGTGAAATAGATGATGGAATTAGATGCTCAGGCCTGGGTAAAGGTCGCCGCATTCGTCGGCGGGGGAATTGCCATGGGGCTCGGGGCGATCGGTGCCGCCATCGGCGAGGGCTACACCGCCTCCCTAGCGAATCTGGCCGTGTCCCGAAACCCGAAGATTTCCGGTGATATCTTCAAAAGCATGCTGGTGGGGCAGGCGGTTGCCGAGTCCGCCTCCATTTTTGCCCTGGTCGTGGCCATTCTGTTGCTCTTCATGGACACGGGCAATGCCAGCATGATCAAGGCCGCGGCGCTTTTGGGTGCCGGTCTCAGCATGGGCTTCGGGGCCATCGGCTCGGGTATCGGCTCGGGATTTCCCGGCGGGCAGGCGTGCCTCGGGCTTTCACGCCAGCCGGCGGTTGCCAGCCGGCTGACCACCAACATGCTGATCGGCTCCGCCGTCTGCCAGACCCCGGCGATCTTCGCCCTGGTGGTGGCGTTTATCCTCCTGTTCATGGATTTTTCCGCAGCACCCCTCAATCCCACTTGGGCCGCGCTGGTCGGTGCGGGCCTCAGCACGGGGTTGGCCGCGATCGGTTCGGGGTTCGGCGGCGGCATGGCGGCCGGTGCCAGCTGCGAGGGCGTCGCCCGCCAGCCGGAGGCCACCGGCAGTGTCACCACGATCATGCTGGTGGGTCAGGCCGTGGCCCAAACCCCCGCCATTTTCGGGCTCCTGGTGAGTTTCATTCTGATGTTCAAGGTGTTCCCCGAAACCGCCCAGCTCCAAACGGCCATGGCGCTGCTGGGGGCCGGCCTGTCTACCGGCTTCGGTGGCATCGGACCGGGGGTGGGCAACGGGATGGCCGCGGAAGGCGCGGTGCGCTGGGTGGCGCGCAACTTACAAAATGCCCCGGAACTCATGCGGATCATGCTGGTGGGCCAGGCCGTTTCGCAATCCACCGCGATTTATGCCATGGTGGTCAGCCTGGTGCTGATCTTTGTGGTTTAGCAGTCCAGTGAACGCCGGCCGCGTTGCGGTCGCGCGGATCGAACAGGTGCAGTCGCATTCAAAATCGTCGGGACAGACGGATAAATGAGGAGGAAGATCATGGCAATTGAAGGTATAGACCTTGTCAAAGCCGCGGCCTTTTTGGGAGCCGGGATTTCCATGGGGTTGGGCGCCATCGGCCCCGGTGTCGGTGAGGGGATGGTGGCGGCCAAGGCGTGCGAGGCCATCGGCAAGAACCCCCGGGAAGCGGGCCTGTTAACCCGAACCATGCTGGTCGGCCAGGCCGTGGCCGAATCGACCGGCATTTATTCCCTGGTGATCGCCCTGTTGCTGCTCTTTGTGGTCTGATGGCGGCCCCCGCAAACGCCAGATCGCCCGCCAGCCCGCCCGGCGGGCTGGCGGTGGCGGGCGCAGCTTTTTCCCAATAACGGGTTTCCCCTACATCGGGTGGATGGGATATGGATTTCCAGATTGTCAGCAACATCGCCCTTATCAGCATCAACGCAACGATGGTGGTGCAGCTGATCTCCTTCCTGATTTTTCTTTTTCTGACAAACAGGATCCTGATTCAGCCCCTGCGGCGAACCATGGCGG
>JAWOJK010000017.1:0-3027 GCA_046481705.1 Desulfobacterales bacterium | reverse complement strand
GGCAAGCTGCTGGCTGAAGAGATCGTCCGCAAGCATGAAGCCTTGAAGGATTTCTTCGTCACCATCCTGCACATCAGCAAGGAGGAGGCCGAGAAAGCCGCCTGCGGGATGGAGCACACGGTTTCCCCCAACATTCTGGACCGTCTGATACGAATTACCGAATTTTTGGAGATCTGTCCGCGGGGCGGGGTGAGCTGGATTGAGAATTTCTGGGAAAACGTCGCGAAGGGTTGTGACCGGATGGAGCCCTACGAAGACTGTCAGCGCTGCATCCAGGACTGCCTGGCGGAGTTCAACACCAAAAAAGCCCAGATCGACGCCAGCGACAGCGAGACGGTCCTGCGCGACCTCACCCGCGGCCAGCGCTGCAAGCTGCTGAAGATCAAGGGCCGCAGCGATGTCAGCCGCAAGCTCAAGGCCATCGGCGCGGCCCGGGGCAGCATTTTAGAAATCAAAGACGTCACCAGCCCGGACCAGGTGATGGACGTCAAGGTCAAAGGCTATCACCTCTCCCTGCGGCAGGACGAAGCCGCCAAAATCGTGGTCGAACCCCTGGGCTGAAGCGTCGCCCGCCGCCCATAGGCTGCCGAACCCGGCCGACGCGGCGGATTTCACGCCGATAGGTACCCCCCCCCATGACGCGCAAGACGCTCAGCTGAATCCCAGCAGCCGGCCTCCCTGCCATACCCCAAAAGCCGCCAGCCAGGCCAGTGAAGTGCTGTAGGCGATGCTGAAGAACATCCATCGCAGAGAGCCGGTTTCGCGCCGAATGGCGGCGATGGTGGCCAGGCACGGCAAATACAGGAGCACGAAGACCATCATCGCAAGGGCCGAGAGCGGCGTCATGCCGGTCCTGTGCAGCGCGCGCTGGAGGGCGTCGCCCCCGTCGGCCGAGTCAACGGCGTGGAGAACGCCGAGGGTGCTGATCACGATCTCCTTGGCGACAAACCCCGTCAGCAGGGCCACCCCTCCGCGCCAGCTGATGCCGATGGGTGCGAAAACCGGTTCCAGCGCCAGGCCGATACGTCCGATGTAGGACTTTTCGGTGCGCTCGGCCTCCCGGTCGCTTTCAATTTGGTCAAGCGCCGTGCGGCGCTCCGCTTCAAGGGACGCACGCGCCTCGGGGGCGGCGGCAAGAATGCGCTCAGCGAAGGCGGCGTTGACCCCCTCCGCGGCCGCCGGGTAGTCGGTGGCGTATTCGATGTGGCGCGGAAAGGCCGTCAAAAACCAGATGATCACCGCTCCCGCCAGAATGATCCCGCCCATCTTGCGCAGAAAGATCTTGCTGCGGTCCCACATGTGGATCAACAGGCTTTTGAGCATGGGCACCCGGTAGGGTGGCAGCTCCATCACGAAAGGGGCATCGGCCCCGCGCAGCAGGGTGGAGCGCATCAACCGGCCGGTGACGATCGAAACCAGGATACCCGACAGATAGATCGCGAAGATCACCGTGCCGGCCCGCGGGCCGAAGAAGGCCCCGGCCAGAATGATGTAGACCGGCAGTTTGGCCGAACAGGACATGAAGGGCGTGATCAGGATGGTGAGCTTGCGGTCCTTCTCGCTTTCCAGGGCGCGGGCGGCCATGATCGCCGGCACGTTGCAACCGAACCCCATCAGCATCGGAATGAAGGACTTGCCGTGCAGCCCGATGAGGTGCATGATGCGGTCCATCAGGAAGGCGGCCCGGGCCATGTAGCCGGTGTCTTCAAAAAGGGCGATGAAGAAGAAGAGGATCAGGATGTTGGGCAAAAAAACAATGATGCTGCCCACCCCGGCGATGACGCCGTCGAGCACCAGGTCCTTCAGCAGCCCGTCGGGCAGCAGCGTCTTTAAGCCCAGGGCGACCCAGCCGACGCCCGCATCGATCCACTCGACGGGATAGGCCCCGAGGGTGAAGGTCAGCTGAAACATGGCCCAGATGAAAAAAAAGAAGATCGGAAAACCGAAAAACCGGTTGGTCAGCACCAGGTCGATGTTGCGCGAGATATCCACCCGCTGCCGGGTGGAGGTGGTCACCACCTCTTTGATGATGCCGGCGATAAACCCGTAGCGCTCATCGGTCATCAGGATTTCGGGGTCATCGTCGAAGCGGTCCATCAGGTGGCTGCGCAGCCGGGCGGTTTGCGCCAGAATCTCGGCCCCGAAAGCGCCGGTCTTTTCCAGCACCCGCGATGTGACGATCTTGTCGTTTTCGAGCAGTTTGATGGCCGTCCAGCGCGGGTCGTAGGGCAGCGCAAGGTCGCTGCGGGCGGCCATGAAGTCCCGCAGGGCACCGATCGCCGCCTCGATGTCCTTGCTGTACTTGACCTTGCGACTGGGCGTGGCCGCCGCCCCGCGCTCCGAAAGCGCGATGGCTTCGGCAATCAGCGCGTCGATGCCCTCGTTCTTGTTGCCGACGGTGAAGACCACCGGCACCTCGAGCAGCTCCGAAAGCTTTTGGGCATCGATCTTGATGCCCCGCGAACGGGCCAGATCGGCCATGTTGAGGGCGAAGAGCACCTTGCAGTCCAGCTCCCTGACCTGGGTGGCCAGATAGAGGCTGCGCTCCAGGTTGGAGGCGTCGATGATGTCGACGACCACGTCGGGATGGGCCTCCAAAACAAAATCGCGGGCAACGATCTCTTCGATCGAAAACGGCGTCAGACTGTAAGTCCCCGGCAGATCGACGATCTTGAGCTGATACCCGTTGCGCTGGATGACCCCTTCCTTTTTCTCGACGGTCACCCCCGGCCAGTTGCCGACCTTCTGGCGCGTACCGGTCAGGTTGTTGAAAATCGTGGTTTTGCCGGAATTGGGGTTGCCGGCGAGCGCGATGGTGAGGCGTTTGACGGGAGCGGTCATGTTATCGAACTTTCTCAACGGTTATCTGGGCCGCCTCCTCCACCCGAAGGGAGAGATGCGCACCCTTGACCACGATTTCTAAAGGGTCTTTCAAAGGGGCGTATTTCTCGACCCGGATCTCTGCGCCCTTGATTACCCCCATCTCCAGGATGCGCCGCCGCAAGGGCCCGCTGCCGCCGATGCGAA
>JAWOJK010000015.1:0-5773 GCA_046481705.1 Desulfobacterales bacterium | reverse complement strand
GCATCCTTGCAGTGGCTGCAGGTCATCAGGGAATAGAGCGTGACCTCGGGGTGATGCTTGGGGGTCGGTTTTTCCATGATTAATTTCCGGGTGGTGTGGAATGGGCCTCTTCAATTCGCAGCCGCGGCGACGGCCGCTGCCAATCCTACAAACGGTTAGGGGCACACGCCGCCGTGTGCCCCATAACCCTTGGAGTTTCAGCCGCCTTCCGGGCTTCCGGACGGCATCGGTCCTACAGTGCGTTGCGGTAGATTTCGATCACATCTTTCAAGGTCGGGCAGCGGGGGTTGGTCAGCCCGCAGGCGTCTTTCTGGGCATTTTCGGCCATGACCGGCAGGTCTTTCTCCTTCACCCCGAGCTCTTTCAACCCGCTGGGGATGCCGACGTCGGAAGAAAGCGTCTGGATGGCCGTCAGCGCCAATTCAGCGGCGGCGCGGGTGGAAAGGCCGGCCGTATTTTCACCCATGGCATCGGCGATGTCCACAAACCGATCCATTTTCGCGATCAGGTTGAAGCGCGACACGTGGGGCAGCAGGATCGCGTTGCAGACCCCGTGGGGCAGGTCGTAGAAACCGCCCAGCTGGTGGGCCATGGCGTGCACGTGACCGAGACTGGCGTTGTTGAACGCCATGCCCGCCAGGTACTGAGCGTAGCACATCTTGTCGCGCGCGTCCATGTCGTTGCCGTTGGCAACCGCGGCCCGCAGGCTGGTGGCGACCAGGCTGATGGCCTGCAGGGCGCAGGCGTCGGTGACCGGTGTCGCGGCGGTGGAGACATAGGCTTCAACCGCGTGGGTCAGAGCGTCCATGCCGGTGGCCGCGGTCAGCCCCGGGGGCATCCCCATCATCAGCAGGGGGTCGTCGATGGCCACGTTGGGGGTGACGCGCCAGTCGACGATGGCCATCTTGACCTTGCGGCTGGTGTCGGTGATGATGCAAAAGCGGGTCATTTCGCTTGCCGTGCCGGCCGTGGTGTTGACCGCGATAAAGGGCGGCATGCTCTTGGTGGATTTGTCGACGCCTTCGTAATCCCGGATGTTGCCGCCGTTGGTGGCCACGATCCCGATGCCCTTGCCGCAGTCATGGGAGCTGCCGCCGCCTAGAGAAATAATCAGGTCGCAGCCCTTTTCCTGGTAAATTTTCAAACCGTCATGAACGTTGTTGTCGGTGGGGTTGGGTTGGGTGCCGCTGAAAACCACCGCATCAACGCCGGCATCCTGCTTGATGACCTCCAGCACCTGATCCACGATGCCGGCATCCTTAACGCCCTTGTCGGTGCAGATGAACGGCTTCTTGCCGCCCAGGGTCTTGATCTGGTTGCCGATTTCCTTGTAGGCGCCGATCCCCATGAGGGTCACGGTGGGAATGAAAAAACCGTAAACTTGTTCTCTGATAGCCATGTCCTACCTCCTTGTTCGTTTTGGTTGGTGTGCGTTCGATTCCTGGAACATACCCATAGCAAGCAGGGGGCCAATGTGTCGCAAGGGACGCCCCTTCCGAAAATTAATTGGGTTAACCTTCTGAAAACAAATCGAAAAAAAATTCAGGGCAAAACTCTTGGCGGGGGTTTATTTTTGAGGGACGCCCGGCGTGCGCGGATCCAACCACGCGCGTCGGGTCAGACTGACCCGACGGCGACCCCCAAATGGGTCAAAAAAGTCTGCCGCACCCGCCGCTTATCCTTGCGGGTTGTGGCTTCCGCGGTGTAAACGATTGGTTTTTATGAGTTCTTGACATCTCCGGGCGGGGAATCTATAGTTTTTCGATGCTGACCAGTAAATTTTCGATACCCGAGATCATCTTCGGCCATGGCAGCCTCGCCTACACCGCAAAGTGTGCGCGGCGCCTGGGGGGCGAGAAGGTCTTCTTCGTAAGCGATCCCGGTCTGGAGAGCGCCGGCTGGGTGGAGCGGGTCTTTGGCATCCTGGACGCGGAAGGCCTGGAATGGGTCTTTTTCAACAACGTCACCGCCAATCCCCGCGACTACCAGGTCAGCGAGGGGGCCTCGCGCTACCTGTCCGAGGGCTGCGACGTGGTCATCGCCCTGGGCGGCGGCAGCCCCATGGACGCGGCCAAGGGGATCGCGCTGCTGGCCAGCAACGGCGGCACCGTCCAGGATTATGAGGGCGCCAACCGCATCCAACGCCCGCTGCCGCCGATGGTCTTCATCCCGTCGACTGCCGGCAGCGGTGCGGACATCTCCCAGTTTGCGATCATCACGGACCACCAGCGGCATGTCAAAATGTCGATCATCAGCCGCACCCTGGTGCCCAACATCTCCATCATCGACCCCACCGTGCTGACCACCAAGCCGCGCGACCTGATCATCGCCGCCGCCATCGACGCCCTGGCCCACGCGGTCGAATCCTACGTCTCGCGCCTGGCCTTCGCGCTGACCGAGAACCAGTCTCTCAAGGCCATCGATCTCATCATCAAGCACCTGCCGGCCGCCTTGAAGACCGGCTCGCTGGAGGCCCTCGAACAGCTGGGGATTGCGGCCACCTCGGCGGCAATGGCCTTCAGCAACGCCAGCCTGGGGATGGAGCATGCCCTGGCCCATTCCCTCGGGGGCATGCTGGATGTGGTCCACGGGATGGTGCATCCCGTGCTGCTGCCGCCCGTGATGCGTTACAATCTGAAGGCCTGCCCCGAAAAGCTGGCCGACATCGGTGAAATTGTGATCGGCAAACGCCATCGCAGCGCCGAAACCACCGCTCTGGCCGGTATAGATCAGCTGGCGGGGTATTGCCATTCGCTGAACATCCCCACCCGCCTGCGCGACATTGTGACCGATCGCGCGACCCTGCCCCAGGTATGCCGGATGGCGGCCAACGACGCCTGCCTGCTGACCAACCCCCGCGACGCGTCCTGGGAAGACATGCTCCAAATCTGCGAAGACGCCTGGTAATGAAAAGAGAAACAACGATTGAAGACCTTGTCGGGCTGGGGCACACCAAGCTGGGCTTTTTCAAGGAAGTCCAGATCAAGATTGGTGAACTCAGGGCCTTCAACCTCGAGTTGGAGGCCAAACGCCAGGAGATTCAGTCGATCCTGGACGGAATCACCGATATTGTCGCCGATGTCTCGCTGGATTTCCGGATCAGGACGGTCAATCAGAGTTTCTTTAAGCTCTTTCCCATCGCAAACCCCCGCAACGCCCTGTGTTACCGCACCTTTCGCAACCGCAGTCGCCCGTGCCGCGAGTGTCCGCTGCTGGAGGCCCAGCGCACCAACCAGGTGTGCCGTCAAACGGTGATCCTGCCGCTGCTGGGCAAAAACCGCCAGTTTGATATCACCGCAAGCCCCCTGCGCGATGCCCACGGCAGGCCCAGCAGCATCCTGATCGTAAAACGCGACGTGACGCTCCAAAAAGAATACCAGGCCAAATACTACCACGCCGAAAAAATGGCGACCATCGGCCTTTTGGCCGCCGGCGTGGCCCACGAAATCAACAACCCGCTGGCGGCCATCAGCGGGTTTGCCGAGGGGTTGAAGCGCCGTCTGCCGCGCTTGCAGGCGGCCCTGGCGCAGGCGGACGGCTTTGAGGACCTGGCCGTTGATTTCCAGGAATATGTGGCCACCATCCTCAACGAATGCAACCGCTGCCGGGATATCGTTCAGGGCCTCTTGACTTTCAGCCCCCGGCAAAATGTGGAATTTGCCCGGGTGGATCTCAACCAGCTGGTGGAAGACGTGCTGAAACTGCTCCAGCACCAGCTGCGGCGCTATCCCCCCGATTCGATCCGGCTGGCGCTGGCCGCTTTATCCCCCGTAGCACGCGGGGTGGCGCCGGAACTCAAA
This sequence comes from Desulfobacterales bacterium, assembly GCA_046481705.1. Lineage (GTDB taxonomy): Bacteria > Desulfobacterota > Desulfobacteria > Desulfobacterales > JAABRJ01 > JAABRJ01. The sequence goes on along the minus strand of JAWOJK010000015.1, from coordinate 1,973 downwards.
CAGGTGGTTCTCAACCTGGTACTCAATGGGCTGGACGCCATCCGCGGCGGCGGCCAAATCACCCTGCTGACCGGGCCGAGCGGCGAAAAAGAAGTCGTGCTGCACGTGGTCGACACGGGCTGCGGGATCGCCCCCGAACACTTGGCCAAACTCTTCGAACCTTTTTTTACCACCAAGCCTGCGGGGCAGGGGACCGGCGTGGGGTTGTCCACCTGCTACAACATCATCCGGCAGCATGACGGCGAGATCCGGGTGGCGAGCAAATTGGGCCGCGGGTCGACCTTCACCGTCACGCTGCCCCGATACCGATGAGTGCCATGGACCGACCTTTCGACGAGATCCAGATCCTGGTGGTCGACGATGAAAAATCCATTCGCCGCCTGGCCCAGAAGGAACTGGCCTCCCCCCGGCGCCGCATCACGACCGCAGCAACCGTCCGTGAAGCGCAGGAGCTGCTGGGGCAGCAGGCCTTTGATGTGGTCGTGCTGGACATGCGGCTTCCCGACGGCGACGGGTTGGGGCTGCTGCTCAAGATCAAGGAGACCGATTCCAACCTGGAAGTCATCATGGTCACCGGTTACGCGGACATCGAAGGCGCCGTGGAGGCCATGAAAATGGGGGCTTACGATTTTCTGGCCAAGCCTTTCAACCTGGACCGGCTTGAAATCCTGATCGAAAGGGCCTTCCAGCGGGTCAGCCTGGAGCGCGAAAACCGCCTGCTGCGCCATTCCCAGACCGTCTTGGCGCCCCGCAAACTCATCGGTCATTCCGCCGAGATGGAGCAGGTGCGCTTCCTGATTACCAAGGTAGCCCCGACACCGGTGCCGGTGCTGATCACCGGAGAGAGCGGGACCGGCAAGAATGTGGTGGCCCGCTCGATCCACCGGCTGAGCGCGCGCAGCGAGCACCCCCTGGTCACCAAAAACTGTGGCACCCTGGAAAAGAACCTGATTCGCAGCGAACTCTTCGGCCACCGCAAGGGGGCGTTTACCGGTGCCCACGAAAACCGCGACGGGCTGCTCTCCGTGGCTCACAAGGGAACGCTTTTCCTGGATGAAATCGGTGAGTTGTCCCTGGAGGTGCAAAGCGCCCTGCTGCGGGTGCTTGAAAACCAGACCTTCCGGCGGGTGGGCGACAAGGACGAGCGGTGTGTGGATATCCGCTTCATTTTCGCCACCAACCGCTGCCTCACCGAGGAGGTGCAGAGCGGCCGCTTCAGCCAGGCGCTTTTTCACCGGCTGAATGTGTTCAACATCAGTCTGGCGCCCCTCAAGGATCGCAAGGAAGACATTCCGGCGCTGGTCGAGTATTTTCTCGTGCGGCTGTGTCCGGGCGGGGCCCGCTGTCGTATCTCCCAGAAGGCCATGCAGTGCCTGCTGGGCTACAACTGGCCGGGCAATGTCAGGGAACTGCAAAACGTGATCGAACGCGGGATTATCCTGGCCGAAAACCACCTGATCACCGAGCGCAGCCTGCCGCGCGAACTCGTCGATGCCGGTCGCGAAGGACCGGTTGACGCGCCTTTTCTGTCGTTGGATGACCTGCAGCGGCAGCACATCCTGCGGGTGCTGAAGTTTGTCGACGGCAGCCGCGGGCAGGCGGCCGTAATTCTCGGCATCGGGCGTAAAACGCTGTATCGTAAACTCAAGGAAATCGATGGGGCCGGCGAGGCGCTCAGCGGTTACGGGCCCGGTGCGGGCTTTGCGGGGACTGCAGCGCAAAAAGCGGGGCGCTCGAAATAGGGGTGGGGACCCCTCCCTAAAGGGGCCCCCAGTGCATGTTTTGTGCGGGTGTTTTGTGCGGGCGGCTACCAGTTGAAGACCTGGTCGAGTTCCTGGTCGGTGACCTGGAAGGTGACGTTGTGGGGCGCGAGGGCCTCTTTTTTGAAGTAGTCCGGCAGCCGGTCGTCCTTATTGGTGAAGCCGGCGGCGGCATTGAAGTCGCGCTCCTTGGTGAGCACCGATTTTCCGAGG
>JAWOJK010000376.1:0-3146 GCA_046481705.1 Desulfobacterales bacterium | reverse complement strand
GCGTCAGGGCGTTGTACCACTTGGGGTGCCGCGACAACCGGTCCACCTCGGCCAGATAGTCGAGGAGCAGCGCGCGGGCCTGCGCCACGGGCATCCGGATCCGGTAGAGGTAGAGCTGCTCACCACGGTGGTTGGTGCGCAGCCGCACCACGTCGCGCTCGTCGGCCACCACATAGTAGACCTCGAACTGCCGGAAGAAGCCGCGCACCGCCGAGTAGACCTCCCCCTTTTCTTTGCGCGTCTCGATGGAGATCGCCAGGGGCGGGCCGTCGGCAAACTCCCAGCTGGTGATGGTGTGGGCGATCGCCGTCGGCCCCCAAAAGCAGATGAAGAGGTCGACCCCGCGCAATTGGTCGAGATCGTAGCTGCGGGTCTCCCAGCGCGCGGTGAAATCAGTTTCGCTGCGGTAGTCGAAGTTGCGCAGGTTGCCCACGGTTACCTGGTTTCCCTCTACCACGGCCGTCGCCGTGCGTGCCACGTCCGGCAGCCAGTCGCGGTCGCTGCGGGGCGGGATGGTCAGCCACCAGCCCAGAACGGCCCCAAATGCCACCAAAACGGCGACCAGCGCCAGCCAGTAAGGGCGCAGCCCCAGCAGCAGGGCCAGACAGATCAGGGCAAAGGCCGCGGCCAGCGCGCCGGCCGCCCAGCGGTTGGCCGGGCCGTCGAACCAGATCGCCGCCGCCGCCCAGACCACCGCCAACAGCAGCAGTAGGGTCGGCAGCAGCCAGACCGTCAAGCGCGTCCAGCCCTTCATCATCGCGGGCACCCTCCGGTCACCATTCACACTACCCCTTTCACGGTTCCGCCGGCACCGCTTCGAGCCACTCGCAGCGCTCGGCAACCACCGGCGCCACTTGGTCATGGCCGATGCCGTGGACGATCAGCCCGATGACGCGCTCGTCCTTGTCATATTCGGTGTGGGCGGCCATCGGGTTGGCGATCTCGCCCAGCCCGAACAGATTCGACAGCGGCGCGACATTGAGGATCACGTTGGTCAACGCCGGGCAGAGGCGGGAATCGATATGGCGGTCGAGAAAATCCGGCGGAATGGCGTAGCTGAAGAGATCGTTCGGGTCGCTGAAGGCGATCAGCCGCGTTTCCCGGAACAGCCGCTCGCCGGCCCGGGGGGCGCCCGGCGCACAAATCTCCTGGATCTGGCCGTGAACCGCCGGTTCCGCCTGTCCCAGCCGCAGCAACGGCAACTGGTTGGAGAGCATGAAGACCGGAAAGGTCTTCTCCATCAGGGCCGCCAGCCGCCTGGAAAATCCGGGGTCGGCCTTGCCCTGGACCGCGATTTCCTGGAGGGCATCGGTGGTGACCCGGCTGCCGAGACTGTGGGTGATGAAGGCGTAATCGTCCCCGAAGCGGTCGAGCGTCTCCGGACTGGCGGGGTCACAGAAGGCCGACCCGGACTCCGGCAGGGTTTGCCAAGTGTCGCTCATCATCCAGCAGAGGGACTGACCCACCGATCTTTGGATCTGATCACGATGCTGACCATAGTACAGCACCACATCGGGCACCGTGTCGTTGACAAATAGTTTTAAGGAGTTGTTGATGGCCGTCCGGCGGAAGGCGTAGTCCCCCGAATTGTCGAAGGCGATGGTCGCCTTGGCGGCATTGATGATCGGATCCCAGGTCAGCTCGTAAAAGAGGAGTTCGCGTCCCGTGGCGGTGTTGAAGTAGCGGCTGACCCGCAGGGTGCCGAGCCCGCCGGGGTATTTCGGGTGTGACAGGGCGATTACCTTGTACTTCTCCTGAACCTGCGGCAGCGCCAGCGCCCGGGCGAGGTTCTCGGCCAGGCGGGTGGCGTAGCCGGGCTGGTGCGTGCCGATGCCGTGCACCATCAGCACCTTGAGCAGCCGCCGGTCGACGACCCCGCGCGCGGCCTCCAGTTCCTGCTGCTGCATGTAGGCTTCCAGGCCGGGGAAGGCACGGCCCCGGACGAAACACTTGCGGGGGTCGTCCTGCACTTCTCCCTTGTCGTCCATCAAGGCCTGGGTCACCCCCTTGGCGAAGCCGGCGCAACCGGTGACCAGCGCCAACAAACCCAATAGCAGCAGACACGTCGACACCTGACCCAACGACAGCACTCTCATTATGATCCTCCTGTTCGTTTTCACTGACTGCCGCCGGTGTTCAGCCGCCCGGCCGCACGATAAAACGCTGGTCACCGCTTTGGCTGGCCGGGCGGCTCACCCCCGACGATTTCCTCATTGACCCAAGCCGATAGCAGCGTGTGGGCCACGGCGAGCACCACCGGCCCGACAAAGATGCCGATGAGGCCGAATGCGATCAGGCCGCCAACTACGCCGGTGAAAATCAGCAGCAAAGGGAGATCGGCACCTTTCCTGATGAGAAGGGGGCGCAGATAATTGTCCATGGTACCGACCACCAGGGAATAAAGAAGTAGAAACGTTCCCCATGCGGTGCTACCGGTCCAGTAAAGCCAGGCCACCGCAGGTGCCAGCACGAGCAGCGGCCCGATTTGGGCGATGGCCAGCATGAACATCAACGCCGTGAGAACCGTGGCAAAGGGAACTCCGGCAACGGCGAGGCCGAGGCCGCCCAGGGCCGACTGGACCAGGGCGGTCACCACCACACCAAGGGCGACGCCGCGCACGGCTTGTCCGGCCAGCCGGATCGAATGCTCTCCGCGCGTGCCTCCCAAACGGCGCCCAAAACGCTTGATCCAGGATGCCGCCTGCTCACCCCTGGCATACAGCAGGGCGGCAAACACCGTTGTGAGCAGAAACTGCAGGACCAGGGCCCCGAAACCGCCCACTTCCGAGGCAAACCACCGAAGCGTTGCGCCGCCATACGGGGCGAGCTTCTTGATGGAGTCCTGAAGCCCCGCGAGTAGAACCTTCTCCCATGCCGCTACCAGGTCGGCGCCCAAAAGCGGCAGCTTCCCCAGCCAGGCCGGCGGCGGCGGAACCTCGAAAGCGGACGCCGACTTCACCCAGCCGGCAATCTGGTCGGCGTTCGACACAATGGTGTCGATGGCCAGCCAGAGCGGCACCACCAGAAGGCATAGTAGGACCAGGGTCATGACCGCGACCGCCAGCGAGCGACGGCCCCAGAGCAGGTTCTGAATTGAAATCATCAACGGCCATGTCGCCGTCACGATCGTCACCGACCAAATCGAG
>JAWOJK010000352.1:0-3202 GCA_046481705.1 Desulfobacterales bacterium | reverse complement strand
GCCTCCTTGGAGGGCTAAGGCTTTCCCGCCAACGGGGAAAGACGACACCATGTCCTCGGCGTTCTGCCGTCTCGAGCGCAGCGGGCGGTGAATAGATGATAGACGGTATGCATCAGTACCCTGAAACCATGTTTTCAAACAACCTCTCGGCATCCTCTCTCCGGCACAATTCGGTTCCCGGCGTCATGACGGCTGCCGTGCCGGCTGCCACGCCGAACAGGACGGACTCCCTGAGCGGCTTGCCCCGGGCAAGGCTCAAGACGATGCCGGCCACCATGCTGTCCCCGGCCCCGACCTTGCTGACAATCTGCACGGTCGGCGGCAGGATGTGTTCGGCGAACTGCGCTGAAATTATCAAGGCGCCTGCCGCGCCAAGCGAGATGACCAGCAGCTCGCAGCGGCCGCTCCTGACTATTTTCTGGGCCTCTGCCATAATATGTGATTTCTCTTTGATGTTCTTCCCAACCAACTCCCTGAATTCGCCGACATTGGGCTTGATCAGATACACGCCCTGCTTGAGGGCCTGCTCCAGGGCTTCACCCGCAACGTCGATGATCGTTTTTGCTCCCCTGTCCTTTCCAATGCGCGCCACCCGCGCGTAAAAGTCGGCGGGCACGCCCGGCGGAAGGCTCCCGCTGGCCACCAGATAATCCGGTGAAGGGTCAATGGCCGACAGTTCCTGAAGAAATTGTTCCCATTCTTTTTCCTGAAGCTCAGGCCCCGGCATTCCAAAACGATACTGCTGGCCGGTGGATTCCTCCAAAATCACAAGACTCTCCCGGATCAGCCCCTCAATGGGAAACGGCCGATGGTCCAAGCCTTCCTGATCCAGGAGTTCTTTGAGCCTCGCCCCGGCCAGCCCCCCTGCAGAATAAAGGAGGATGGATTGCCCGCCCAGTTTTTTGATGGCCCGGGAGACATTCACCCCGCCCCCTCCGGGCTCGAAACGCGGGGGTTTGCAGTACAGCTTGCGCTCGGCCACGACATGTTCCACGCTTGAACTCTTGTCGATCGCCGGATTCAAGGCCATACTTACGATGGTTTTCATAAATAACCCTCCCTGCAGCAACGGCCCCCAGATGCGGCCTGTGATCGACGCTGCCGCCGCCGAGGTAGACTAGGACCGCGCCTGCTTTCATACTTGCGAATTCATCGATTGTGGCTGCCTGCCGGCAACAGCGCGAAGACATGCTCCGCACATGTTGGCCAAACGCACTCGGCATCCGATCGAATTCCTCCAACCGGCGGCTCACGCCTTCTCCATAAACAGGCCCTTAGCGGCCATGAACTCGGCAAAATCGACGAGGCGCGCGGAGTAACCCCATTCGTTGTCGTACCACGCAAGGATTTTAACGATTCTATCTTTCAGAACCATGGTACTCAGTGCATCGACGATGGATGAGTGGGGATCGCCGATGATATCCTGGGAGACCAGTGCCTCGTCCGTCACCCGCAGGATCCCTTGCAGGGGGGGCCGCTCCGATGCCTCCCGCAAGGCGGCATTGACCTTTTCGGGAGTCACGTCTTTTCCCAGGGAAACCATCATGTCGGTAATCGAGCCGTCAGGGACGGGAACCCGCATGGCCATGCCGGTCATCTTGCCCTTCAACTGCGGCAGGACCTTTTCGGCGGCTTGAGCCGCCCCGGTGGTGGTCGGGATGATCGACAGGGCGGCCGCCCGGCCGCGGCGGCGATGGCGTGTTGGCATGTCCATCAACGATTGGCTCGAAGTGTACGCATGCACTGTGGTGAACATGATGGACTCCACGCCGAAGGATTCGTGAAGGACCTTGGCAACCGGGGCCAAACAGTTCGTTGTGCAGGAGGCCATGGAGACAATCTGATGGGATTCCGGGCGGTATATCTCCTCGTTGACGCCAAGAACGATCATTGCGTCGGCATCGTCGGAGGGCGCGGAGATGATCACGCGTTTTGCCCCCGCCTGCAGATGGCCTGCAGCCTTCAGACGGCTTCGGAGGGCTCCGCTGCATTCGATAATGATGTCCGCTCCCGTCTCCTTCCAGGGTATTTTATTCGGGTCGGGGTTTGAAAAGAAAGGAATCGTTTGCTGGTCCACCTGGATGGCGTTCTCCTGCGCGGCAATCTTCCTGGGATACCAGCCATGGACCGAATCATACTTGAGAAGATAGGCGAGGTCTTCAAGGCTTGCCAGATCATTGATTCCGACCACCTGAAATTTTTCCCTCTGAAGCAATTGCCTGAAAACCGTCCGTCCGATTCGGCCAAACCCATTGATTCCCACCCGGATGTCTTCTTGTCTGCTCATACGTCCTCCTTAAGCGAACTGTTAAAAAAATGGTAGCCAATTTCCGCTACAGGATAAAGTCGGTCGCCAGGAACTTGCTTTTATGATCCTGGACGATGCGGGTGATGATCTGCTTGTTCAGATCAGTTTGCTTGGCGGCAACCAGCGTTCGAATGGAAAAAACCCGCAAGGCATCGGATACGGAAAGGGTCCCTTCGGCGGAATCCTTTCGCCCCGTGAAGGGAAACGTGTCCGGTCCCCGCTGGCATTGGCTGTTGATGTTGACCCGGCAGACCTGGTTTACCAGCGGGTCTATCAATCGCGCAATCTGGTCCGGATCGCTTCCGAAAATGCTGACTTGCTGGCCGTAGTTCGAGTTGATCATATACGCGATGGGCTCAGCGATCTGGTCGAAGGACAGGACGGGAATCACCGGCCCGAACTGCTCTTCATGATAGACTCGCATGCTAGGGTGGACCGGATACAGAATGGCGGGAAAAAAGAAGCTGCCGCAAACAGTTCCCCCGGCTGGATTGACGACCCGTGCACCGTGCGCGACAGCGTCCGACACCAGTTCCCGCAGGTAATCGGTCTTGCCTTTTTCCGCGACCGGTGTCACGAAAACCCCTTCCCGCCATGGCATCCCAAAGGACAGGGCGTTGACCGCGGCGGCAAAGCGTTCGAGAAACGCGTCCGCGATAGCGGCTTCCACAAACAGGATCTTAAGCGCCGTGCAGCGCTGCCCGTTGAAAGAAAGGCTGCCGAGAACGCATTCTTTGACGGCCAGGTCAAGATCAGCGCCTTTCAGCACAATGGCCGGGTTCTTGGCCTCCATCCCCAGCACGCAGCGAAGCCGATTGGGGTTGGGGTGCAGTTTTTTTAAAGCGTTCGCCGTTTTGCTCGTCCCGATCAGCGCCAGCACGTTGATTTTGCCGG
>JAWOJK010000297.1:0-3491 GCA_046481705.1 Desulfobacterales bacterium | reverse complement strand
TGTAGAATCGCAGAAGGATATGCAGCTCGTTCAAAAAGCCGAAAGCGCAGTTTCTTCTCAAACATTAATACCGACAGAGAGAATTGTAACTCCCGAAGTTACACAGGAATCTTTCCTGGGAGGATTTGATGTATTCCAGGGACAGATATTGTCCCAGGTCAAAGTGTCGGAAGGCGAGAACACCGAGCACGATAAGCCCTAAGACAACCGCCTTGCCGAACCATTTTTTACTTTTTTCCGGTGCCATCGCTTTTTATCCTTTCCGCAGGAGCTGTTGCCCGTAAAAGGCCGCTCCCCAGAGACCGCTGTCCTGATTGTCAATTAAAAAGACGGGCATTCTGGACAGTATGTAACCCATGGTCGGAGAATCCAAAAATTCCTTACGGAAATTTGCATGGGTCAGTATCCCGGGAGTTCTGGCGGCCACCCCTCCGGCGATGTAGAGTCCGCCGCGGGCCAACACTTCGAGGGAAAAGTCCCGACAGGCCCGGCCATAGAACTTCGCCGCCCAGGCCAGTGTTTCCGATGCAGGGGTAAGCCAGCGGGTGGTCACTTCCTCCGGCGTTGCCTTTTCACCGGTCAGAAACCAGTGAAGATAGCGCAACCCCCGGCCGGAGACCACCAGGTTGCCGGTGATATGATTCTGCCCGCTCTTTTCCCGGTAGAACTCCTGAAACGCGAATTCGCGATCCGAAAGAAAAGGAAAATAGCCGTGGCCACCCTCGGAAGGCAGAGCCATAAACGCCCCGTTGGACAGCGGCACCAGGATCGCCTTGCCAAGGGCCGTGCCGGCACCCAATACACCCACGGTTCCGTCGGTAACGGCTTCTCCGGGAAGAATGCTGCGGGCGGTTTTTCCCACCGGTGACCGGCAGGCGTGCGCCTGGGCGACAAAATCGTTGATTAGAAACACTCGTCGCAGTCTGTTTGAAATCTCTTTCCTAACAAGATCGATGTCCCAGGCGATATAGGGCGGGGCGCTGTAGGCGCCGCGCTCCACCGGGCCGGCCACGGCGATGACGCCGATGTCGGCCTCCTCGACGGCAAAGGAAAAGTCGCTTGATTGCAATTGCGCCAACAACTGCGCAAAGGATTCGGCTTTTGTGGTTGACAGCCAGTGGGCGTCCACCATGGATAGGGTTGTTTCCAGGTCTGTCCGGAAATACGCGAACCGACTGTTGGTTGCCCCGATGTCTGCTGCCAGAATCGTTTTCATCACACCCACTCCCCCTGTGCCGGCCGGCAGTTCTTTGATGATCGATGGCGGATGGGCAGGTGCGCCAAATGGGCGCTTCCGAAATTAATGCCGGTTTTGCCCGCTGCGGCGGCCGCAACGACGACATGGCGCGCATGGTTGATCACCGGCAGGACCATCGCCACGCGAAGCGGCGGCTGCATGGGACGTTGCAAACAGGCACCCCCCAGCGCCGGCCTGCTTTTAAAGCCGGATGACCTGGTAACAGGGACGCGCTGCGGCCGCATTCTCCCACGCCGAGCAGGGTCCGATCGATCCACTGTACAACAATATACCCCTTTATACATCAGTTCCCCGCTGTCAATGGATGTTTGGGGAGCTTCGAGTCTAATAAGCGGCCACCGACGACCGCGCCGGCAGAGGGAAGGTGTCTCGGAGGGAGCGCCCATCACCGAGTCGGTCAACCTGCGGGCCGATGGGGGGGAGTCCCGTCGTTTCCTGCCAGGGCACCCCTGTTGGCCAACAGGCGGTAATGGTCCTCAGCGCCCGGGGGGATGTGAACGCCGAACGTCGCCGGGGCCCTTTTGCGCCCCCACCCGTGCAGGCGCTGTCTCAATCGCCCGCCATCGCAAGTGTTGCACAGCGATTCGATAAAATGTTATCGGAGCGCAGAAATGGCGCTGCCAGTTGCGCTGCCCGGCAGCGGCAGCCCCCTCCAGGTGAAGGTCGCGTTTTTTTCGGCGACCGTCCAGAGGCCGCATCGTCGTATAACACGGTCAGGCGGACAGCCGCATGATCGCATTGGCCTGTGACGGCAAGGCGCTCAACGCGGCCCCGCGCAAGGCCCAGGTTTTAAAAACCGACCAGGTGGCCGGCGCAACCGGACCGTATGCACCGCCAGCACCCGCCTGCTTGGCCGCCAGAATCGGCGCCAGGCGCGGCGGGAAAGGGCGGATGGTTGGAGACGTCTGCAAAAAGCGGAGAATGGGCGATGATGGAGAACGACCCCGACAGCCGTCAGCTGCGTCGGGAAAACCATACCCTGAAAGAACGGGTTGCCGTGCTCGAGGCCGAGTTGCGCAGAAACGAAGCCCGCAAGCGGCGGCTGCACGAATGCGAGCGGCGCTTCGAGCGTCTGGTGGGCAACCTCAACGGCATGGTCTACCGCTGCGCCAACGATGCCTCATGGACCATGGCGTATGCCAGCCTCGGGGCTGAGCCGCTGACGGGCTACGCGCCGGAGCAGTTGATCGGCAACCGCGACATCGCCTTTGGCGATCTTATCCATCCCGATGACCGCCAGCAGGTGTGGGATGAGATTCAGGCGGCCTTGGATAACCGCCGGAGGTTTCGGTTGACCTATCGGATTCGGGATGCCGCGGGAAGGGAAAGATGGGTCTGGGAGCAGGGCAGGGGTATTTTCGACGAAAACGGGGCGTCGATCGCCCTGGAAGGCTTTATCACCGACCTGTCGGAATCCAAGGAGAGCGAGACCCACTACCGCAGCCTGTTTGCCAACAACCATGCCGCAATGCTGATCATCGACCCGGACGGGGGCAGCATCGTGGACGCCAATCCGGCCGCCTGCAAGTTTTACGGCTGGCCCCGCGAGGCCCTGATCCAAAAGAAGATTTCCGATATCAATACCCTCAGTGGGGAGCAGATCCGTACCGAAATGGCGGCGGCCGTGGGCGAGCAGCGCGACCATTTCTTCTTTCGCCACCGGCGCGCCGACGGTTCGATTCGGGATGTCGAGGTCCTCAGTGGTCCGATTCAGGTGCGCGGCCGCAAATTGCTTTACTCGATCATCAATGACGTCACCGAGCGCAAACGGATCAAAGAGGCCCTTGAAAGGAGTGAGGCCTTTCAGCGGGCCATGATCGCCTGTTCGCCGGTGGCGCTGTACAGCATCGATCCCCAAGGAAACGTGTTGACCTGGAACACCTCGGCGGAGCGAATCTTTGGCTGGAAGGCCGATGAAGTCGTGGGGCGGCCCCTGCCCATCGTGCCCGACGACAAACAGGCTGAATTCAACCAGCTTCGTCGCAGTTTGATGACCGGCCAGGCCTTTTCCAACCTCGAGTTGGTGCTGCGCAAAAAAGACGGCAGCTTAATGGCCTGCAGTCTTTCCTGCGCGCCCATCATGGATGATGGTGGGGCCGTGATCGGTATTATGGGGGCGGTCGAGAACATCACGGAACGCATGCGCGGGGAGGCGGCACTGCGGGCGAGCGAGAAACGGTTTCGGCTGCTGGTGGAAAGCGCTCCGGACGGCGTTTTTGTTCAAACCGACGGG
>JAWOJK010000188.1:0-12080 GCA_046481705.1 Desulfobacterales bacterium | reverse complement strand
CGTTAATGCAAAAACTTAACCGGAAACTACTGAATACCACCATAACTTATTGAGAAATTAAGAATATTTTGGTGTAGATCTTGAGATAATTTGGAAAACGGTAAAGGAAGATCTGCCCGCCATCAAAAAACTGTTGGTCGTATGAGCTGTCACTTGCGCCAAAAGGGGATGGGGGACGCCCTTCATTTTTTCACATTTATAATCGCTGCGAACTTGAGCCTTTTTCGTTCCGCGAACTCTGCACCTCTTTAGATGGCACCGTTGACGGTCGACAAGGCAATGCCCAGCCGGCCAGTTTGGTCAGCGCCAACGCTGGATCTCCGAAGTCCGGGCCCTGATAGCCAAAGCGATAGCGTCGCAAAAATGTGTAAATATGAAGGGCGTCCCCCCTTTCTTCCTCCATTGCTTGACAACGGCGCCTAAACCCCTATAACCTGTCATTATACCAACCGGGCCGTTGACAGCCAGGAGGAAGCGATGGACAGCCATTACCCGGGTTCTCTCAAGGGGCAGTTTCTGATCGCCATGCCCACCCTGATGGACCCCAATTTCTCGATGACGATCACCTACATCTGCGAGCACACCGCCGGCGGGGCGCTGGGGCTGGTGATCAACCGCGTGCACCCCAGCCTCTGCGGCAAGGACCTTTTCGAAGAGCTCAAGATCGCGTACGTACCCGAATTCCAATCCATTCCGATCCACATCGGCGGCCCGGTGCACATGGGCGAGGTCTTCATCCTCCACGGGCGGCCCTTCGACTGGGAGGGCAGCCTGGGGGTTTCCGCGGGGCTGGCCCTCAGCAACACCCGCGACATCCTCGAGGCGATCGCCGTGGGCCGCGGGCCGCAGTCCTTCATCATTGCCCTGGGGTGCGCGGGCTGGGGGGCCGATCAACTGGAGGGCGAGATCAAGGCCAACACCTGGTTGACCAGCCCGGCGCTTGAGGACATCATCTTCGAGCTGCCCGTCGAGGAGCGCTGGGCCAAGGCCCTGGAGCAATTGGGGATCGATCCGGCCTGGCTGTCGGGAACGGCGGGGCATGCATAGAGCCGGCGGTTTTTGGGGAGGTTTCGGGGACGGGCGGTTTTGGGTGGTTGGGGGCTCAAGCCGGGCCGCAGGCTAATTCTCGGCGCGGCTTTCACAAAGCCGCCGGTTTTCTTCACCCTGGGGTTTGGACTTGCCCCGGGGTTTTTTCTTTTTGAGGCAGATGGCGTCTTGGCGAACAAAGGCGCACAGCTTGGGGTTGTGGTGTTCTTTGCAGTTCGAGGGGTTGTAAAGCGGGCATTCAGGGTGATTTTTAGACATGAGGCCTTTCCCCTTTCCCGGAGATAGAGCGCCTGCAGATTGGGGTGCAAACCAACGCGAGCCGGCCAGTCCGCCTGCCCGGGAAGGTCTTTGCTTCCAAAGCCGCCTGCCCCGGGCGGGAGGATTTCTTCTGGAGTTGAAGGCCAACGTAACACAAAAATATTTATTTTACAAGGAGTTAGCCCTTAAACCGCCCGCAGCCGGCGCCCGTCGCGAGCGCCTTCGGCGATTGGTTTTGACAATTACTTGAAACCATTGTAAGAAACCGCGCGCATGGCTGATTGTACTTGCCGGTGAACCGGGGCCCTGAGGCTGGGGAGGGAGTCAAACGCCTGGATCCGGCTTCGAAAAAAAACTCGCGACGGCTCGCAGCGCAGTGGCAGGCAGCGTTTTGGCGGAGCCGTTCTAAACTGAATCCAATGGAAACCTACCAAGACCTCAAGCAAGAATTGCTGGCGATCACCCGCACCGTCCGGGATTTGCTGAATACCGGCGCACAGGTCCCGGGAATCGCCCCGCAGGTGTTTGCGGAGTGGGAGCAGACCACCGCGGACATCCGCACCCGCCTGACCGAGGAAATCCTGCGGGTGGCGGTGGTGGGCCCCATCAAGTCGGGCAAGAGCACGTTTGTCAACGCGCTCTTCGGCGGCGACTACTTAAATCGCGGGGCCGGCGTGGTGACCTCGATCGTCACGCGCATCCGCGCCGGACAGCACCTGCGGGCCACCTTGACCTTCAAGACCTGGGGTGCGGTCAACGCCGATATCGCCCAGGCCCTGGCCATGATCCCCGACCTGGAAAGCCTTTCGGCCGAAAACGGCCCCTTCGATCTCCGCCGCCAGCGGGATCGCGCCGCCCTCGGCGAGGCCTTGGGTGCCCTGGGAAGCGAGCAGGTGATCACCAACGACACCCGCAACGTCAATTTCGTCGTGCTCTCCAGCTACCTCAAGGGCTACGAGCGGGTGGCGGAGATTCTGGGGGCCGAAACCGTCTCCCGGGTGTTTGAAGGCGAGCGCTTCGCCGCCCACCGCGATTTCGTCGGCGACGAGGCCCTGGCCGGCTACCTCAGTGACGTGCAGCTGGAGATCGACACCCGGGGGTTTGACGAGGCCGTCGAGTTCGCCGACTGCCAGGGCAGCGACGCCCCCAACCCCCTGCACCTGGTCATGATCCAGGACTACCTGCTGCTCACGCACCTCATCATCTACGTCATCAGCAGCCGCACCGGCCTGCGCCAGGCGGACATCAAGTTTCTTTCCATCATCCGCCGGATGGGGATCCTGGAGAACATCGTGTTTGTGGTCAACTGCGACTTCAACGAACACGACACCCCGGCCAACCTCGAGGGCCTGGTCCGCAAGACCCGGGAGGAGCTGGCGCTGCTCAAACCCGACCCTGAGGTGTTCACCTTTTCGGCCCTATACAACCTCTTCAAGGCACAGGCCGCGGCGCTGCCCGAAAAAGACCGCCTGCGGCTGGCGCAGTGGCAGGCCGAGACCGGCTTTACCGGCCCGGCCGACGCCCAGACCGCCGCCTTCAAGCGCCACATCCAGGACAAGTTCTCGCGCCAGCGCTATAGCCTGCTGCTTCAAAACGAACTGGAGCGGCTGGCGGTGGTGGCCGCGGGGCTCAAAAACCGGATCGAGCTCAACCGCGACCTGCTGGGCCGCGACGCCCAGAGCGCTGCCCAAGTCATCGAAAAAATCGGCCTCAACCGCGAGCAGATGAACCGCGTGGCGGGTCTGATCCGATCCACCCTGGACGGGGCGGTGCAAAAGATCAAGGCCGAGCTGCGAAACGACGTGGATCACCTGCTCGATGTCGGCTCCGGCCCGGTGGTCAAGGGGATCGTCGGGTTCATCCGCAAATACGACCTGGGCGACTCCGGGCGCTATTTGGAGGCCCTCAAAAAGACGGGCTTCAATCCGGTGCTCTACACGGTCTTCCAGGAATTCAAGCAGTCGCTGGACGGGTACATGGCCGAGGCCGTCAACCCCGAGATCATCCGGTTTGTGCGCGAGCTGGAGGCCAAGATCCGCAGCACCCTGGAATCGGTGTCCGGCCCCTATGACGTCATGGTCCAGGACGCCCTGCGGGAATACAGCCAGGCCATGGGCGGCTTCGGGATCCAGCTGGATCCGGCCGCCGGCAAACGGGTAGAGCTGACCGCGCTGGACGCCGTCAAGAAGCGCGCCGGATTGAGCCTGCCGCCCGCCGTGGTGGGCATCCACTACAGCACCAAACTCAAGACCGAGGCCACCATGCGCCTGGGGCTTTACCGCGTGATCCGCCTGGCCCGGCGGCTGCTGCGAAGGCCGCTGCGCGGCGAAGGCCACGAGCAGATCCAGGCGCTCGCAGACGGCCTGCTGCGGCTCAAGCGCGAAACCGAGGCGGTGATCCGCTTTCACTTCAAGGACTACCGTGAAAATCTCAAGTACCAGTACATCTTCAAGCTGGTGGACGCCCAGGCCGCCGATCTCTACGCCCTCCTGATGAACCGCTTCCAGGCCTACACGGCCGATGCCGCCGGGCTGGCCGAGCTGATCGGCAGCAAACAGAGTGACAAGGAGTCCGCCCTGGAGCGCCTGGGGGCGCTGGCGGCGGCGGCCTCGGATCTCACCGGCCGCATCGCGCGCCTGCGCGAAGCGCTTTCGGCCGCCGCCTGAAGCGCGCGCCCCGCCGGTCAGCCGGCCGCCTTGAGGCGCGCCAGGTTGTCGCGCGCAAAGTCGATCGTGGGGTCCAGGGACAGCGCGATCTCGTAGTGGCGGATGGCCTGGTCGATTTCCCCCAGCTCGCGGTAGTTGGAGCCGATGTTGGCATAGTCGATGGCCGAGCCGGGGTTGAGCGCCAGGACGCGCTCGAAGTTGCGGATCGCCTCGCGGTGCTCCTTGAGCATGAAATGGCAGAAGCCCTTGAGGTTAAATATATCGGTGCGCTCGGCATCGATGCGCTCCCCCTCGCCCAGCACCCGCAGCGCCTCGCGGTAGCGGCCGAGATCCTTCAGGCAGACCCCCAGGTAGGAGTAGATGCTGGCCACCTCCTCGGGCGGGGGGGTTAGATCCAGCGCCTTCTGGAAATAGGGCAGGGCGGCCTGGGGGTCGTCCGCGGCCAGGTGGCAGCTGCCGAGATAGAAGTGCAGGTAGTATTTGCCGGGCAGCCTGCGGTCGAAGGCCTCCAGGGCGGCGATCGCCTCGCGCGGGGGAAGCTTCTCGGTGAGCAGCTTGGCCGCGAACATGCCCACACTGGTGCCTTCGGCGCGCTCCCGGAAGTGGGCCCCGGGGATGATGGTGTAAAAGCTCGGGATGCCCAAAAGCGGGTGGGTGGTGTCGATCACCAGGACCTCCAGCCCGCGCCGCGCCAGGGCGGCGACGCAGTTTTCGACCTCCACCCGGATGTTGTCGTCGGAGAGGTTGGGGAGCTGCTGGATGTTCACCTCCCGGCCGGGGTGGGTCACAAAGCGCGCCGCCGCGATCTCGGAGAATTTCGGCAGCCCGCTGGCTACGTAGTTGGCGCCCGTGTTGAAATCACCGGCCAGCTGGGCCACCTCGGTCAGGGCCCGGCTAAGCGCCTTTTGGGGGTCGGGGGTGGTGCCGGCGGTCCAGACGATCTCGCTTTGGGCCGGGTGCGTGGCCGGGTCGTAGGCCAGCACGCCGACCGTCGGGATGCCCATCTCCAGCGTGAAGTCCGAGAGGTACAGGCGCACCCCGGCGGCGTGGAATTTGGCCAGCATCTCGCGGACCAGCGGGTCGCTCGCGGAGTCTGCGCGGATCGCCGGCGGGGAGAGGCGCCGGCGGCTGACCAGCGAGGACACGTGGCGCTCGACCACCTCGCAGATGCCCTGGGAAATGGCCTCCTCGACGCAGTTGCCGGCCGAGGGGCCGTTGAACTCGTTGATCGCGAAAAACCAGTCGAAGGGGATCAGCACCGCTTCCTGGCGGGTCAGGCTGTAGCCCCAGGTCCAGCGCATGGGCAGGGATTCGAAGATCTCGCGGGCAACGGCCGCGTCGGCGGAGTCGTCGTGCACCGAGCGGGCGATCAGGTCGAAGCCCAAAGTTTTGTCCGCCAGATTGCGGCCGGCGTCGTGGATGAAATGGCGCTCCTGACCGCAGAAGCTGAAGAAACTGAAGCGCTCGGCGAGCTCCATGACCGCGCTGGCTTCGGCCTGGGCCGGGGTGGCGCCTTTGCCCATCTGTTTTTTGGTCCCGATCACGGCGGCCGCGTCTTTGCCGCAGCGGCTGAAATAGACGGGAATACCGAGCCGGCCGGTGTCGATGCGCTCGGTGGCGGCCAGGATGTCCAGATCGACCTGTTTGAGCCGCTCCCGGAAGCGCCGGACGGTCTCCTCGGGGGCCAGCACTTTGTCCTGGTCCAGGGTAAAGGTCTTGAAAGCGTCTTGCAGGATAACCCTGTGGGTCATCGTGTCCTCCAGTCTTGAATGCGGTTTGGCGGTTGCGGAAAGCTTTTTGCGATCATGCTATCGCGGCCGGCTCAAATATTTTTTGATTTGACCGCCGGGGGCAAACCTGTTATGGTGCGCCCGGTTTGATCCTGGGGATGTAGCTCAGCTGGGAGAGCGCGGCGTTCGCAATGCCGAGGTCAGGGGTTCGATCCCCCTCATCTCCACTCCAAAAAAAGAAACCTGTCGGGCACCCCGGCAGGTTTTTATGTTTGGCGCACGCGCCGGGCGGCCCTCACTGCGGCTGAAGACGCGCGGCCGCCACCGGGATCATGGTGAAGGTGGCCTTGGCCACCCGTTTTTCCTGATCGTCCTTGACGGCGAAAACCTCCGCTTCCGAGACGATCAGGGTCCGGCCGCGCTGGATCACCTGCGCGCGGCAGACAAGCGCCTGGCCGACGGCCGGTTTGAGGAAGTTGATCTTGAACTCGATGGTTAAAATGCGCTGGTCGGGCCCGACGGTGGTGAAGGCCGCGTAGCCGGCGGTGTGGTCGGCCATGGTGGCCAGCACCCCGGCGTGGACAAACCCGTCCTGCTGGCGATGGTCCGCCCGCAGCGCGAGGCGCGAGTGGAAGATTCCCTCGGCGGCGTGCACGGCCTCATAGCCGCAATAGGCGATAAAGCCCTGGCTGAAATCCTGTTTTAAATAGGCAAGGCGATCTGGCTGCACTCCGGCACCTTTCTGAAAAAAAGTTGGGGGCGCGACCCCTGTGGCCGCCGCCGACGCCCGCGGCCGCGCAGGACGCCCAGCGATTTGGCCTCGTCTTTTATCACAAACCGCCGCGAAGCACCAGCCATGGTCGCCACGCGGCGGGCAGGCGCCGGCGCCCCAGGGATAAAACAAATAGTTAATTTAACTTGACATTTTTTATTTTTTGGGTTTTATTCCTGAATTCAGGATTCGGCACCACAGCCTATCGGGACTGCGCTTTCGGATGCGACCGCGTGCAGCCTCTGAAGCGTGATCCGCCCAAGCCCCCGCCACCCCTTACGGAGCGCCGCAGCATGGACCGTACAGCCGATCTGGAGCGTAAAACCAAAGAAACCGGGATTTCCATCCGCCTGACCCTGGACGGCGGCGGACGCTACGACATTCAGACCGGCATCCCTTTTTTCGATCACATGCTGGCCCTTTTCTGTGTCCACGGATTTTTCGACCTGACCCTCAAGGCCCAGGGGGATATCGCGGTGGACTGCCATCACACGGTCGAGGATGTCGGGCTGGTGCTGGGCGATGCCCTCAACCAGGCCCTGGGGGACCGTAAAGGCATCCGCCGCTACGGCCATGCCGTCACCCCCATGGACGACGCCCTGGGCACCGTCGCCCTGGATCTGTCCAACCGCCCTTTTCTGGTCTACCGCGTGCCGGAAATTCCGGCGCAGCAGGGCAGCCCCTTCGACCTGATGCTGGCCAAAGAATTTTTCCGGGCGTTCGCCACCCGCGGCGGACTCAACCTGCACATCGATGTGCCCTACGGCGAAAACCAGCATCACATCATCGAGGCCGTTTTCAAATCCCTGGGGCGCAGCCTCAACGCGGCCTGCCGGCTGGACCCCAGAATTTCGGACGTGCGCTCCTCCAAGGGGAGCCTGTGAGCTTGCGCCGGGCTTTGCCCGGACCTAATTTTGATGAACCGGAAAAAAAGTCAAAAACCAGACGGTTTCGAAAAAAGCTCCAAGTTCAAGGCGCGCAAATCTCAGCGGCGTGAGGCATACTATTTTACGCCGCAGCGACTTCGAGATGCAGCGCAACGCAGAAATTGGACTTTTACGCCGCCATCAGATTTAAATGCCGGCGCGCCGCCCCCGGGGGGAGGCGGCGGCCGGCAGAATGCGTCGACCCGCGCCCGGCGGCGGTCGGGTCCGGTTTTCGGTGACCGCGGGCCCTCAGTGGGTGGCGATCACGATCTGCTCATAGGTCTTGCGCCATTTGGGGGGCAGGACCTCGATGCCCGGCCTGAGATAGCCTACCGCCAGCAGCAGCGGGACGCAGAACGTGTCCGCGATGTCAAACTCCCTGCGGACCGCTTCGTGGTCGAACCCGTCCATCGGGTGGGTCTCCAGCCCCAGGCTGGTGGCGGCGTACATCAGGGCCATGGCAAATAAGCCCGTGTTCTTGGCGGCGAACGCCAGGCCGGCCTCCGGGCTCCAGGCATAGAGCGATTTGGCGGCGTTGAGAAACCACTCTCGCTGCTCGGGCTTCATCTGGCCGGCGGCGAGCATCTCCCGCCAGTTTTGCTCGGCGGTGGGGTGCCCCTCGGCCCACCCGCCTTTGTCGGCCAGCGCGATCAGGACCACCGGCGCCTCGCTCACCTTGGGCTGGTCCCAGGCGATCTTGCGCAGGCGGGCCTTGGCCTCGGGGCTTCGCAGGACGATCAGGCTCCAGGGCTGCAGATTGAAGCTGGACGGCGCGCGGGCGGCCAGTTCGACCATCGTGCGCAGCAGCGCATCCGGAACGTCGCGCGCGGTGTCGAAGAAGTTGATGGCCCGTCTGTGCTCTACGATCTGTCTGTAGTTCATGGCATGCCTCCTTGGGTGATGTAGCCGCGGGGGGCGCCGTTGGCGCCGACGTAATCGTGAAGAACCCTTGGCCTCGATTGAACACTTTTTAAGATATTCGACGTCAGGACCTTGTCAAGGCGGCCGTCGGCGGAAAAGACCGTCGGAAGCCCGGGGGATGGCTTTCTCGAGGCCGGCCGACCGGCTGCGCCGCTGCCAGCTTGTTTTTTCGAAACCCTCAGCAGGGGAGGTCTGCGATGATCGCGCGCGACGTGATGGACACCCGTTTTCACTGTCTGCAGCCTGAAGACACGATCGCCTCGGCGGTCAGGCGCTTCAAGACCAGCAGCGACGCCGAGGGCAAGAAGATCTTCGGCATGATGGTCACCGACAGCAACGGGCGGCTGGTGGGGATGCTGTCGATGCACGACATCCTGCTGTTCATCCAACCCAAGCACGTGGAGATCTGGGGTGAAATCGAGGACGTCGACCCCGAGCCGATTTTCGATGCGCTGCTCGCGCGTGTCAAGAACATCCGCGTCGCCGACATCATGACCACGGAGCTTGTCACGATCAAACCGGATACCCATCTTTTTGTTATTGTCGATTTGATGATCAAGCGCCACACCCGTCGGCTGCCGGTCGTCGATGACGACGCGGTCGTGGGAATCGTCTACCGCTCGGATCTCTTCTACCACCTGTTGCGAAGGTTCATCGCATAAGGGTCGTGGTAACAAATGATTCCGCAAGATGGCGCCGGATTTTGGGTCGTCACCAAGGCACATCCGTCGGCGCATATCGAGCTGTGTGCCGGTGGATGTAACGCCGGGGACCGGCAAAAAGACAAGCCAGATGAGGAATTGTTTTTTGCCGCGGCTCTGATACCGATATCGGTAATGTCCAGCAGATATGGTGAATTATGCCCATCGTCGAACAGCGAAGCGTGCTGACCGGCCTGCAGGTCAAGGACGCCATGCGCCGCAACGTGCAGCGGGTGGCTGCCGAGGTTGCGATCGCGGCCTGCATCCGGCGCATGATCAAGTACAAGAGCAACGCGCTGCTGGTGGTCACGCCGACGGGCCATCCGGCCGGGGTGGTGTCCAGGACCGATCTGATGGCCGCTTACTACGCCGGCCTGCCCCTGGAAACCGCTCTGACGGATATCCTGGCCGGGCCGCCGCGGTTTTGCTACCCCGATGACGGGCTGGAGGATGCCCTCGATCTGATGCGGCAGGACGGGATCCACCGGCTCTATGTGCGCGGCGCGGGGCCCGCAGAAATCGGGGGGGTCATCGGGTTTGCGGACATCGTCGGGCTGCTCTACCGCTACTGCCGCTTCTGCGGCCAGAGTCGTCGCAAAGCCAAAAGCCCGGAGGCCGGCACGGTCCGCCTGGCGGTCCGGGACGTGATGAGCCCGCTGGCGGCGGCGTGCACGCCCGGCAACCCGATTGAAGTGGTGGTCGAAACACTCTCTTCCCACCGTTTCGGGGCGGTTTTGGTTGCAAGTGCGCAGGGTGAACCCGTCGGCGTCGTCTCCAAGACCGACCTCATGGTGGCCTATCTGCACGGGGTGCCGACCAGCGCCGCCGCCGAAAGCGTCATGACCTCACCGGTGGCCGTCTGCAGTGCCGCAGCCCTGCTCGCCGAGGCCATCCAGCAGATGCTGCTGAAGGATGTCCAACGGCTTTTCATCACCGCTGCGGACGCCCCGGCGGTGGTCGGGGTGCTGTCGCTGTCCGATGCCGCCCGCTTTCGTTCCGGCACCTGCAAGGCCTGCGTGACCAGCCGGCTGCTGACGGGGGTATAGGCCCCTGGAGGGATGAGGCCTGGCGGCGGAACCGGCCCGCCGGGCGTCAGGGCCGGTCTTTTTTCTGAAGCACCAAACACAGGTAGCCGTATTCGTCCGCGGAGCACTCGAAGATTCCGATTTCCCTCTCCAGTGCTGCGACCGCCGGACTGCGCTCATGCTTTTCGATGATCGCCGGCAGCTTCCCGGGGCCTGCCGCTGGAGGTTTTCATAGATTTCAAAAAACTGCGCCGCGACGTCATTGCCATCCGTCATTTCTTTTGATACCCCTCGCGTGTGGCGTGAAAGATTTTCACTCTGTTCTCGGAGATCCGGATGAAATTTTTAAAGCGCATATTGGGGATCTGCGATACCCGAGCGCCGGCCTGCGCGGATGCCTGGTCGCTTGCGGGCCGGACCGTCACCCTGGACCTGGCGCGTCTGCCCGAGCTGGCCCCGGCGGGCGGGGCCATTCGACTGGAGGGCCGGGGGCTGCCGCACAGGCTGCTGGTGGTTCACGGCAGCGACGGCCATTTTTACGCCCTTGCCAACCGCTGCAGCCACATGGGGCGCCGCCTGGACCCGCTGGCGGGCCAGGCCCGGCTCGAGTGCTGCAGCGTGTCGAAATCGACCTTTTCATACGCCGGAAACCCCCTTGGCGGGGCGGCCCGCGCGGCGCTCAAGACCTTTGCGGTCACGGGCACCGAAAACCAATTGACGATAGCGTTGTAGGCCGGCGCCGGCGGCATCTGCAAGGGCTGCCAGGGCGAGGCCTTTTGCTCGCCCTCCGGCGGCTGCGCGGCAGACCGCAGCCGCTGAAGCGATGCCCAGGGCGTGTCAGAACCTCACCCCGATGGAATTTTCAATGACCGACGACATCAGCACCTACAGCGTAAAATGCCGCACCTGCCGCACGCGCTTCACGGTTCAGCTTTTCGGCAGCCACGAAAAAAATCTGTTTCTGGTGGACAAAAAAGACTGGTACTGCGAAAAGTGCAAACAGGAATATACCCGCCAGCAGGCCCTAAAACTGGCCGAGGCGCAGGAATCCAGCGGGTTTCCGGCCCTGCAGGGCACCCCGAAACAGGTTCCCTGGGCCGAGAAGATCCGGGCGGAGCTGATCAACAAGCTCGACTACCTCCAAAAAAGCCTCAAGTTTGAAAATGAAAGCCAAAAAGTGCTCTCCGTCCAGGCTTTTGACCTGTTTCGTGACGCGTGGCGGGAAAAAACGGATGCCAAATGGTGGATCGATCAGCGCCGCATGACGGTGCGCGACATCTCCCAAAAGGTGGCGCAAATATCGGCCGCCCTTGAAAAGGGATGACGCGACCCGAGGGCGGCCCGCAATGCCCTGCGCATGCCGGCAGACGGCCGATTTCACCGTGGCGCCTGCCATGGGATCCAAAAACCACCGATGCCTGTGCCTCTCCCCCGGATGGCCGATACCCGCATGGCAGCACTCCCGGTTGACACAATTTTAGCCGACCTCAAGCGGGAGCTGCGCGGCCATCGCCGCGTGGTGCTGCAGGCGCCCCCCGGGGCCGGTAAAACCACCCGGGTGCCGCCGGCCCTCTTGACGGAAAGCTGGCTGGCGGGCAAACGCCTGGTCCTGCTGGAGCCTCGGCGCCTGGCCGCCCGGCGGGCGGCGGATTACATGGCCCGCCAAATGGGCCAGCAAGTGGGGCAAACCGTCGGCTACCGGGTGCGCCTGGACAGCCGGGTGGGTCCGGAGACCCGCATCGAAGTCGTCACCGAGGGCGTGCTGACCCGCATGCTGCAGCGCGACCCGGCCCTGGAGGGGGTGGGTGCGGTGATCTTCGACGAATTTCACGAGCGCAGCCTCGACGGCGACCTGGCCCTGGCGCTCTGTCTGGATCTGCAGACGGCGCTGAACGAGGCGCTGCGGCTGGTGGTGATGTCCGCCACCCTGGAGATCGAGCCGCTGGCCCGCCTGCTGGGCGGGGCGCCGCTGATCGCCTGCAGCGGCCGCCTCTGGCCCGTGCGCACCGACTACCTGCCGCCGCGGCCGGGCCT
>JAWOJK010000104.1:0-19789 GCA_046481705.1 Desulfobacterales bacterium | reverse complement strand
TTCCTGGTTGGCAATCACATTTGAAAGCAAAAAACCATCCCTGATGATGGCCGCTGAAGTATCATCGCATGAAGATTCAATTCCTAATATCGTTACACTCATCCTAAAAAAATATCCGTAAAAATTATTGCCAGGAGGCAAAATGAGCCGTATTTGTTTTTTAAAGCCCACTTTTATTGATAAAATCCAATTTTCATTTATATTTGCAAAACTAACAAAAATATCATAGCCATCAAGAAGCGATATAAAATATTGATCAGCCTGTTTGTTATTTTTGTAGCATTACCGCTACTTCTATACGGGATTTTCAGGATGCCCCCTGTACAAAAGTGGTTAACCGGAAAAATTGCTGCTTACCTTTCTGAAAAATTAAATACCCGGGTAAGCCTGAAAAGTCTTGATATTTCTATCTTTGATCATCTGATCCTGGAGAAATTTTACATGACACTGCCCCACAACGTCAAAACGGCCGGAATCGACCTCCGGGACCTGCGGGCGGTGGTGCTCAGCCACGGGCACTACGATCACACCGGCGGGCTGCCGTGGGTGCTGCAGCAGTCCGGGCCGGTCAAAGTCGTGGCGCATCCCGCCCTCTTCGACCGCCACCTGACCCGCCGCAGCGACGTTGCCGGAGGCAGCGAGCGATTCATCGGGTGCCCGGCGACCCAGGCGGCGCTGGAAAGGGCGGGCGCCGAATTCGAGTTCCACCCGCAGACCTGCGAGCTGGCGCCCGGCGTCTGGTTTGTCGCCGGCTACGAGCGCAACCCCGCCCAAACCCCTGAAGACCCCCAGCTGGTGCTGCCCGGCGACGACGGCCCGCAGCCCGACCCGATTGCCGAGGATGCCAGCCTCCTGCTGGAGACCGCCGCCGGACCGGTGCTGATTCTGGGGTGCGCGCACGGCGGGGTGCTCAACATCCTCGACCACCTCGCCAGCCGGCTGGGGGTTTCCAAACTGCACGCCGTCCTGGGCGGCACGCATCTCATGTTCTTCCCCCCCGAAAAGATCCGGGCGGTCATCGACCGCTTCGAAGCCTTCGGGGTGGACCACGTGGGCGTCTCCCACTGCACCGGAAGGGATGCGGCCATGACCCTGGCGCTGCACTTCGGCCGGCGCTTCAGCCAGGCCGCCGCGGGCAGCGTCTTTTCCTTCTGAGGCGCGCCGGAATCGGCATCAATTCCATCGCCAAGTACGTCCGGCTTTGCCATGACCCATCTGAAGTGGACCTGTGTCGTCAGCATGGGATACGGCGCGCGAACCTCTAAATGAAGCGCGCGGCCGATGGAGGGATTGTTGTACTTTCGGAAATTGAAGATTGACTTCCCTGCGAAATTTGGCTACGAACTGAACCGAGGTGCCTGAAAAGGCTTAAATGGGAACCCCGTGAGAATCGGGGACGGTCCCGCCGCTGTAATCGGGGACGACCGCTGCGAATGCCACTGCCCGGGCAAACCGGGTGGGAAGGTGCAGCCAGTAGGATGATCCGAGAGTCAGAAGACCTGCCTTTTTGTCTGCGTCACTGCCCTGCGGAAAGACAGGTGCGACAGTGGCTCAAAAGGGTCAAGTGAGCTGGGTGCAGCCCTTCGTGTTTTAAACACGAAGGGCTTTTTTTGTTCCCCGATGCCGGCGGGGAACTTACCGGGGGAAGGCGGCGGAGCTTCCGGGCAGAAGTGCCCGGCCTCACTCTCCGGGCCGGGTTTTCTCCACCGCCTTCCCCTGGGCCCGGCGTCCAGCAAACGCCGTTTGTCTGCCGTTAGAGCACCCCTGACCGCGGGGCAGCGCCGCCGCACACCCCTAAACACTGGAGGACGGAATGGTCAAACTCTACACCACCGCACACCACCCCCTGGGCAAATCCAGCACGCCGGTCTACACCATCACCGACGGGCAGTTCTACCGGACGGTTTTTCACCCCTCCGGGTGGTCATCGCTGGCCGACTATGAACTGCGCTCGGACGGCAAACTCTACCGCACGCCCAGCCATCCGCTGGGTCCCGGCGAGGCGGCGGCCTACGAATTCCGCGACGGCGGCGGGCTTTACCGCACGGCCGGGCACCCCCAAGGCCGCAGCGATCTACCGGAGTACGAACTTTGCGACTGACCGGTTGAAGCCCTCCGGGGGCCGGAAACACTTGGATGCCGGTGGAACCTCACACCCGCCGATCTCGACAAAAAGAAAACGGGACCGATAAGCGGGTGCCACTTGATTCGCCCCCCTTGGTAGGGGTAAGAATAGAAACAGCCCCCGGGGCTTCCATCGGCCGCGGTCTCATCTTTCAATGATGTGGGGACAAGTCTTGAACCTCACCGGTCAAAAGGTGCCGGTGAGTGCGGCGTACAGACGAGCCCCAAACTGAAAACAGCCGGGAGGAAATGCAATGGTATTCAATGGCAGGGCATACGATGAAATCACGGCGGGAGAGACGTTTGCAGATGCGTTAACGGTCACCGAAACCCACATTGTGCTGGCGGCCGGCATGTTCGGTGATTTCAACCCCCTGCACGTCAACCAGGCCTTCGGCGAAAATTCAAGATTCGGCGGCCGGATTCTGCACGGTCCGTTCACCAGCGCCCTGATATCAGCCCCGGTGGGCGTCTTTTTCGCCGGCACGGCCGTCGCCTACCTGGAGCACGCCTGCCGCTTCAAACTGCCGGTGCGGGCGGGCGACACCCTGACCACCACCTGGACCATCACCGAAAAAATCGACAAACCCAAAATCGACGGCGGGATCGCCGTCATGACGGCCGTTTGCCGCAATCAGCAAAACGAGCTGGTCGCCGAGGCCGACGGCAAGATCATGCTGAAAAACCGCGGGGCCGTTTAGCCGTTTCCAGCCCGAAAAGCCGTCGCCCGGCGGTTGTCCGGCACTTTCAAAGCAATCAAACGCCGTGGACCAGTGCACGCCGCAATGGGCACCGCGCGCGGTCGTTTTTAGCTGCCCGAAAGCTGTACCACCGCAGCGCTTGCGATCGCCCGCCCAAGTGGTGTAAGAAAAATTATCGGCGCCGCGACGCAACCCGCGGCTTGAAAAGACCCTGCCAGCCAGCCCCACAGGAGAAAAAACGATGCCCAAAGCATGCAACCTCAGCAAGGGGCAGATCGTCCAGATCAACGACCACCCCTTCCAGGTGGTTCATATCGACGTCCAGACCCCGTCGGCCCGCGGCGCCAACACGCTCTACAAGGTTCGCCTGGCGGGGGTCACCAGCGGCCAGAAGCTGGAGCAAACCTACAAGGGCAACGATTTCCTGGAAGAAATGGAGCTGGAGCGCCGCCCGTGCAGCTACCTTTACCGCGACGGCGACTTTTTCACCTTTATGGACATGGCCTCCTACGAGCAGCACACCCTGTCCGAGGATAACCTGGAAGGCCAGACCCCGTGGCTGATCGACGGCCTGGAGGGCATCACCGCCCTGCTGCTCAACGGCCGCATCATCGGAATTGAACTGCCGGCGGCGATGGACCTCGCCATCGTTGAAACGGCCCCCGCCATCAAGGGGGCTTCGGCCACCAACCGCAACAAACCCGCCACCCTCTCCAATGGGGTTACGGTGCTGGTGCCCGAATACCTGGCCGAAGGCGAAATCATCCGGGTGAACACCCAAACCGCCAAGTTCATGTCACGCGCCAAGGGCTGACCGGCCCAGTGGGTCCGGGATTGGGCTTGGCAGGGGCCCCAAGCAGTCCCTATTACCCTTGGAAAGCGGCCGGCGGCCGGCCGCCCGAGGAGGTTTCCATGGCAAAAGCGGTGTTCAGCTCCCAGGAATCCGGCAAAAAGTTTTGCCTCGACATCCCCGGCCTGGATTACGTCTTGGAACTGCCCTATGTGCTCCTGGATGCCGACGGCCGCGGCCCGAAAATCGCGTCCCTCAACCTGGTGGGCCAGATCCGTCTCAACCGCGACCTGGGCCGCCTGCTGGCCGAACGGGTGCGGACAGCGTTTTCCGACCTGAACGGCATCACCGTCCTGACGGTGGTGGAAAAAGCCCTGCAGCTCAGCCAGGTGGTGGCCCAGGAGCTGGACATCGACGCCGTGGCCGTGGCCTACAACCGCATCAAGCCCCACATGGAAGCCGCCCGCCGGCCGATTATCCGGGTGGGGATGGGCTCGATCACCTCGGGCGACAAATGCCTGGTGCTCTACGAACGCGACATCAACCTGCTGCTCAGCGCCCACCGGGGCATCATCCTGATCGACGACGTGGTCAGCAGCGGCGGCACGGTCCTGGGGCTGCGGGATCTGCTGGCGGAAATGGCCCGCATCACCCGCCTGGCGGTCCCGCCGCCGATCCTGGGTATTTTCTGCGTGGCTCAGGAAGGCCGCGACCTCCCGCTGCTGCCCGCAGCGCTGACCTGCCTGACGATCCTGCCGCCCCCCATAAGCCCCCAGCCGACCCGCCCCCCGGGAAAGTGACCCCAGGGCTTTTGAAAAAAGCAAAAAATCATGCCGCCTGCTGCCGGCCCGAATTTTTTTGCCGTGATCTTATCCTGCGCCATTGCACAGAAGGGTTGGCAGGCAGCCATTGCCCCCAAGGCCCGGCCGGCGCCGATGCTTCGCCTTGGGGCGGCGTTCGCCATCAAAAAATTCGCGGCATTCTCCATTTTGGGGTTGTTTTGACGTTTAAATGGATTATAATAGTTTTTGCCACCCTGCCGGTCCCCGGCGGGGTGGTTTGTTTTTCGGCCGGTCCGCCGGCAGGCCGCATGCCGCGCAACCGGCGCGTCATGGACCAGGCCATTTTTGCGAAACCGATTGGCGTGAGATAAATTACGACACCATTCATCTTGAAAAAATCTGTAACATCGAGGAGAAAGAAAATGACGCAACGTTCACGTGTTACCCTTTACAGCGGCGGCCATCGCGGCGCCGAGGCGGAGTTTGGCCGACAGGCCGAGAAGTGGGGCCTCAACGAGGTGACCTTTTCCTTTGAAGGTCACCAGGCCGAGCGTGAGCGGGGCCTGCGTTTGTTGAGCCCGGATGAACTCAAAAAGGGCGACGTCAGCATGGAGATCGTGTCCCTGCGGATGGGGCGAACCTACGCCCGCGCGGACAAAATCCGAAAGGTGATCCAGTCTATTTTCCACATGGTCAACAACGGCTTCCAGGTGATCACCATCGGCTGGTTGCAGCCCGACGGCACCGTCAAGGGCGGCACCGGCTGGGGCGCTGAACTGGCCAAGCTCTTCAACCGCCCGCTGAGCGTCTACGACCAGGAGCGCAAGGGCTGGTTCACCTGGAAAGACAACCGCTGGGTGGTGGACACCCCGGTGATCAGCGGCGATTCCTTCGCCGGCACCGGCACCCGCAACCTGACCGACGACGGCCGCCAGGCCATCACCGATCTTTTTCAGCGGTCCTTCGGCCCGGCCGACGCCTGATCGCGGCGCACGCCGGCAGACCGCCGACCCCCAAACGGGAGGGACCGAATGACACCCGCCCCACACGCGCCCGCCTGCCCGGTCTGTGGAGAACCGGTCAAAGCCACCTGGAAGTTCTGCCCGGCCTGTGAAGCCTCGCTGGGCGGTTCGCTGTGCCCGGGCTGCCGCCAGCCGGTCAAGGATAACTGGAAACGCTGCCCCGAGTGCGGCATGCGGCTGGTTTGCAAAACCTGCGGCCGCCGGTTGCCGCCGGGCCAGGGCGGCTGCCCCGCCTGTGAGGGAGAGAACGCCAAAACCGCTTCCGGCCGGCCCGAAGCGGTGATCATCGAACCGGTTAGCGCGATCGCGCTGGTGTTCGTCCCCGGCGGCAGGTTTCGGATGGGGGACACCTTCGGCGACGGGATTGAAAACGAAACCCCGGTGCACGAGGTCCAACTGGACGATTTTTACATCGGCCGCACACCGGTCACCCAGGCCCAGTGGCTGCGGGTGATGCCCGAAAACCCCAGCCGCTTTTGCGGCGACGAACGCCCGGTGGAACAGGTGACCTGGGACGATGTCGCAACCTTCATTCAGAAATTGAAAACCTTGAACCCGGGCCTTAGCCACATCGATCTGCCCTCCGAGGCCCAGTGGGAGTTTGCCGCCCGTAGCGGCGGTCGGGATGAAAAATTCGCCGGCGGGCTGGTCGACCGGGTTGCCTGGTACGAGGAGAACAGCGGGGGCGCCACCCACCCGGTGGGCGAAAAGGCCGCCAACGGCCTCGGGCTCTGGGACATGAGCGGCAACGTCTGGGAGTGGTGCCAGGACATTTTCCAGGACGCGGCCTACCGCCTTCACGCCCCGCAAAATCCGGTGTGCACGGGCAGGGCGGCGGACCGGGTGGTCCGCGGCGGCAGCTGGAACCTGGACGCCTGGAGTGCCCGCTGCGCCCGTCGCTCCAGCTGCCCCGCCGGTTTTTCAGGCCCCGCCGTGGGTTTCCGGCTGGTGATCACCCCCGGTCGGGCCGAGAGCCTGTGAACGCACAAGAACATGCTGGGCCGCGTGATACAAAGGTCCAATTTTCGGGGTTGCGCTGCATCCCGAAGTCGCTGCGGAAAGCCCCCTGCGGCATCGTTCAGGCCCCGGCACGGATGGTCCGGGTTGTGGGAGCCAACACCAGCAGCTGGAAGGAAAGGAGACAGGCCATGACCGAGGCAGTCAAAACAGGCGATACGATCAGCGTCATATACACCGGCAGAATCGCCGACGGAGAGGTTTTCGATTCCAACGCCGACGGCGGCATGCCCCTTAAGTTCACCGTGGGTGCCGGGCAGCTGATCACGGGCTTTGACCGCGCGGTGATCGGTATGCTGCCCGGCGCCAGAAAAACCGTGACCATTTCGCCCAGCGAGGGATACGGGAAGCACCTGCCCGACCACATTGTAAAGGTTCCCAAGGGTAAGGTCCCCGCGGAAATGAAGCTTGCGCTCGGCATGCAAGTTCAGCTCAGCAGCAACACGGGGCAGACGCTGACGGCAGTGGTGGTGGACATCGCGGAAGACTTCGTCCGCCTGGACGCCAACCATCCCCTGGCCGGCAAAACCCTGGAGTTTGATATCGAGATCAAAGAAACCGGCCTGCTGCCGGACCCCCATCAGGGCTGCGGTTGCGGCTGTGACACGACCCAAGGTTGCGGTGACGGCTGCGGCGGCTGCGGTGAGGCGCACTAACCACCACACCGGGTTCGGGGGCTTTTCAGGGTCGCGGCGGAAAATAAGGCCGCAAGATTGGGCCGGTTTGGGGTTCCGCTGCAAGCCGGATTCAGCGGGCCCCGTCCAGATACCTGCCGCAGAATGGAACGCGCCACACGGACCCAAAGACCAGAGCGGTGCAAGCGCCCCGGCCTGTTTTTAAGGGCGGCCGGACGACATTCCGCTTGCATTTTGAAACCGGACGATCTACTTTGCTTTCCGACTAGAAAACCGGGCGCCTCGCCGGGTTTTCCGGGCAAATAAGGCGAAACAACCCCAAAAGAACCGTTTAAGTCAACTGGCGACCGAGGCGATACAGCGTCAAAGGTTGGCCCGCTCCCGCGCCGCAGGTGCGGGAGCGCATACGGCGACCGTCAACAAAGGATAACGAAGATGAACGAAGGGGACCCTACCAGTAGTCCTTACCACCCCTCCGGGACGACCGGAAATTATTTGACCCTCTGGAATCCAACCAACCGGGAACCCGCTCGCAGCGCCCGCCTATTGCCGCCCTTGAAAGGTTAGTCAACGGCTGCGCTCCGGCGTTCTGTCTCCGGCTGAGGACAACAGAACGCAAAGGAGCCGCCATGAACGCCGCCCTCCAGCTTGAAATTCCACACACCGATCCGTTCGAGACCCTCGGTCGCGCCGACATCGCCGGCCTGCGCGACTGCCACCCGTCCGACATCGCCGAGGCCATCGAGGCCGCGGAGCTGCCGCCGCTGGAAATCATCGAAACTCTTCTGAAGGTGGGCAACCGCAAGGCCGTCGACATCTTCGCGCAGCTGCCGATCGAAATCCAGCAGGCCTGCCTTGAAGCCGGCAACACCCAGACCATGCTGCGCTTCATCGAAAACATGGAGCCCGACGACCGCGTGGACCTGCTCAAGGCTGTCGCCACGGATGTCAGCGAAACCATGATGCCGCTGATCGCCCAGGCCGAACGCAACGAGATCCGACGCCTCTGGAAATACGAAGAGGGCACCGCCGGGGCGGTCATGACCACGGAATACGCCTTTCTGCCGGCCCACATCACCGTGCGCGAAGGCCTCGAAAAACTGCGCCTGCAGGCCCCCAACAAGGAAACCATCTACTACATCTACATCATCGACGACCAGCGTCACCTGCTGGGCATGATCTCCCTGCGCGACCTGATCATGTCCAAACCCCAGGCCCCGCTGACAGCCATCATGCAAGACCAGGTGATCGCGGTACCGCACGACATGAACGTGGAAGAGGTCGCCGGGCGGGTCTCCAAGTACGACTTTCTGGCCCTGCCGGTGGTGGACGGCGAAAACCGGCTGCTGGGAATCATCACCGTCGATGACGTCATCGACATCATGGAGGCCGAAAGCACCGAGGACTTCCACCGCATCTCGGGCGTGGTGCCTTTTGAAGAGGAATACTTCAAGCGCCCGCTGACACGCCTTTTCTGGAACCGCATCTGGTGGCTGGCCATTCTGCTGTTCACCTCGCTGCTCTCCACCACCATCATGGAATGGAATACCGAGGTCGTGCAGCAGATGGTGGCCCTGGTCTTTTTCATCCCGATGGTCATCGGAACCTGCGGCAATGCCGGCACCCAGTCGGCCACCATGGTGGTTCGCGCCCTGGCCCTGGGGGAGGTCTACCCGAAGGATTTTCTGAAAATTTTTCGCCGCGAACTGGTGATGGGACTGGCCCTCGGGTTGGCCCTGGGTCTGATGGCCTACTTTCGCGTCATCCTCCAGGACAACAACCTGATCCTGGCCTGTATCGTGTCCACGGCCCTGATGGCCACCCTGCTGACCGCCAACCTGGCCGGCGCCCTGATTCCGCTGATACTCAGGAAGCTCAAGCTGGACCCGGCCCTGACCGCCGGACCGTTCATCGCCACCATCATCGATGCGGTCGGCATCACCATCTATTTTCAGATTGCGATCGTACTGCTGAAAGTATTTTAGCCGGCCGCGTCCGGCCGCCATCGAGGCCATCGTGATATCAGCGCCCCCCCGCCAGGACAGCCCACCGGACCCGCCGCCGCGAAACCCGGCGGCCCTGGTCCGGTTTTTTGCACCGCTGGCCCTGCAGTCGGCCTCCCAGGGGCTGACCTACCCACTGGTGGCGATGGTCGCCTCGCG
This sequence comes from Desulfobacterales bacterium, assembly GCA_046481705.1. Taxonomy (GTDB): domain Bacteria; phylum Desulfobacterota; class Desulfobacteria; order Desulfobacterales; family JAABRJ01; genus JAABRJ01. Next base: position 10,556 of record JAWOJK010000104.1, on the reverse strand, counting down.
CGGCGAAGGCGGCGCCCTCAACCTCGCCGGACTGGCCCAGTCCACCACAGTCATGTTCCTGCTGGGGACCCTGGGTTTCGGTCTGGTGACCACCGGCATGGTTTTCGCTAAGAACGCCGCCGGTTTTCGGGTTTTTGAGCGGGTCTGCTGGCTGATTGCAGCCGTGGTGCTGCTGGCGCAGGCCCTGCTCTGCCTGCCGCTGCCGGCGCACCTGCTGTTTGCAGGTCTGCTCGGTCTGCCGCCGTCGATCGAGCTGCCGGCGCGCATCACGCTGCTGGCGAGTCTGCCCATCCAGCTGCTCTTTTTCCTGCGGATCCCCTATCAGGTGGCGATGTACAACGGCCGGGCGACCGGCCGGGCCAGTATCGCCACCCTGCTGCGCATCGGACTGACGTTGCTGCTCTCGCCGCTGTTCTGTCGACTCGGCTGGGTGGGCCCGCTGTGGGCCATCGTCTGCCTGACCATCCCGGTGGGCTTGGAAGTGCTGCTCTCCAACCTGCTGGCACGGCCCTTCCTGCGGCGCCTGGAACCCGGCACGGGCGCTCCGCAGTCCCTGCGCGAAGTCTTCTGGTTCAACCTGCCGCTTTCGGTCAGCGGCTACCTGCTGGCGCTTGCGGCCATCGTGCTGGGGGCCGTCATCGCCCGCGCTGCCGCACCCGAGCAGATGCTGCCGGTCTATTACCTGGCCCTGGGCCTGGCCACGCCCCTGGCCTACGGCGCCACCCGGCTGCAGGAAGTGGTGCTGGCATTTCCGCCACGATGCCGGGGCGACCGCCAGATCCTTTACTTTGCCCTGGCAGCCGGGGCGGTTTTGGGCGCGCTTCCGCTGGTCTTCATTCTGCCCGGGTTGGCTGATTTCTATTACATCGGCCTTCAGAAGCTGCCGAGCGGCGACCTGGCCCTGGTCCGCTGGGCGGCCCTGGCCCTGGCCCCTTACCCGCTGTGCGTGGCCTTTCGCGCCCAGGGCGAAGGGCTGGCGGCGCTGGTGCGCAAACCCACGACCGTGGTCACCGGACAGGTGATGTTCATGCTGACGGTCGCCGTCAGCGCCGGCATCGCCCTGCGACTGGGGTTTCCGGGCTTCCTGATCGGCGCCGCGGCACTGTGCTGCGGCAATCTGGCCTCATCCGGCACCACCCGCTTCTTTCTGCACCGCGCGCAGGAGCAGCTGCGCCGGTCTGCGGGCCGCACCACCACGGCCGACGGCCAGACCCGCTGAGCCGGGCGCTGCGGCCGGCCCCCGACCATAAGCGCCCGGGTTGCGGCCGAAAGGCGCCGTGCTTATGCTTGGGGCCAACCCGGCCGCCTGCGGGTGCGCTGCTGCACCCGCCCGGCCCTTCCAGGAGAACGCCAAGATGAACGTTGTCTTTCTTTCGCCCCATTTTCCGCCGCACTTCCATCACTTCTGCCGCAACTTGAAACAGCTCGGGGCCAGCGTCCTGGGCATCGCCGATGTCCCCCGGGAGACGCTGGCGCCGGTGCTGCAGGCGTCGCTGAGCGACTATTACCGTGTCGCTGACCTGCACGACGAGGATGCCCTGCTGCGCGCCTGCGGCTGGTTTACCCACCGTTACGGCAAGATCGACCGCTTGGACTCCCTGAGCGAATACTGGCTTGCCACCGAGGCCCGCCTGCGGGAAGATTTCAACATCTTCGGCCTGCGGCCGGCCGACATCGCCGCCGTGCGCCACAAGTCGGGCATGAAAGACCGCTTCCGCGCGGCCGGGGTGCGTGTGGCCGAAGGCGGACTGATCCCCAGCCTGGCGGCCGCACGCGAACTGGCCGCCCGCACCGGCTATCCGATGATTGCCAAACCCGATGCCGGGGTGGGGGCCCTGGACACCTTCAAACTGGAGAGCGACGCCGATCTCGCGCGCTTTTTCGCCTCCCCGCCGACGGTGCCATACGTGGCCGAGGTCTTCATCGACGGCACGATCCACAGCTTCGACGGGCTTGCCGACCGGGACGGCCGGATCGTGTTCCACACCGCCCACCGCTACAGCCAGGGCATCATGGAAACCGTCAACGAGGGTCGCCACATCGCCTACTACTCACTGCGCGAGACCCCCCCGGCACTGGAGGCCATCGGCCGGGCCTGCGTCGAGAGCTTCGCGGTGCGCGAGCGGTTCTTTCACATCGAATTCTTTCAGATCGGCGCCGGGGAGTATGTCGCCCTGGAGGTCAACCTGCGGCCGCCGGGCGGCTATACCACCGACATGTTCAACTTTGCCAGCGACATCGACGTCTACCGGGCCTGGGCCGAGCTGCTGGTCCATAACCGCACCGCGCTGGCGGCCGACCGCCGCTACCACTGCTGCTACGCCAGCCGCAAGCACCACCTGCCCTACCGCCATTCGCACGCCGAGATCATGGCGCGCTACGGCGGGCAGATGCTGATGGTGGAAACCGTCCCCGGGGTTTTCAGCAGCGCCCTGGGGGACATCGGCTACATCTTCCGCTCGCCGCAGCTGGCGGTGATCGAGGAGATCATCACCTTTATTCACGCCACGGACGCCTGAGGGATTACGGGAGGATGCGATGCAGGTGGAATATCACAGCTGGTGGAGCCGCCACCTGGGGCGCGCGATGGCCCTCAAGATCTACGGCCACTGGGGAGAGCCGTACGTCGTATTCCCCTGCTCGCGGGGGCGCTTTTTCGACTACGAGGGCATGGGCATGGTCGCGGCCGTGGCGGGCTTTATCCGGGCGGGCAAGATCAAGCTGTTCACCGTGGACAGCATCGACGCCGAGTCCTGGTACGATTTCAGCGCGCCCCCGGCCGTCCGCAACGCCCGCCACGAAGCCTACGACCGCTACGTCGTCGAAGAGGTCGTGCCCTTCATCCGGGATCACTGCCACGGCGGCCCGGAGCTGCGCCCCCTGACCACCGGCTGCAGCATGGGGGCCTACCACGCGCTCAACTTTTTCCTGAAACACCCCGAGAGCTTCGGTGGCACCATCGCCCTAAGCGGCCTCTACCGACTGGACCGCAGCGAATTCAAGCTGGGGGCCGGCGACATGGCCGCGGTCTATTTCAACTCCCCCCTGAGCTACCTGCCGGGCCTGGACGACCCGCACTATCTGAGGCGCTACCGCGACAGCCGCATCACCGTCTGCGCCGGCCAGGGGGCCTGGGATGAAGAGGCCCTGGCGGACACCCGCGAGCTGGATGCCCTGTTGCAGGCCAAGGGGGTCCCGGCGCGGGTGGAATACTGGGGCCACGACGTCAACCACGACTGGCCGTGGTGGTTCCGGCAGATGAACCACTTCCTGGGCCTGCTCTACGGGTGACGACGCGCGGACGGCCGTCACGGCCAGTCGGCCTGCAGCCGCCCGCCGGCGCCCCGACGATAGGGCAGCCACACCAGCGCGAAGAGCTTCAGGGTGATATCCGTGGCCTTGGCTTTGACCAGGATTTCATCCAGTTCAACCGCTGCCGGGTCCAGGGCGGCCTCGAGGCCGGCGATGTCCGCCGCGAACTGTTCCTCCAGCGCGGCCATGTCCGCCTGCAGGGCCGCAAGCGTTTCCCGGGCGCGGACCACGTCCATCTTTTCCTTCTGCATCCGACCCGCGGATTTCAGCGCACTGCCCATCCGGTAGGTGGTCCCGGCCGATACGGTTTTACGGCCCAGAAATGCGCCCAGCAGCGCGCTGCCGAAGGAAATGGCGGTTTCGGCCTTGCGCGTTTGGGCCTGCTCCCGCTCGCGGGAAACCGCCTGCTCGGCCCGCATCAGTCGGTTTTTAAGGGTGGTGAAACGGGGTTCGTACTTACGCCGGAGGCCTTCAACCGCAAGGTCCCGCTTTTCACGCATGACCTGCCCCAGGCGCCCGCGAAACACGTTTTCGGCCTCGCCGCGCTGACCCGTCAGCGGGTATCGTTTTGAACTGTAGAGGGTCAGGGGCCGGCGCTGACGCACCCAGATCAAAAGGTTTTTCTCCCAGCGCTTGAAAGCCGCCGCATTACGGGCGGGCGGGGGCAATTCGGCAAATTGCGCCCCCGGGGCCGGCTGGGCCCCCAGGTGGTCGGGTTCCAGCGGGAGTTCAAACCCGTCGTCCCAGTCCAGGGTCACAGGTCCGTCGGCCAACTGGGCGGCGACCGTCACCGTTTCGCTGGTATCCACCCGGTGCCGGGGACTGCTGTAATGAATGTCCAGGCGCCCCAGCACGGCCGGACAATAGACCAGCCCCTGGCCGGCGCCTGCAGCGGCCGCATAGTACACCGCGACCCCCTGGGGCGCCAACGGCGGAGGGCCTGCGGCCATCCCCCCGGCCGGCCCGGCCGAGGGCGGTGGGCTTTTTTGCGGCGGGGCCTGCACCGCATCTTCCGCCTGCACCACCACCAGGCGCTTGATCTCGTCCCGGGTCATGGGTCCGCGCAGGTAGGACAGGGCCCAGCGGGTCTCGAAGATCACCGGCTGGTTCTCGTGCACGTTGTGCTGCAGGAACACCCGCTGCCCCAGCCCGGCGAGCACCTCGCCGATCTGACCGCGGTCGAAGCCGCTGCCGGCGGCGGCGCCTTCGAGCCCGTCCAACAGCCGCTGCTTGTCGCGTTCGGCCTGGAGCCGGCCGATAAACCAGGTGCCCGTGTTGGCAAGCCCTTTGTAATCCAGGTCCACCGGGTTCTGGGTGGCCAGCACGACCCCGAGACCAAAGGCCCGGGCCTGTTTCAGCAGGGTCAGCAGCGGGGTTTTGGCCGGCGGGTTGCGGGAGGGCGGAAAGAACCCGAAAATCTCGTCCATGTAAAGGATCGCCCGCAGGCTGGCGGTGCCCGGCTGGGTACGCACCCAGGCGAGGATTTCATTGAGCAGCAGCGACACGAAGAACATCCGCTGCGCGTCGGAAAGGTGGCTGATGGTGAAAATCGCGGCGCGCGGTTTGCCGCCCGCGCCGTAGAGCAGCCCGCCGACGTCCAGCGGTTCACCTGTCAGCCAGGCCTCGAAGCCCGGGGCGGCCAGCAGGCCGTTTAAGCGCATCGCAAGCCCGACGCGGTCTTTGGCGGGGAAGAAAACCTCCAGGTCCATGACCCCGATGCGTTCGAACGGGGGCGCCTGGATGGCGTGGATCAGGCCGGCCAGGTCCAGGCCCCGCCCCTGCTGCCAGACAGCTTGCAGGATGGCGGCGATCAGGGTATGCTCGCGACTGGTGATCGGCTCGGCCGCGATCCCCAGAAGGGCCAACAGGCTGGTGGCCGTGGCCTGGATGCGCTCCTGCAGCAGGTCCGGCTCCTGCAGCAGCGCCGTGGACGGCGCTGCAAAACTGCGCAGGACGCTGACCGGCCGGCCGGCGCTGCTGCCGGGGGTGTAAAGGGCCAATTCGGCTGCGGCGCGCAGGCGGCCGATGCGCTCGGGCGCCTGGCCCCACTGGGCCAGCCCGTTGCGCCAGCGTTCGGCCTGGCGCGCGGCGTACTGCTGGCGGGTCAACCCTGTGGCCAGGGCCTCGGCTTCGTCCACCCAGGGCTCGAAATCCGCCGCCGAGAGCTCGGGAAAGGTCAGCAGCAGATTGGTCAGGTCGCCTTTGGGATCGATGGCGATCACCGGTATGCCGTCGATCAGGGCCTCTTCCAGCAGGGTGATTCCCAAACCGGTTTTGCCGCTGCCCGTCATGCCGATGATGACCGCGTGGGTGGTCAGATCCTTGGCATCGTAGAGCACCACATCCGGCCGGCCGCGCCGGTTCTTGAGATCATATTCACGGCCGAGGTAGAATGCGCCGAGTTTTTCATAGTCCTGCATGGCGTCCCTCCTGGGGGATCGACTGACAAACCCGCGGGCCCGATTCAGGCCGGTGAAAATCAAGGACAGCGACCGCTGACGGTTCCGTAAAACGCCACGGCGCGACGACCATCGGAGCAGGAAAGCGAGTCGCCAGGCGCCCCTTGACCAGGCCGCTGCTCAGTTTTAAATTCAACAGCAATAAACCATCGCGCAGAGGGCCAGACGGCATGCTGACACCCCGGGCAAACCCGTCGGCAGCCCTTCTGCCTGGCGCCGAAGAGAGGAACCGAGGCCATCATGAACCTTCTTAGCGGCATCGTTTACAACCTGCGGGGGTTGCTGCTGGGCCTGCGAACGCCCCGGCTGTTGATGCTGGGGCTGGTACGCCTGGCGGCCGTGGTGGTCCTGACCGTCGCGGCCGCGAGCCTGGTGCTGGTATACCATGACGAGATCCTGACCCTGATCTGGTCGCGTCCCGCCAGCATCTGGCTGATCTGGCTGTGGCACCTTTTTTCGTGGCTGCTGGGGTTCCTGTTGATGGGGATGGCGGCGGTGCTGGCCTATCTCTTGTCCCAGATCCTCTTCAGCGTGGTCATCATGGACGCCATGTCCCGCCTGACGGAGATCAAGGTCCGCGGGCTGGCCCACGAGCCGAGTCACCGGCCGGTCCTCAGTCACTTTTTCCACCTGCTGCGCCAGGAGATCCCGCGCAGCGTTTTTCCCATACTGCTCACCCTGGTCTTGACCGTGCTGGCTTGGTTGACCCCTTTAGGGCCGGTCTTGACGGTGGCGGCCCCGGTGGTGGCGGGCGCCTTCCTCGCCTGGGACGCCACCGACCTGGTCCCGGCGCGGCGACTGCTGCCCTTCAGGGACCGGTTTCGGCTCTTTCTGCGGACCCTGCCCTTTCACGTGGGCTTCGGCCTGCTGTTTCTGATCCCCCTGCTGAACGTCTTGGTGCTCTCGTTTGCACCCGTCGGGGGCACCCTCTACTTTCTCGACCGCAACGACGCCGACTGATGGCGATGACGCTCGCAAGACCAGCGCAAGCGTGTGCCCATGCCCGAACTGCCTGAAGTGCAGACCATTGTGGACGACCTGGTGGCGGCCGGCCTGCCCGGCGCGACCGTCACGGCCGTTGCGGTCCACTGGCCGCGGACCGTGGCCGGCCTCGACTGCCGCGAGTTTGCCGGCCGCCTGAGCGGCCGGCGAATCAGCGGCATCCGGCGCCGGGCCAAATTCATCGTCTTCGACCTTGCCCCGGACCTGCACCTGCTGGTTCATCTGCGGATGAGCGGCCGGCTGCTGCTGGTGGCGGGCGGCGGCGAGCGTGCTGCCCACCAGCACGTGATCCTCGCCCTGGACGACGGAAGGGAGCTGCGCTTTCACGATCCGCGCAAGTTCGGACGCATGTACCTGGTCGCAGACACCACCGAGCGGTTGGGCCGATTGGGCCCCGAGCCGCTGGCCCGCGTCTTCACCGCCCAGCGCCTGGCGGAGGGCCTGCGCGCCCGCCAGCGGGCCCTCAAACCGCTCCTGCTGGACCAGACCTTCATCGCCGGGCTCGGCAACATCTACGTCGACGAGGCCCTCTGGGATGCCCGCCTGCACCCCTGCCGCCGGGCCGCCTCCCTGGCCGCAAACGAGATCCAGGCCCTGCACCGCGCCATCCGCACAGTCCTGCGGCGGGGGCTGCGCAACAACGGCACCTCCCTCGGCGCCGGCCAATCCAATTTCAACTCCATCGGGGAGAGGCGGGGCAGCAACCGGGAAGCTCTCAGGGTCTTCCGGCGCACCGGTCTGGACTGCCCCCGCTGCCGCACCCCGATCGCCCGCATCATCGTCGGCCAGCGCAGCACCCACATCTGCCCGCGCTGCCAAACCGCGCCGCGCCGGCCGTGAACCGCCGGGCTGATCCGCCGCACTTGCGACAGGGCCGGCTGCGGCGCCGGCCGCAAACGCGATCCCGGGGCGGTCCTTCAGACCGTCAGCAGCTGCAGCCGGCCGGTCAGCTCCGCAAAGCGCTCGATGGAGAGCTCCTCCCACGGGGTGACGGGGTTGAACTGAAAGGTCGATTTGATGTCGGGCGCGAAGACCTTGCCGGATTTGAGCAGCGGCCTTTTGAGCAGAAATTTGAATTCAGCGCCCAGGTCCAGCAACAGATCCAGGTCGTCGCTGTCCTCCAAGAGCGCCACCACCTCAACGTTGCGGATGCGGCCGTGGCCTTTCAGATGGCGGCGGCCCTGCCGATCGGCAAAGATCTGGACAACGGTGTCCTCCATCAGCGCCGCGCGGTCGGATTCGTTCACCAGCCAGGCCCGCTCCACAATGTAGTCGCCTTCGTCAAAGGGGATCCAGTCGTTCATTTTACACGGTCCTTCCGATCGCAGCTGCGTTTAAAGCTATTGACTTTAATTTCAGCAAAATAGACAAAAGCCGGGTCGCTGTCAAGCTGACCGTCAGGGCGCCGCCGCGGTTCAGCGGCCGCGGTTGAAGAAACCCCCGGGATGCGTGGGGTGAGTCCTAATCTTTAATCTGGGTAAATGCCGTCAAATGAAAACATGGAGGAGACGATGACCGCAGCAGCCAACGGCGTGACCTGGGATCTGAGCCGTTTTTTCCCGGCCTTTGACGGCCCTGAAATGCGGCAGTTCAAAAAGGCATTGGCCGATGATATCGCGTCCCTGCGCCAGAAAGCGGAGGCGCTGGGGCCCCTGGAGGAAGAGACGGCCAGCGCCTGGGAGGCGATCGTGCTGGCCGGCGAAGACCTGGAAAGCCGCCTGGCGCATCTTTCCGCCTACCTCGGCTGCCTGACGGCGGCCCACGCCGAGGAGGAGGCCTATGCCCGCGAACGGGCCGCGGCGGCCGCGCTCCAGGCCGAGTTTGACAAGTGCGATGTCGCGCTGCTGCGGGCTTTCAAACCGGCGGGAAACGCGACCTTCGAGGCCTTCATCGCCCGCGGGAAGCTCAAACCGATCGCCCATGCCCTGCGCCGCGTGCGCCAGCGCGCGGGCTTCAGCATGTCCAGCGCCGAAGAAATCCTGGCCGCCGACCTCAATCTCGACGGCCTCGATGCCTGGGGGCGGCTCTATGACCAGGTGACCGGCAAGCTGGCGTTCGACTTAGTCGACAAAAACGGCAAGACCGAACGCCGTCCGATTTCCCAGTGGCGCACCCTGATGTCGGATCCCGACCGGGAGATCGGGCGGGCGGCGTTTGCGGGCGGCAACCGGGCCTGGGCCGGCATCGCCGACATGTGCGCCGCGGCCCTGAATGCCATCGCCGGCACACGCCTGACCCTCAACCGCCACCGGGGGGTCGCGCATTTCCTCGACCGCGCCCTCTTCCAGGCCGGCATCCAGCGCGAAACCCTGGAGGCCATGTACGCGGCCATCCACGACCGGATCGAAACCGCGCGTGCGATCCTGCGGGCCAAGGCCGAATTTATGGGCCGCACGGGCATCTGGTTCTTCGAGCGCGAAGCCCCCCTGCCGCTGGCGAACACGGGACGCCACACATGGCGGCAGGCCACCGCGAAGGTGGCGACCGCCTTTGCAAGCGGCTATCCCGATCTGGCCGTCTACTTCCGCGCGATGCTGGACAATCGCTGGATCGAGGCCGAGCAGCGGCCGGGCAAGCGCCCCGGCGCCTTCTGCAGCGACTCTCCGCTGACCGGCGAGCAGCGGGTGTTCATGACCTTCAGCGGCGCGCTGGGCAACATCACCACCCTGGCCCATGAGGTCGGCCACGCCTGGCACAGCCACCTGCTGCGCGACCTGCGGCCCCTGGCGCAGCACTACCCCATGACGCTGGCCGAAACAGCCTCTATTTTTGCCGAAAGCCTGCTGGCCGAGGGCATCTACCGCGACCCGGACACCCCTCAGACCCAGAAGCTGCTGATGCTCGACGACGCCCTCGCGGGTGCGGCGGTCCTGCTGCTGGACATCACCACGCGCTTCGAGTTTGAAAAGGCCTTCTACACGGAACGCGGCGCCGGCGAGGTGCCGGTTTCCCGGCTGAAAACGCTGATGTGCGACACCCAGCGCCGGATTTACGGCGACACCCTGCTGGCCGACGGCGCCGATCCGTATTTCTGGGCTTCCAAGCTGCACTTTTATATCACCGGGGTCACCTTCTACAACTTCCCTTACACCTTCGGTTTCCTGCTGGCCCGCGCCCTGACGACCCGCTTCCGAACGGAAGGCCGAGAATTTCTGCCCCGCTACGAAACATTCCTGAAGATGACCGGCAGCGACACGGTCGAAAATGTCACCCGGGCGGCCCTGGGGGTTGACCTGACCGCGCCGGCTTTCTGGGAAACGGCCATCGACAGTCTGCAGGCGCCGCTGGCGCGCTACCGGCGGCTGCTCGCAGCCACCCGCGCAGCTGACCACGGACCCAGCCATCGAGACAAAGGCGCTTTACAATGATCCAACTCACCTGATAGCGTGTTGACGATCCCGTAAAAAGCAAATCACAGGAAAGGAGAGATCGATGGGCGACTGTATTTTCTGCAAGATCGTAAAGGGGGCCCTGCCCTGCGTCAAGGTCTACGAAGATGACCGCGTGCTGGCATTTGCCGACATCAACCCGATTTCCGAGGGCCACACCCTCCTGATTCCCAAGGTCCATGCCGAAAACATCTGGGACATCAGCGAGGAGGACATCAGCGCCGTCCACCGCGCCGCGCGCAAGGTGGCCGCCGCCATCCGCAAGGCCCTCAACCCGAGCGGCGTCGCCGCCCTGCAGCTCAACGGCCGCGGCGTCGACCAGTTGGTGATGCACTACCACCTGCACCTGGTTCCACGGGCCGCCGACGGCCCGCCGCTGCCCGTGACCAGCTGG
>JAWOJK010000102.1:0-12529 GCA_046481705.1 Desulfobacterales bacterium | reverse complement strand
CCTATTTCTTTTCCGAGCGCAAATACGATTTGCGGATGCTGGCGGCTTCGCCTGAAATCTCGACCTTCTTTATCAACAAGTCCCTGGGAATGTCGGAAGCCTACGGGTTGAAGGCGAGCTTATTCAACATTCGCCAGAGATTTGAGAGCACCATCAGTGAAAAATGCCTGCACGGCGACCCCATCTACACCCGCATTCTCCTGGTGGACCCGTCAGGTTTTGCCCTGGTGGATAGCGCAGCCGAAAAAGAAGGCGGCTCGGATTTCCCCGCTGGCGCTTACCTGACCCCGGCACAACCCCAGCCCGAGGTTCTGGCGACCGATGAGAACGGCCGCCCCCAGATTCTGTTGACGATCCCCTGCTTCCACAACACCCGATTTTCCGGACAGCTTTTTGCTTGGCTGGCCCATGCCACGCTCTTCCATATTTTTGAGCACGGCCCCCTTGATTGCGACAGAACAACCCACCTGATGACCGCCCGCGGGCAGTTGATCTGCCCCCCCGGGAAGTCGCCCTGCCCGCTGGCGTCGTATTTGACCCCGGAGCGCATCACGCGGTTGCTCGAGGACAATCGCAACCTTCTGCAGGCTTCTGCCAGCAGCCCTAGCCAGGCGGCGATGCTGGCGAGAAGTTTGCCGATCCGCGACACGCCCCTGTACCTCCTGGCCTTTATTCCGGCCAGCGAAATCACCGGCTCCTTGGCGCCCTGGCAGCTTTTCGTGGGAACCGGTTCCTTGGCCGTCGTCATCCTGGTGGGGCTGGCCGCCCTGTTGCGCTTCAATACCCAGAACCTGATCCTCAAAGCACGGTTTGAATCCTCCGAGAGTCAGCAGGCCCTGCTGGCCGCCAAAAACCTGCAGCTGGAGGATGAAATCCGCAGGCGCAGTGCAATCGAAAAAACACTCGAGGAGCAGCGCCTGCTGCGCGTGCATTCGGATCGGCTGCGGTCTCTCGGCGAGATGGCCGCCGGCATCGCACACGAACTCAACCAACCGCTCGTGGGGGTTCGCGGGATGGCGGAGCTCATCGTTCTCAGCACCGAAAACGAGAAGCTCTTTTCCCGGGAAAAAACGCTCAAAAAAGCCCGCATGATCGTCGAGCAGGCCGATCGGATGGTCCATATCATCCAGCATGTCCGTCTGTTTGCGCGTGAATCCGGACAACCCGAAACATCGGTTGTCAATCTCAACGATGTGGTCCAATCCGGCATCGGCCTTCTCAAGGCGCAGTTCAGAGCGCATGGGCTGCGCCTTGAAACGGCGCTAATCGAAATGCCGCTGCCGGTCCGGATCAACCCCTATTCGGTTGAAGAGGTGCTGCTCAACCTGCTCACCAACGCCCGGGACGCCCTTGAAACAAAAAAACAGACGGACGGCGCCGGATTCACGCCCCGCATCCGAATTGCAACCCAATATGACTGCCGAAACGGCAATGCCGCAGCCCGGTTTAAGGTCGAGGACAACGGCGGCGGGATTCCCCGGGAAATCAGCGGCCGCGTCTTTGATCCCTTCTTCACCACCAAGGGCCCCGACAAAGGCACCGGGCTGGGGCTTTCGATCTGCAAAACAATCATCGAAGATCTGGGCGGGAACATTCGGTTTAGCACCGAGGAGGCCCTGGGAACCACCTTTACCATCACATTTCCCCTATATACCAGCCGAGAAGAGGAAAAAAATGGAAACTGCCGATCCGTTCAAGATTCTGGTGGTGGATGACGAGGAGATCGTCCGCTGCACCATTGAAATGTTCCTCGACCATTTAGGGTACAGCGCCGTATGTGTTAAGGACGGGCTGGCGGGCATTCTGGAACTGCAGAAACGCGATTACGGCGCCGCCATCGTCGATATCCGCATGCCCGGTCTCAGTGGGTTGGATTTCCTGGCGCGGTCAAAACAAATACGGCCGGATATTCCGGTAATTTTAATTTCAGGGCACGGCACCGATCAAACCCGGATCGAAGCCCAGGATGCGGGGGCGTTCGCCTTCCTGGCAAAGCCCTTTCGCTTTGACGCCATCCGGCAGGTGATCGAAAGCATTGATTCAAACCATGAGGCCCCGCCGGGGCCCGGCCGGATTGGAATTTCTTCATAAATCGGGTGCGCAGGAAAGGCACCCGGGGGCGATTCTCAGCGGGCTCGGCGCTCACGGGCACCCCACGGCGCCCGCTTGAACCCTCCCCAAAACCCCGCGAATTCCTGACAGTACGTTTCAGACCCATCCCGCCTTCACGCCCCTATTAGGCCGTTACCGCTTGTGGATGCAAGCATCGCAATTCGCCGGCAATCCCTCCCCATTGTCTTTCGGGTTATAAATGGTTAGGTTATTTTCATAACAGCGCGACTAAAAGCAAGAAGAGCCCTTTATCAGGAGGAAACTCCATGTGGGAATATACAAAAAAAGTAAAAGATCTTTTTCTGCACCCCAAAAACGTCGGTGTGATTGAGGATGCCGACGGCGTGGGGGAAGTGGGGTCGATGGCATGCGGCGACGCCCTCAAGTTGACCTTCAAGCTGGGCGAAGACCAGCGCATCAAGGATGTCAAGTTTCAGACCTTTGGCTGCGCCAGTGCGATTGCATCGTCATCGGCACTGACGGAGATGCTCAAAGGCAAAACCATCGAGGAGGCCGAGAAGGTCACCAATGATGATATTGTGGCCTACCTCGGCGGGCTCCCCAAGGAAAAAATGCACTGCTCGGTGATGGGTCAGCAGGCCCTGGAAAAGGCCATCGCCTGTTATCGCGGCAAGCCGGTGGCGGAAAAACCGGGCAACATCGTCTGCGAGTGCTTCGGCGTGACGGACCTTGAAATCCGGCAGGCATTGAAAGACCACCACTTGACGGGCCTCGAGGATATCACCAACTACCTCAAGGCCGGCGGCGGCTGCGGCAACTGCCATGAAAAGATCATTGAAATCCTCAACGAGATACCCGGGATGGCAACCCCTGTGGCGAAAAAGAACCCCCGCTTGACCACTCTCCAGAAAATCCACCTGATCGAGGACACCTTGGCGCGCGAGATCGAACCGCTGCTGGCCAAGGACGGCGGCGGCATCGAACTGGTTGACGTCGACGGCAACAGGGTGCTGGTGAAACTGCGGGGCACCTGTTCCGGGTGCAAGGTGTCGCATCTGACCCTCAAGGACCTTGTCGAGAAAAAGCTGCAGGAGCTGGTCGTGGCGGAACTGGTGGTGGAGGAGGTGACCGAATGAAGATGATCTATCTGGACAACAATGCCACCACCCGCGTCGCCCCCGAGGTGGTCGATGCGATGCTGCCCTGCCTTAAGGATTTCTACGGCAACCCTTCCAGCATGTATGAATTTGCGCGCAAAGCCGAGACCGAGATCCAGAGGGCGCGCACCTCCCTGGCAGACCTGCTGGGGGCCGCTGCCGATGAAATTATTTTCACCAGCTGCGGCACCGAGAGCGACAATACGGCGCTCTGGGCGGCGTTGCGCGCGAACCCCGACAAACGCCACGTCATCACCACCCGGGTCGAGCATGCGGCAGTTAAAAACCTGGGCACGTTTCTGTCCACAAACGGCTACCGCGTCACGTTTGTGCCGGTGGACGCCAAGGGCCGCCTGGACCTGGATTACCTGATGGACCATGTGAGCGACGACACCGCGATTGTCAGCGTCATGTGGGCCAATAACGAGACCGGGGTGATTTTTCCGGTGGCGGAAATCGCCGCCGAGGTCCGTAAAAAGGGCGTCGTGTTTCACACGGATGCAGTCCAGGCCGTGGGCAAAATCCCCATCGATCTCGGCCCAAGCGCCATCGACATGCTCTCCCTTTCCGGTCACAAGCTTCACGGCCCCAAGGGCATCGGCGCACTTTACGTCCGCAAGGGAACCCGGTTTTCACCCTTTCTGATCGGCGGCCACCAGGAGCGGGGCCGCAGGGGCGGCACGGAAAACGTGGCCGCTATCGCAGGCCTGGGCAGGGCCAGTGAATTGGCCGCCGCCAGCATGCACACGGAGATCACGCGGCTGCGGTCCCTGCGGGACGCCCTGGAGACGGGCATCCTCGAGCGCGTTCCGAATGCGATTGTCAACGGGGACCGCGAAAACCGCCTGCCCAACACCACCAACATCTCCTTTGAATTCATCGAGGGGGAGTCCATTCTGCTGATGATGGACGAGCTGGGGATCTGTGCCTCCTCCGGGTCGGCCTGCACGTCCGGTTCCCTGGAACCGTCCCATGTGCTGCGGGCCATGGGTGTGCCGTTCACCGCCGCCCACGGCTCCATCCGCTTCAGTCTTAGCACCTACAACACCCGGGAGGAAATCGACTATGTGGTCGACCGCCTGCCCGCGGTGGTGGAAAGGCTGCGGGAGTTGTCGCCCTATTGGGAGCCAGCAATGGCATGCAAGGGGCGCGCGTGAAGAAATTGCTGCAAGGGGAGGACTCAGGGGATGGCGACTCTAGCAGAAAAGCAGGTACTGGCGCTTCTGGCCAAGGAGTGGGACATGACCGGGCCGCCTGGCATCATGGATCTCAGCGAGATTGTGGCCGCCCTGCCGCTGGCCCCAACCGAGACACTGGCCGCCCTGAAGGCTCTTTTTGCCGATGGGTTGACCGATATGAATAAATTGAAAACAAGCGCATATCTCACGCCGGAAGGCTACGAAGCAGCCGAGGGCAATCGCGGGTGACCCCGTGGTCGCGGTTGTGATAGAATGTTTCGGTCGGCCGCGCGCGATCCGGGGAACCTTGCCGGTTCACCTGGACGCCTAAAAAAGCGTTGCCTGCAAAAGGGGTTGATGATAGTAATAGCCGCTTGCCGCGCGTGTGCAGGCCGCCGCGCGGCCGAAGCAGGGCGGGGCTTGCGGCGGCGGCGGGTTGTTTTGCCGCGGCCCCTGGCGATGACGAAATCGGGAAGCGGCTGCGGCCCCCCATGCATTCGAAAGACCATGCCTTTTCCGGCCCTAACCACCCTATTCCAGAACCACTGGGGGTCATCCAGCCCCGAAACCCCTGCCCACCGCGAAATCCGGTTGGACGAACCGCTCGACGTTCTCGGGTGGGTGCTGTCCTACGACGTGCCGGAGCGCTTTTACTTCCGGCACAAGCAGGGGACGTATGAAGTCGGCGGGGTCGGCGCGGCCGTCGTGGTGGCCTCGGACGACCTGCCCGAGGTGGCCGCTTCCCTGCAGGCCATCTGGCGGCAGAGCCCCGACCAGCGCGTTTACGGCGGCATGAAGTTTCTGCCCTGCGGCTACCGCTCGCCGGAATGGCGGGGTTTCCGCCGTTTCCGCTTCCACATTCCGCTGGTGGAATTCATCCGGACCCCAGAGGGTCTGCGGGTCAGCGTCCATGGGGGCGACGCTGCGGCGCTGCAGCGCCTCGAGGCGCGCAGAAGACCCCCGGCAGTCCAGCGGGCATCCCGAATTACGGCCATCCGCGACATTCCCGAGCCCATGATCTGGAACGACATGGTGTCAACCGCCCTGGCCGAAATAGAGGGCCACGCTCTGGACAAGATCGTGCTGTCGCGCAAAAAGGTGCTTGAAGGCTCCTGGGAAGTCGCCGACCTCATGACGCGGCTGGCCGCTTTCAACGACGAGGCGTTTGTTTTCCTGCATCAGATCGGCAGCGCGACGGCCTTTATGGGCCGCTCGCCCGAGCGCCTCTTCTCCCTGCACGGGGGCTGCTTGGAAACCGAGGCCGTGGCGGGCACCCGGCCCCGCGGCAAAACCCCCGAAGAGGACCGTCGACTGGCGTGCGACCTCTTGCAGTCAGCCAAAGAACTGCAGGAGCATCGCATCGTTTCCTGTTTTATGGAAGAGCGTCTCGCGCAGCACTGCCGAACCTATACCGTCCTTTCGCGCGAAGCCGTGGTCAAACTCTGCGGGGTCCAGCACATCGTCACCCGCTATACCGGGATGCTGCGAAACGGCATGACACCGCTGGAGGCAATTTTGTCCCTGCACCCCACCCCTGCCGTGGGGGGCACCCCCACGGCGCGCGCCACGGCGCGCATCAGTGAGTGCGAGCACTTCGAACGCGGCTGCTACGCCGCGCCCATCGGCTGGATGAACCGCTCGGAGGCGGAGTTTGCGGTGGGTCTGCGCTCCGCCCTGCTGAACGGGCAAAACCTGCACGTCTTTGCGGGCGCCGGGATCGTCGCCGGATCCGAGCCCCGGGCGGAATGGGCCGAAACGGAGCAGAAGATGGGCACCTTTCTTTCGCTGCGCCACGAGGGATGAGCCCATGCTGCGGCCGGAGGCGGAAGGGGACCTGAACACGCGCTGGGCGGCCGTCATCGTCGACGAGCTGGTCAAAAACGGCGTCGCGGTGTTCCATGTTTCGCCCGGCAACCGCAATGTACCCCTGATCGCCGCCCTGACCCGCGAGCCGCGCGCCCGCATCCGGATAGCCCTCGACGAGCGCGGCGGCGCCTACTGTGCTCTGGGCCATGCCCGGGCCACGGGCCGGCCCGCCGTCGTGGTCTGCACGTCCGGCAGCGCGCTGGCCAACTATCTTCCGGCCGTCATCGAGGCCCACCGCGACGAGCTGCCCCTGATCGTCCTGAGCGCCGATCGGCCGCCCGAACTGATCGACAGCGACGCCAACCAGACCATTCGGCAGGTCGGCGTCTTCGGGGGCTTCTGCCGCATGCTGCTCGACCTGCCCTGCCCGACCGGCGCGTACCCCCTGCACGCGCTGCGCATGAAACTCGACCAGGCCGCCGCCATCCACGACGGTCCGGTGCATATCAACTGCCCGTTCCGCGAACCGCTGCTGCCGCCCCCGGGGGGCGGCCACCAGCCCCAGGGCCTCTCGCCCGCCGCCCCACATACGGTTTTCACCCCGGTGGAAGCCGTGCCGACAAACCTTGCGGCGGTGGTCGAATGCCTGCGCGCGACGCGCCGCGGTCTGCTGGTCGTCGGCCGCGTGGACCCCTGGGACGACGCGGCGGCCATCGGCCCCGTGGCGGCCGCACTGGGCTGGCCCGTTTACTGCGACGTGGGCGCGTCTCTGCGCGGACGGCTGCCGGGCGCCGGGCGCCTTTTCAGCCTGGATCACCCCGAAGCCCTGCGCCTCGTCCGGGCCTACGACCCCCGCACGATTCTGCAGTTCGGCACGGGCCTGGTTTCCAAAAACTACTACGGCCACCTGCTCGACCGGCAGCGGCAAACCCTGGTGCTGGTCAGCCCCCGGCAGGGCTACCGCGACCCGTCCCATCAGGCCGCTTTCCGGGTGCGCGCCTCGGTCCGGGGGTTCTGCCGCGCGCTGGACCTTTCGGGCTTCAACCCGCCGGAGGAAGGGCCCATTGGTGACCTTTTGGGCGCCATGGACCGCCTCTGGGCGGCGATCGAGACGGTCACCCCGGCGGCGGCGCTCAGCTTTCCCGCCATTGCCCGGATCCTGTGGACGCGCCTGCCGGATGGGGAAGGCCTCTTTCTCGGCAACTCGCTCACCATCCGGGTGTTCGACCAGCTGCGGGTGATGGGCCGAAAGGACGTGCGGGTCATCACCAATCGCGGGGTCAGCGGCATCGAAGGCAATATCGCGACTGCCGTCGGATTTGCAGAGGCCACCGGTCAGCGCGTGACGGCCGTACTCGGGGACGTGTCGCTGCTGCACGACCTCAATTCGCTGCTGCTCGCCACAACCAGTGCTGCGCCGGTCATCCTGGTGGTGGTCAACAACCAGGGCGGCCGGATCTTCGACCGGCTGCCCGTGGCGCGCCACCCCGAAATCGCCGCGCCCTGGACCACCACCCCGCACGCCATGCACTTTGCCGATGTCGCGCGCCAGTTCGGTCTGGCCTACAGCCTGGCGACGACCCCCGGCGAACTGGCCGCCGGCTATCACGCCGCCCTCATGGAGGGCACCAGCCGGCTTCTGGAAGTGGCCCTGGCGCCCGAAACAGACCTGGCAACCTTCCGCAATATCCAGGCGGTCAGAATAGAAACCCCCGCCTGATTCCGCGATAGATGCCGGCGGCCGCAATCGACCGGCAGAAAGGACGGCATGATATCCACAATTTTCGACCCGAACGCGTGGGAGCCGGTGCCGAGCAGCGGCTTCAGCGACATCACCTATCACCGCGCGAAGGCCCACGGGACCGTGCGCATCGCGTTCAACCGGCCGGAGGTGCGCAACGCCTTCCGGCCCCAGACCGTGGACGAACTATACAGGGCCCTGGACCACGCCCGCATGACGACCGACGTGGGGGTCATCCTGCTGACCGGCAACGGGCCGTCCCCCAAGGACGGCGGCTGGGCGTTTTGCTCGGGCGGCGACCAGCGCATCCGGGGCCGCGACGGCTACTACTACGCCGGGGAGGAGGGTGTCGACCCGGCGCGCACGGGGCGGCTGCACATCCTGGAGGTTCAGCGCCTGATCCGTTTCATGCCCAAGGTGGTGATGGCGGTGGTGCCCGGCTGGGCGGTGGGCGGGGGGCACAGCCTGCACGTGGTCTGCGACCTGACCATCGCCTCGGCGGAACATGCGCTTTTCAAACAGACCGATGCCGACGTGGCCAGCTTCGACAGCGGCTACGGCTCGGCCTACCTGGCGCGCCAGGTGGGGCAGAAACGCGGGCGGGAGGTTTTTTTCCTGGGCCTGGACTATTCGGCCCAAGAGGCCCTCGAAATGGGCATGGTCAACCGCGTGGTGCCCCACGCCCAACTGGAAACCGCGGCCTTGGAGTGGGCCGCGATCATCAACGCCAAGTCGCCGACGGCCATCCGCATGCTCAAGTTCGGCTTCAACCTGATCGACGACGGCCTCGTGGGGCAGCAGCTCTTTGCCGGCGAGGCCACGCGCCTGGCCTACGCCACCGAGGAGGCCCAGGAGGGCCGCAGCGCTTTTCTGGAAAAACGCCCCAAGGACTTTTCCCGGTTTCCCTGGCACTTCTGACGCCTAAAACGTGACGGATCCGCAAAAAGCATTTTACTCCGCCGTGCGGTGTTTTTGTCAGAAAGGAACTTTGGCGGACACCGTGGGAATGGACCGGATTTACCCCTCCCATGGGTCTTATGTTCATTTTCTTGTGCGGACAAGAAAACGAACCAAAAGAAACCGCCCTCATCCCGGGGCCCTTCGGGCTGCCCTGCGCTTCTCGCAGCCGGCGGGCCCTGTGGAACTCGCTTACGCTCAAACAGCCACAGGGCCTTTTTCGCCGGCTGCTGCGATGCTCGGCCCGGGACGATGGGACATCAAACCCCGGCTGCATGACGCCATCGAAAAACGGCTGTCATCTTTGAAAAACACCAAACCCAAGGGGATTGGAGTTTAAATCCTTTAAAAGGCCCTGCATGCGAATTGTGGCGGCAACGATCGTTGCCTTTGAATTGCCCTGCCGCAGCCCGCTGCCCGTCGGCGGCGGGCGGATAACCCACAGGGCGGGGCACCTGCTGGTGCTCCGCGACGAGGCCGGCAATGTCGCGGCCGGGGAAGCCGCGCCGCTTCCCGGCTGGGGCGGGGGCCAAGCGAACCGCTGCCTGACGGACCTGCGCAGATGGGCCGCACGGCTCACCGGTGCCGCCTGCGACCCGGCGCACTTCGATCTGCAGGCGCCGTTGATGGGACTCTTTACGCCGGCCGCGGTGATCGACGCCGATGCGCTGTTTGCCGTCGAAAGCGCCCTTTTCTTTCTGGCCGCGGGCTGCGCCCCGCACCGCCGGCGGCTGTTTGGCAGCGCGGCGGCAGCCGCCGGGGTGCGCGTAAACGGCCTGTTCCTGCCGGAGGAAGACACGGCCCTGCAGGCCGCGCGGCTCCGGAGGTCGGGCGTCACAACGGTCAAGATCAAAATCGGGCAGCTGCCGCCGGAAGTCGAAATCCGGCGGATCCTTGAATTATACGACCTTTTGGGTGCGGACGTCAGCCTGCGCCTGGACGGCAACCGGCGCCTGGCGGCCGCCGACTTGCACCGTTACTGGCGCGGACTGCGCGACCTGCCGGTGGAATACGTGGAAGAACCGTTGCGCGACGACAGCCTGAGCGCCATCGCCGATGTGCCCTGGACGCTGGCGGCAGACCAGCTGGCCGGAAAGTACCTGGACCCCGCGCGCCCCGACCTCAAATGCCTGCCGCAGTCCTGCGGTGCGGTGGTGCTCAAGCCGACGCTCTTCCAGGGTCTGCATCCCCTCTGCCGACTGCTCGCCGCGGCCGCGCCCGACGGCCCCCGGATCGTGTTGAGCTCCGCCTGGAACACCGGCATCACGCTGACCCTGCTGGGGATTCTGGCCGCGATTTCGCCCGCCACAGCCCAGACCGCCCATGGTCTGGACACCCTCGGCTACTTTGACGCGGACGTCGTCACCGAATCCCCCGCGATCAGCGGCGGGCGCCTGCGCTTCCCGGCCTGGGCCGAGAGCGGCAGGCTGCGCCTAAACCCCGAGGTCGTGCGCCCGGTGGCGCAGTGAGGCCTGTCGCCTGGACAGCGGACGGTCTGGATCTGGCGGCACTGTTCGCGCAGCATGGGGAGCGCCCGGCCGTCCTGCAGGACGGCGGGGGCCTGAGCTGGCGCGCGGTCGGGGCACGGGTCGGCACCGTTACCGCCGGGCTGCGGGCCCTGGGGATCGGGGAGGGCCAGCGGGTGGGGTTTTTGATGCAAAACCGGCCGGCGCATTTTATCACGCTGCTGGCCTGTTGGGCGTGCGGCGGCGTTTTCGTACCGCTCAACTGGAAAGCGCCGGCGGCCGCGGCTTCGGAGGGACTGCCGCTGGACCTCCTGGTTGCGGACCGACCTTCGGAGGCCGCCGGGGCAAGGCGCGCGATCCCGCTCTCAAAGCTCTGCACCGCGCCTGCGGGAGACGACAGCGGCCGGCCGCTTCCGGTGGTGCCGCTCGACCGCGAGGCCGCGATCGTCTTTACCTCCGGGAGCTCCGGGCCGCCCAAAGGCGTCGTGCACACCATCTCCGGTTTTCTTCACAGCGCAGACGGCACGGTCCGGTTTTACGGCATGCAGCCGCATGACACGTGGCTGGTGAGCCTCCCGCTGTTTCACGTGGGGGGGCTGCTGGTGTTTGTGCGCTGCCTGCTCTCCGGCGCCGCCGCCGTCTTTCCACCCAGCCTGCAGGCGATCGGCGAGGCCCTTGTCTCCCACCGGCCGGCATTCGTCTCGCTTGTGCCCACCCAGCTCATCCGGCTGCTCAAAGACCCCCACGCGCGGGCCGCCCTGCGCGAATGCAGGGCCGTTCTGGTCGGCGGCGCGGCCCCCGCAGCGGCGCTCATGGGCCAGTGCCGGGACCAGGGAATCCCGGTTTCCCCCACCTACGGCTGCACCGAAGCCTGCGCCCAGATCACGGCCGTAGCGCCGGATGCCCCCCGCCAAGACCTGGCGACAGCGGGCCGCCCGCTGCCCCACCGCCGGGTGCGGCTGGACGCGGCCGGCAGGATTGCGGTCGGGGGCGATACCCTCCTCTCCCACTATCTCACGGCCAACCGGGTGCTCCGGCCGGTAAAAAACGGCTGGCTGCAGACGCCCGACACGGGCCGCTGGGACGAGCGCGGAAACCTGGTGGTTCTGGGCCGATCGGACGTGATCTTCCAGGCGGGGGGCGAAAACATCAACCCCGAGGAAATTGAAGGCCATCTCCTGGCACTGCCGGAAGTCCTGGCGGCAGTGGTCGTGCCGGTACCGCACCCCGAATTCGGCCTGGTACCCTGGGCGCTGGTGGCGACATCCGGCCCACTGGATGCGGCCCGCCTCGCAGCGGCCCTCAAAAAAAAGCTGGCGAGCTTCAAGGTGCCCAAACGCTTCCTGCCCTTGGCGGCGGCCGGGTGCGAGGCGCGCGGCAAACCCGACAGGCGCGCGTTGACGCGCTGGGCGGAAAGGATGGCCGCCGCAGATGACACCCTCCGGGACAACCCTTAACTGGCGCACCCGGCGCCGCGGCGCAGACCGGGCGTTGGTGCTGCTTCACGGCTTCATGGAAAACGGCGGCGCCTTGGCGCCGCTGGCCAACCGCCTCGGTCCTTCGCTCGACGCCCTTCTACCCGACCTGCCGGGCCATGGGGCGTCCCCGCTTGCAGCCCTGCCCGTCGAGCGGCGCCCGGCAGATGTCATCGGCGCGGCCCGCTTGGTCTTGGACGACCTGACGGCCCTGGGGGTGGTACGCTTTTTTGTTTACGGTTATTCGATGGGCGGGCGGGTGGCCCAGTTGATGGCGATTGCAGCACCCGGGCGGGTCCGCGGCCTGATCCTGGAGTCGGCGGGCTTCAGCCTGCCGGATCAAAGTGCGCGCGCCAGGCGCCGGGCCGCGGATGCAGCGCTGCTGGCGGGCGTCCGCAGCCGACGAGATCTCGCACGCTTCCTGAAACGCTGGCATGCCATGCCGCTCTTCTGCACCCTGGCGGACCATCCCGGGCTTCCAGCGCTGATCCGCGCCAAGAAGAAAAACCATCCGGCCGAACTGCGCCGCGCCCTGGCCGTGCTGGCCGGGGGCATAGGCACGCTTCTCCACCGGACACTTCTCGGTGAAGCATTTCTCGCCCTTCAGGGACAGCTTGCCGCCTTCACGCCGGCACTGACGACATTTGGAAGCGGTATAAGGCGGCACTGTTTAAAA
>JAWOJK010000313.1:0-6310 GCA_046481705.1 Desulfobacterales bacterium | reverse complement strand
TTTTTTTGTCATGTTGTATTTCCTGATAAATCATCATTTTTTGCCGAACGAAAAGGGTCAGAAGGGGCTGTCAATTGCTATATGATTATGATTTGGGCAGCAGCTTATAGCCCTTTTCCATAATCAGCTTTTCGCCCCGCTTGATGGATTGGCTGACGGATGGCTGGGAAAGATTCACGCGTTTGGCAAGATCGACGGTGGAGATGCCCAGCTCACGGTGGGCCCAATACAGAAGAATGCTGCGGGCCTTGACCGTTTGCGGGTAGCGACCGGCCGTTAAAACCTCATCGATATCCATCTCCAACAAACTCGCCACACGCGCGACCAGCCAATTGAAATTATATCCCTTTTGTCGGTATTCGGCTTTGCGCTCCAGTTCGTCCTGGCTGGCGGTCAAAACCTCGCTGACAAAGCCGCTGTCCCCCAGGATACGTTCATCCCCTTTGAGGCGCTGACCCATTTTCCGCAACAACTTTACTGGCTGCCATCCCCCCTGGCTGCGGATCAGACCGCCGCCGACCAACTCCGGACGCTGTCCTTCGCCTGCCGCTTTTTCCGCAAATTCCCGGTACCGTCTGCGAGCAGTTGATTTTCTCTTGGAAAACAAGCTTAAAACGTAGTCCGTGTCCTGCCAGGGCCGATCTTGAAGGCCCATCAGTGCACTGTGGCCACTGAAGGGGTAGCGCTCCAACCCGGCCATATCCGCCACGAGACCGACCCTCAAGGGATTTAAATGAATGTAGCCCACCAGTTCCTTCAGGTAGGGGTCTTCCTGGCATAAAATCGATTTATAGCGGTTTTGGAACAACTGACCGTGCCGCCCGTAGCGCTGGTTGAAGCTGACGGCGTAGCCGGTCAAAAGCCGTCGCATCACGGTGGAAAGCGGCACAAGGCCGGTTCGCAATAACAGGTGGACGTGATTGGACATCAACGCCCAGGCAAAGCAAGGCGTGCCGGTTTCCTTCAGGATCGCTCCCAGACGCTCGATCCAGTTGCCGCGGTCTTGGTTGTCACCAAAGATCTTGCGGCGTTCGATCCCTCGGACGATCACATGGTGCACCGCGCCGGGGGCGTCTATGCGGGCTTGACGGGGCATGGTGATGGAAATAGCAAATCAGGGGAAAATTGGCAACTTATAAATCAATGGACGTCCCTTATTTACCACTTATTTACCACGATTTACCAGATTGGTCAACCGCATCGATATCTGCGAAAGATTGAAGTGCTGCCATCACTTCTTTTCTTAATTCATTCCTTAAGGTCTGGTTTTCCAAATCTCTATTCCTCTATACACACAACGACTGAACCCAGTGGTTTTTACGGAGCGTGGCGGAGTAAAAATCCAGTGCATTGATTTGTTATGGCGATATCTTTATCCTTCGAAATATTATGCACTATTCCTCTGACCGAATAGCCTGTGAAAAACATCGGCAAACGGCAATTTGATAAATCGTGGTAGTGTGTGATGTCTCTTTTTTAAGGTAAGAAAAATCCATTTGTGCTCCAATATATTAAACACAGCCGCAAGGTCATACAAAGGGGGAACAACGAGCGTGACTTTTTTGCCGACACGTTGCAACTCTGCATAGAACCGTCTGGGGTCATCTACATGCTCTATCGTATGGGAGCACAAGACTGTGTCAAACTTACCATCTTCAAACGGCAGGTCGTAGATGTTGTCTACCTGCCTAAAACGAGGCAGTTCTTTATGTCTGACAATATCAACATTCAGTCCGCCTCCGTCAGTTTTACCACAACAGATGTTTAAATCCCATTTCTGCCCATTAAGGATTCGATTTTTTCCCAAACAATAGCTTACATAATTTGCAATTAAGACATACAGTGAAATTATAAACACTGCGATTATTGATTCAGTTAACATGTTTTCCTTCCTAAAAATAATCACCTATCCCGGGTTGTTGCAGGTCGTAGAAGGATTTGCCTTCATGGAGATCATCAACGGCTTCTTTCAGAATGAATACGTCTTTTATTTTGCGGCTCGCTTTGAGCTCTGAAATAGATATAAACTTTTCATCGCCATTTGCGATTATTTTTTTTCTTTGCTCCAGGATCCGCTCATGCGATTCAGGGGTTTCAACTTCCCCATCCTCATACAGCATTGATTCCCAAAGTGCTTCCATTGCCTGAATACGCTCGGTTTTACTCAGTTTCTTTAATTCGGATATGTTCATATTAATGCCTCCATTTTTAACTTTGGGGCGCGTCCAGGGATTACCGCTGGCAATATGTTTTCCCGGAAAAGATTTTGTGTTGCGACCCCGCAGCGGCGCCACCCGCGGGCGCCATGGATAATGCATTCGTACAATCTTCAGAAGTTCGTTAAGCCCCCTGGACCGTCTTCATAGAAAGGTGATCTTCGGGCTGCCGCAATAGCCCGCGCCTTTCGTTGGGGTTAACACGAAACCGGGCGTCCGACAACGTGAAAGATGCTGCGGGATCCCGATCTCCGTCGCCGGGACCCCGCGGTTTCCGCGGACGGTGATAAGCCATAACCGGGAGAGGGTCCGGCCGCAATTTCCGGATGCCTTACCCCAGCTCCGCAGAGAGCGCGGGGATTGGGTGCGATGGCCCCCTCTTGGTAGCGCACGGCCCGCGACCCGCATCTCAAATTTTCGATCCGACCATCGCAAAATTCCGAAAACCGGGTCGGCCCAACGGGTCTTCCCAGGTAATAGCTCCCCGATATTCTTTGGAAATTTGTTCTTTCCGCGGCTGGTATGGATTCTGCTTTGCGGGAGGGTGTAAGCCTGTGTCAAGAATCCGGGCAAGCGGCAGGGCGTGTCCTGCCGCCGCCCGGCGTCCGCGCCGATATTTTTGATTTCCAACCCAACCCACACCCTGAAGGGAGGCTGGCATGGCAACCGACGGCCCCTTTATTCGCTGGTTCGAGGACCTGTCGATAGAAGACGTCCCGCTGGTGGGGGGTAAAAACGCCTCCCTGGGAGAGATGTACCGGGAGCTGGGCGCCCAGGGGGTTCAGGTGCCCAACGGGTTTGCGGTGACGGCCGCGGCCTATCGCCATGTCGTCGCCTGCGGCGAAATTGGCGGCAAGCTGGAGAAAACCCTGGCCGGGCTGGATACCGCCGACGTTGTTGACCTGGCGCGGCGGGGGCGGGCGGCGCGCGACCTGATCCTCGGCGCGGGCATCCCGGCCGACCTCTGGGAGGCCATTGCCGCGGCCTACGCACGCCTCTGCGCGCAGTACGGCCCCGACACGGATGTGGCCGTGCGCAGCTCGGCTACCGCCGAAGACCTGCCGACGGCGTCGTTTGCCGGGCAGCAGGAGACCTATCTCAACATCTGCGGCAACAACGCCCTCAAGGAGGCCTGCAGCAAGTGCTTCGCCTCGCTTTTCACCGATCGCGCGATCGCCTACCGTGAGGATCGCGGCTTTGAGCATTTCAGCGTGGCGCTTTCCATCGGGGTGATGAAGATGGTGCGTGCGGACCGGGCCACCAGCGGCGTCATGTTCACCCTGGACACCGAAACCGGTTTCCGCGACGTGGTCTTCATCACGGCGTCCTACGGCCTGGGCGAAAATATCGTCCAAGGGGCGGTCAACCCCGACGAGTACTACGTTTTCAAGCCCACCCGGGCGCAGGGCTTCCGGCCGATCATCAAGAAGAGCGTCGGCGCCAAAAAAATCAAGATGGTCTACGGGCGGGGCGACTCCAAGACGCTGACACGCAACGTCGAGGTGGCCGAGGCCGATCGGCGGCGCTTCTGCCTGACCGAAGACGAGGTGTTGACCCTGGCCGACTACGGCATGCGCATCGAGGCGCACTACTCCGCCAGAGCCGGCCAACCGATGCCGATGGACATCGAATGGGCCAAGGACGGCCCGGACGGGGCGCTCTACATCGTCCAGGCGCGCCCCGAAACGGTGCAGGCCTTGAAGGACCGGGAGGTATTGGAGACCTTCCATCTGGAACGCCGCGGGCCGGTACTGGTGAAAGGCAAGGGCGTGGGGGAGAAAATCGCCGCGGGCCTCGCGCGGGTGATCCCGGACGTGGCGCACCTATCCGAATTTCGACCCGGCGAGGTCCTCGTGACCAACACCACCACCCCGGACTGGGCGCCGGTTATGAAAACCGCGGCGGCGATTGTCACCAACCGCGGTGGGCGCACCTGCCACGCCGCCATCGTCAGCCGCGAGCTGGGCATCCCGGCGGTGGTGGGTGCGGAAAGCGCCACCGAGATCATCCCCAGCGGCGAGGAGGTCACCGTCTGCTGCGCCGGCGGCGATGCCGGCGTGGTCTACCAGGGGCTGCTGCCGTTTCACCGCGAGCGCCTGCATCTCAAGGGCCTCAAGCGTCCCAAGACGCGCATCATGATGAACGTCGGCAACCCCGAGGAGGCCTTCGGGCTGGCCCTGATCCCCAACGACGGGGTCGGCCTGGCGCGGATGGAATTCATCATCAACACCTACATCAAGATCCACCCCATGGCGCTGGTGCACCCCGCGCGGGTCACCGACCCGGCCGAGGTGCGGGCGATCCGGGAGCTGACCGCCGGCTACGCCGACAAGACCGACTATTTCGTCGAGCGCTTGGCCGAGGGGGTCGCCACCATCGCGGCGGCCTTCCACCCCAAGCCGGTAATCGTGCGCATGAGCGATTTCAAAACCAACGAATACGCCAGTCTGATCGGCGGGCGGGCCTTTGAGCCCGCCGAGGACAACCCCATGATCGGCTTTCGGGGGGCCTCGCGCTACTACGATCCCCGCTACCGCGAGGGGTTTGCGCTGGAGTGCCGGGCCATGAAGCGCGTGCGCGACGACATGGGGCTGCGCAACCTGGTGATCATGATTCCCTTCTGCCGGCGGGTGGCCGAAGCCGAGCGGGTGCGGGCGGAAATGGCCGCCAACGGCCTGGTGCGGGGCGAAAACGGGCTGGAAGTTTACATGATGTGCGAAATCCCCAACAACGTGCTGGAGATCGATGCCTTCAGCCGGCTGTTTGACGGCTTTTCCATCGGCTCCAACGACCTGACCCAGTTGACCCTGGGGGTGGACCGCGATTCGGCTCTCCTGGCTCATAATTTCGACGAACGCGACCCCGGCGTCCTGCGCATGGTGGGCATGGCCATCGCGGGCGCCCGCCGCAACCGGCGCCACAGCGGGCTGTGCGGTCAGGCGCCCAGCGACTACCCGGATTTCGCCGAGTTTCTGGTGCGCCAGGGGATCGATTCGATCTCCCTTAACCCGGACGCGGTGCTCAAAATCACCCTGAAGGTGCTCCAGCTGGAAGCGCAGGCAACCGGCGCGGTGCCCGCCGATCCCGCCGGCAGCGATTGATGCGGCGGGGCCAAGTTTCTCGAGAACCCATCGCCGAGAGGAGGATCCACATGTACCACGTCATTCTGGTGCCGCTGGACGGCTCCAAGCGTGCCGAAGCGATTTTGCCCCACGTGGAAGAAATGGCGCGTCGCTATGACGCGCGGGTGGTCTTTTTGGGGGTCGTGGAGCCCGTGGTGGTGGCCGATGCGGGCTGGACCGACCTGCAGCTCAGCCAGCAGATCTACGACGAGCAGATCAGCCAGACCGAAGCTTACCTGGCGGGTCTGAAGGGTGAGTTCCGTGAAAAGGGGATTCGCGCCCAAGCCCGGGTGGGGCATGGCGGCGCGGTGGATGCCATTATTGCCGCCGCCGAGGCCGAGACCGCCGATCTGGTGGCCATGGCCAGTCACGGCCGGACGGGGCTGGCGCGGGCCTTTTACGGCAGCGTCGCCGCCGGGGTGCTCAACCGGGTGGACCGCCCGCTGTTGATCGTGCGCTCCCGGGACGCGGACTGAACCAATGCGGCGAGAAATTTTGCTCGGGGCGTCAATCCCGGGGAGGCGGGGGCTCAGGTGCCGCTTTCCCAGTTGCTGCGGTAGGCTTCCTGCTCTGCGGTCAGGGTGTCGATGACGATCCCCATGCTGGCCAGCTTCAAGCGGGCGATCTGGTGGTCGATCTCCGGGGGGACTTCGTAGACGGTCTTCTCGAGAGAATAGGCATTCTTGAGGATGTACTCGACGCACAGCGCCTGGTTGGCGAAGCTCATGTCCATTACGCTGGGCGGGTGGCCTTCGGCGGCGCTGAGATTGATCAGCCGGGCTTCGGGCAGAAGATGGGGCTGGCACACGGTGCCACGCGCTCGGGGGCGGCGCTCCCTCCGTTGCGCAACGCCGTGCGCCGCGGTTTTTATTCTGTGACGCAGCCGTTATGGCTCTGCCCAGATAGGTTTTCTTCAGGAAAATGCTGAAGCCTGCCATAACAATGAGAGCGACCAGGAAGTTCATCAGGTAA
>JAWOJK010000041.1:0-35054 GCA_046481705.1 Desulfobacterales bacterium | reverse complement strand
AAGCCCGGGAAAAAGGATGCGAGGTTGACGATCGGCTCGCCCCAGACGGTGAGGGTGCCGGCGCCGAGGATCTCACGCACGCCGCCGAGGGCGGCCAGGGACATGGTGAACCCGATCCCGATGCCCAGGCCGTCGGGTGCGGATTTAACGAGTTTGTTCTTGTAGGCGAAGGCCTCGGCGCGGCCCAGCACGATGCAGTTGACGACGATCAACGGGATGAACATCCCCAGCTGCTTGAAGAGCGGGTAGGCGAAGGCCTGCATCAGCAGCTCGACCAGGGTCACGAAGGTCGCGATGATGATGATGAAACAGGCGATGCGGACCTTGGCCGGGATCTGGTTACGCAACAGCGACACCAGTATGTTGGCGGACAGCAGGACGAAGGTCGTCGCCAAGCCCATGCCGATCCCGAACTGCATCTTGGTGGTGACGCCCAGTGTCGGGCACAGCCCTAAAACAAGGCGAAAGGGGGGGATTTCCTGCCATAACCCCTTGACGAATTCCTGCGTTAATGATTTGGCCATGGGTATCTCCCTGTTAGGGCAAACTTTTGAGTTTGTCTTCGATTTGGGGTTTCAGCCGCTGGTAGATTTGGGTGGCCTCGCTGGCTGCCGCGCACACCGCGCGCGAGCTGATGGTCGCGCCGCTGAGGGCGTTGATGCTGCCGCCGTCGCCCGCAACCTGGACGGGCTTGTCAAGGGGCTGCCCCTTGAACTGCCCCGCGAAGGCCGGGTCATCCTTGACGCGGGAGCCCAGGCCGGCGGTTTCACTGTGGGTGGTGACCTCCACGCCGTAAATCTGGTCCTGGGCGACGTCCACCGCGACCATCAGCCCGATATCGCCGGCGTAGCCCTTGCCGAAGCCTTCGAGGACCACGGTTTTGGGCTGGCCGTCAAATTTGCCCACAAAAAAATCAACTTCAACCTCCCCGTCCGGCAGGCTGAAACGGTCTGCGATGGGGTCGTTGGAAGCGCCCGCCAGGATCGACCGGATGGCCGGGCCCTTCACCAGCTGGAGCACCTGGTTGTCGATCCGGTCCTTGGTTCCCACCTTGACATAGGCCAGCAGACCGCCCGAGACAGTGCTCAAAATGGTGAGCACGATAACCATTTTGATCATTTCACGCATGATTTACCCCACCTTTCCCAGTGCTTTAGGTCTGATCTTGTCGAGCAGGGGGTTTATAAGATTCATCAGGAGCACGGCCAGTAAAACGCCATCGACAAAAACGCCGATGTTGCGGATCAGGACGGTCAGGACCCCCCCACCGGCGCCGTAGATCAGCATCGGGATCGTGTTCACCGGGGAGGAGGAGTCTTCAGGGGCCAGGAAAAAGGCGCCGATCAGGGTGTAGCCGGTTAGGATATGGAAAAAGGGACCGGCATAGCGACTCGGATCGACGATGTTGAAGATCAGCGCCGAAATGAACACCCCGGCAAGAAAAGCGACGGGGATTTCCCAGCGGACGCAGCCTTTTAGGATCAGATAAATTCCGCCCAGGATCAAGCCTAAGCCGAAGGTTGCACCGATGCCGCCGGCCTGTTGGCCGAGAAGCAGTCCGAGGTAGCTGAAATCGCTGATCGCCTCGACCCCGAAATGCTTCAGCAGACCCAGCGGGTAGCTGGGGTTGAAGGCGAAGTCGTAGCCCACCAGGGCCGTGTCGAAGTCCACCAGATGGCCCCAGGAAGCGATCAGAATGGAGAGGGCCACCACCGCCGGGTTGAAGGGGTTGCCGCCGATGCCGCCGAAGATCTGCTTGCCGATGCCGATGGCGATCAGGGTGCCGGTCGCCACCACCCACCAGGGGGTTGCGGCCGGGATGAGCATGGCGAAGATCAGCCCGATCAGGGCGGCATTGCCGTCGCCGATGGTCACCGGGCGTTTCATGGCCTTGTTCATCGCCCATTCCCAGAGAATGGCGGTCCCCACAGCCACCGACACCACGCCGACCGCGGGTAGCCCGTATTGGAAAAGCCCCATCAGGACGGCCGGCAGGGCGGCCAGGATGGTGTGGTAGCTTCGCTCGCGGATCCCGCTGCCGTCGTGCCAGAAAGGTGCGTGGGAAACGATGTACTTATTCTGTTTCGACATGTTCTGCCTCCACCGGGTTGAGCCGGGCCAGTTCGTATTTGGCTAAACGGATGTACTGAAAGATGGGGATCTTCGCCACGCAGACGTAGCTGCAGAGGCCGCATTCGATGCACGAAAAGAGGTCGTATTCTTCTGCACCGGTTTCGTACTGGCCGGCCTCCAGAAAGCGAACCAGCATGTTGACCGGCATTTGCGCCGGGCAGGCGCGGACGCAGTCCCCGCAGTTGATGCAGGGATAATCGGACACCAGCGGGACGTTTGCGCGGTCCTGGACCATGACGGCGTCGGTGTCGGGGCGGATGGGGTACGCATCGCTGAAAACAGCGTGGCCGCGGAAGGGGCCGCCCATGATGATCCGGTCGCGGTCCTGGAGGGTGATGCCGGCATTCTGGAAAACATCCTTCAAGGGGGTGCCGATGGGGGCCGCGACCAGGGTTTTAACGCCTTCCTTGTTGATCAGGGTGAAGCGCTTGACGACGGGCACCTGTCCGTTCGCAAAGGCACTGCCCAGTGCGGCCACGGCCTCGGCGGCGATGAAACAAACCCCGATTTCCTCGAAGCGTTTGCCGGCCGGGAGCACCTGGCCGAGGCAATCCTTCATGATCATGTGGGGCAGGCTCGCCGGGTAGTGGGTTGCGGTGATCTTGACTTCCGCGCCTGAAGCGACGGCATCCTGCATGAGATGCGCCGGCGCCACCAGGACGATGCGGGCACCCTCCGCAATCTGTTTCAGGACGATGATGCCGTCTCGCAGCGCCTGGATCTGCCCCTGGAGAATATGCTGTTGGGTGGCGACCAGCAGATCGTCGTCGACCCCGCAGACCACGATGGTGGAAATGGGGTACTGCGGGTCATTCAGGGCGCTGAGCGGCGGCAGCCCGGGTACCTGGGCCAGATAGGCCAGCGCCTGCGTCAGGCTCGGATCCGTGCCGGCTTCTGTGAAACCGGCGTCGATTTCCTCCGCAGGCGCCGCCGTCACCGTGATACCGAGAAACCGTTGGCCAAAATCGCCCGGAAAGGGGGTGACGGCGCTGATGGCGCCGGTGACCGAAGAAATCGTGTAGGCCCCGGGATTTTCCGCCAGAGCGATTTTCTGACCGGTTTTGACGCGGTCGCCCACCTTGAGGGCCAACGTCGGCGTCTGTCGGGGTGCAAGGGGGAGCAAAAGCGTGACATCCGATGAGGGGCGGATCTGCTTCGGCGCCGGCAGGCTTTTGACATCACTGTCGTACTGGAGCTGCGGAAGCGCGTAGCCCAAAAAAGATCTTTTTATCATGATAAAACCTTCTCGAGTTTGCCGGGATGGGGTGAAAAGCCAATGAGACCGGATGATGAATTACGGTCGGTTTTACATGACATGGCACGCTGAGCAGGCGGACGTGCCCGGACCGGCGCCATACTCTTCATGGCACCCGCCGCACTGCTGGTGAAAGGCGTCGGTTCGCTTGGGAATCTCTTCGGCATCGATTTCACTTTCGTCATGGCAGTCCAGGCAGGCTTGGGGGGGCATTTCGGCGTCTGCGGTAAGATGGCAATCACCGCAGGCCCGGAACCGGTCTGCATCCTCTTCGTAGTGGTGGTGGCAATCGGTGCAGGCCAGACCAATTTCGGTGCCCGTGAAATGCAGCTTGTGGTCGAACAGAACTTTTCCGGCGACCCCTTGGAACATCATCCTCACGGGTGGATCCGGAGTCTTCGCCGGAAAGGCTGCATAGCTTAAAAGCCCCAAAACAAGTAAAATTGCAGCAAGGCAATAAGCTGTCTGCAGTTCTTTCTTGGAAGTCATTTGCTTACATTCCTTTCGAGCAAGGGGTAAACATGAAGATCGGTGGGGGATGTGAAATCAGATTTCGCCTATCACACTGGTCTGAACCTTTCAAGTCATTTTTTTAAAGGCGAAGTTTCCAAAAATAGAAAATAAGGAGAGATTGTGGGGAGTTGTCCTTCGCCGCTACCGGAGCGGAGCGCCGGCGCTGAAAGCCAAAAAACAAAGCCCCAATTGCTCCACCGGGGTTCACGGCGCAAGCGGCGTTCATACCGCTCAAAATGAGGGGTGTTCGGGAGGGTTCGATTCGGCTGGTGGGCTGCGAGGCCAAGGCGGCA
The DNA here is from genome assembly GCA_046481705.1 of Desulfobacterales bacterium. Classification (GTDB taxonomy): domain Bacteria; phylum Desulfobacterota; class Desulfobacteria; order Desulfobacterales; family JAABRJ01; genus JAABRJ01. The sequence goes on along the minus strand of JAWOJK010000041.1, from coordinate 30,860 downwards.
GGCTGCGGCCGCCGCTACCGGTCGCAGCCTGCCTGGCTGGCTCGGATCTGGGCGGCCGCGCATTTTCAGTGGTCGCAGAGGTTGACGCCGGTTACCAGCGAGTCTTCAAGGTAGCCTTTGACCAGCTTGTGCGGTTCCTCCCGGCCCGCGCCGATGACGACGTTGATGCCGTTTTGCGCAAAGAGGCTGAGCGCTTTCTGGCCCATGCCGCCGGCGATGATCACATCGGCACCCATCTCTTTGAGCCAGCGGGGCAGAACGCCCGGCTCATGGGGGGGCGGCTGCAGCATTTCCGTATTTTTTATTTCGTTGTTTTCGACTTCGATCAGCGCAAACTCCTGGCAATGCCCGAAATGGGCTGCCAATTTACCTTCGGCGATGGGAATTGCGATTTTCATTTTCAAAAGTCCTCCATTGGATTGTGGATTTATGCGAAACTCGATATCCAGCCCGGCCTCGGCTGGCCATTTTATGGAGCAATGGTTTGCGCCAACTGCGCAAAGGCTTTTGCCACCGGCGCGTCGGCGTAGCGGTCCTGGAAGCAGGTGCCCTGGTCTCCGCAGGAGACCAGGTGCGGGTCAAAGGGAATCCTGCCGAGAAATCGGATCCCCATTTGCTGGCAGGTGCGCTCCCCGCCGCCGCTGCCGAAGAGGTCGATTTCGCAGCCGCAGTGCGGACAGGCAAACCCGCTCATGTTTTCGATCAGGCCGAAAATGGCCATCTTGACGGTTTTGCAGAAATTGATCGATTTGCGCACGTCGGCGAGGGAAACCTCCTGGGGGGTGGTGACCACCACGGCTTGTGCGTCGGGGATCGACTGGGCGATCGAAAGGGGTTCGTCCCCGGTTCCCGGGGGCGAGTCGATCACCAGGTAGTCCAGCTCGCCCCAGGCCACATCGCCGATAAACTGGCGGATCACCGAATGCTTCAGGGGGCCGCGCCAGATGATGGCGTCATCCTTGCTCGCCGTAAGGGCCTCGATGGAAACCGCGCTCAGATTGGCCGAGTACTGCAGCGGCACGAGTTTCTGACTGGGGTTGACGTCCAGCATGCCCTTTAGTCCCAGCATGTGCGGCACGTCGGGTCCGTGAATGTCCACATCGAGGATGCCGACCTTGAAACCGCGGTTGGCCAGCGCCATGGCGAGGTTGACCGACACGCTGGTTTTACCGACCCCACCCTTGCCGCTCATGACCAGAAACTTGTTTTTTATTTTTGCAAGGGCGTCCTTTACCGCCGCGTCCTTCTGGGCCTGGGCGGCTTTGGGATCGCCCGGGGGGTTGGATCCGGGTGTGCATTGTTCCATCTGTCATCTCCTGTTGCTGCGAAGGGTGTTTGCGACCGGTGCTTGCGGGTCGCCGCTGCCGTTAGACCCAGTGCCCCTCCACGTTGGGGGAATCCACGGGTGTGAGTTGGTTGCGCTTGAACTGCTCGACCGCATCCTGTACAGTGCCGCTGGCGCCCACCAGAATTTTGACCCCGGCGCGCTCCAGGACCTTGAAGGCCTTGGGGCCGCAGTTGCCGGTGATCAGGGCGTCCGCGCCGTGGTCCACGATGGTTTTGCCGGCCTGGATGCCGGCGCCTTGGGCCAGGTCTAAATTCTGCTGGTTTTCCACAACCTCAAAGGTCATGGCATCGGGATCCACCAGGATGAAATAGGCGGCCCGTCCAAATCTCGGGTCCATTTGCGACGAGAGCTGCGGGCCGGTGGCGGTAATGGCAATTTTCATGGGGTGCTCACCTTTCTGATGTTGCGGGGCGATGGTCGAACGTCGTGGTTCAGCCCCGGATTCGGTAAAAATCTGCATGGCTGCAAGCCGGGCACTGCCCGGGACGGCCGGTGCCCTTGGGTTCTCTCCAGGAATGTTGGCAACTGCGGCAGACGAAGACACGCTCCTCGTCGGCCACGATGGTGTAGTTGCCGCCCTCCACATTGATGGCCTTGCCGTTGATCAGGGCATCCGCAACGGCCCGGCGCGCATTTTGGACGATGCGGCCGAAGGTCGCCCGGGATACCCCCATGCGGCGGCCGGCCTCTTCGTGGGACATGCCCAGCAAGTCGGCCAGGCGAATGGCTTCGCGCTCATCCACGGTCAGCCGGACTTCCTCCAAGTCGATCATGGGAATCCCGCGGGGCTTGAAGTAGCTGATGCTGGGGTTGAACGCCACAATGCGATTTTTCTGAGGGCGAACCATTAAGCCTCCATTGTGAGAATATGCTCAAAAGAATACTATTAGTCCCAAGCCATGCGCTTGTCAAGAAAAAACCCCCCGTGCGAAAAACCCGAAGAGGTCACGGTGGTTGGCCTTCAGGGTCTGGGGCCCTTAAGGGGGGCGCCACTATTTTCTTGACAGGTGCCGCACGGGCGAATAAAGTCCTGTAAAACTTAAAAAAACCGGTTGATGACGCGTGAACCGACAAGCTAAGATTTTCGACAGGATCAAGAGTTCCAAGAGCCTTCCCAGCCTTCCCCAGGTACTCCTCAAGCTCATCGAAGTCTGCAACCGCGAAGAGACCTCCCCCGGGGAGCTTGCCGACGTCATCCTCAAGGACCCCGCCATCAGCGCCAAGGTCATGCAGCTGGTGAACTCCGCTTACATCGGGCTGGTGAATAAACCCAGCGGCCTCGCGCAGGCGGTGGTTTACCTGGGGGCCGACACCGTTAAAAATATCGCGCTGTGCGCGGCCGTGCTGCAGGTTTTCCGGCGGGTCAAGAGCGACCTGACCTTCAACCTGGAGCGCTTCTGGTGGCATTCGCTGATGTGCGCCGCCACCGCCCGGCGCCTGGCCCGCTTAAATGGCGCGCCGCATCCCGAGGAGGCGTTTCTTGCGGGTTTGCTGCACGATATCGGCAAGTTGTTGCTGTGGGCCAATTTCAGGCCCGACTACACCGCGGTTCTCCAAGCCGCCGATAGCGGGGCCCAAAGTCTGCTGGCCGGCGAGGCGCAACTGGGTGCCACGCATTGCGAGGTCGGGGCCTGGACCATCCGGCAGTGGCGCCTGGACTCTCTGATGGCCGACGCGGTTTACTACCACCACGAGAACATCGGCCGGATCGTGGGCGCCCTGCCGCTGGTCAAAATCGTTTACGTCGCCAACGCCCTCAGCCAGGGGCCGCAGCCGGACCCGGCGGCCGGCCTCGAGGCTGCCGAGAGCCTGTTTAACCTGGCGCCTGCCCGCTGCGAGGCAATCATTGCCGAGAGCCGTGAAGAGGTTCAGGAGATAGCGCGCGCCTTGGGTGTTGCGGTGGAGGCCCCCGCTGCGGCCTGGGTTGCGCAACCCCCCCAGGACCGCCAGCGCCAGGAGGTGCTCGCCTGCGAGGTGCGCGACGCCTCGCTGCTCTGCGGCACCCTCGAGAACCTGCTGCGGGCCGAGAACACCCCCGCGATCCTGCGGACCGTCGAATGGGCGCTGAAGATTCTCTTCGAGGTCCGGCAGTCGGCGATTTTTCTGCACGACCCCGCGGGGGAGCGTCTGGTGGGGCACACCGCCGACGACGATCTCCTGCAAGAGCGGCTGCACCGCCAGACTCTCTCGCTCACCAACGAGCAGGGCCTCCTGGTCCGCGCCCTGATGTGCAACCTCATCCTGGATTCCTTCGGCTATCCCGGCAGCGAAAAATTGAGCATTGCCGATGAGCAGGTGATCCGCGCGCTGGGCACCGAGGGCATGCTCTGCCTGCCGCTGGTCGTCCGCCGGCAGCGGGTCGGGGTGATGGCCCTGGGGCTCTACGAGGCCCAGTTTCGCCGTCTGAGCGGCCGCCTGAAGCTGCTCACCATGTTCGCCCACCAGGTGGCGCTTTGCCTGCACATCGACCAGGTCAAGGCGCGCCAGAGCGAAATGATTCAGGCGCAGCGGATCGAGGCGGCGGCGATCGTGGCCCGCCGGGTCGCCCACGAAGCCAACAACCCCCTTAGCATCATCAAAAATTATCTTGCCATTCTGATGCCCAAGCTGGGCGAAAACCATCCGGCGGCCGAAGAGCTGGACATCATTCGCGAGGAGATCGACCGGGTGGCGCAGATTATTCGGCAGCTCTCCGATTTTTCGATTTCCGCCATCCGACCGGCCGACAGCGTGGATGTCAACCAGCTGATTGTGGACCTGATCAAAGTCATCGAACCCTCCCTGCTGGCGCCGCTCAAGATTGCCGCCCATCTCGATCTGGCACATTCTCTGCCGCCGGTGGCCGCAGAACGCAACGGTATTAAACAGGTGCTCATCAACCTGGTCAAAAATGCCGCCGAGGCCATGGCCTGCGGGGGCAACCTGTTTGTCGCGACCCGCAGGCTGGGGCCGGCCAAAAACGCGCACGGTCCGACCGGGGAGGCCGAAATTACGGTGCGCGACGACGGCCCCGGTTTACCGGCCGAAGTCCAGGCGCGGATCTTCGAGCCTTTCAACAGCGCCAAGGGCGGCGGGCACGCGGGGCTCGGGCTGTCCATCGTTCACAGTATCGTCAAGTCCCTGGACGGGCGGATCAGCTGCGAAAGCCAGGAAGGCCGCGGCACCCGCTTTGCCCTGAGGCTGCCACTGGCCTGAGCCGGCGCTATCCCTTACATGAAAGAAATGGACATCAGCCCCGCATTCTGCTGCTGGATGATGACGGCCGGGTGTGCACCGGTATCAGGAAAAGTTGAACCGATTCATGGCCGCCCGCGACGGGCCACCCGTGCAGAGGCGCGCGAACGGGCCCTATACGGCCCCCGATTCCCGCTCTGCCGCCGCCGGCCCGCTGCAGGCCCCGCAGCGGCTGCAGGCGCCGTCCATGGGGCAGTCGGGGCTGGTGCGTGCCCCCAGGGCCCGCTGGTATTCTTTTTCCAGGAACGCCTTGCGCACCCCGTGGTCGATGAAATCCCAAGGCAGGACTTCCGTCAGCGGCCGCTCACGGGTGACGTAAAATCCGGGGTTGAGGACCGACCATTTGAAGGTCTGCGGCCAGTTCCAGCCGTTACCGGCCGCCGCCTCCAGCAGCTGCGCCACCCGGCGATCCCCCCGCGACAGCAGCGCCTGCAGAAACGCCCAGCGCGGCACATCCGCATGGACCCGCACGTTGGGCACCTTCTTCAATCCCTCCGTGACCTGCCGGATTTTCGACTTCAGGGTTTTGACCTCATCCATGGCGACCCATTGAAAGGGTGTCGCCGGCTTGGGCACGAAGCTGTTGAGGCTCACCGTCAGCTCCCCGATACGCCCCCGGGATCGGCTGGACGTGAGAAAATGGTGTTTGATCCGTTTGCACAACGCCACGATGGCGGCCACGTCCTCCGGGGTCTCGCTGGGCAGCCCCACCATGAAGTAGAGCTTGAGGTTGGGGATTCCGGCCGCCACCAGGGTTTCGGCGGCCGCCAGGATGCTGGCTTCGTCAATGCCCTTGTTGATCACGCGCCGCATGCGTTCGGAACCGGCGTCCGGTGCGATCGTGGCGGTCTTGACCTGGCTTTGCTGCAGAACGGCGATCAGCTCCGGCGTGAGGGCATCGGCCCGCAGGGAACTGAACGAAATGCGCACCTCAGCGCCGCACAGCCCGCTGCAGAGGGTCCCGATCTCCGGCAGATCCGAAACCGCTGCGCCCACCAAACCGATGCGATCGGTGAGGGCGGCGCCTTGGCGCAGGTTTTCTTCCAGCAGCGCCAGGGGGCGGAAACGCGGCGGGCGGTAGATGTAGCCGGCGCTGCAGAAACGGCAGCCGTGGGGGCAGCCCCGCCCGGTTTCGATCAGGTAGGTGCGCGCGAAGGTGGTGTGGGGGGTCACCACGCTGCTGCAGGTCGCGGTTGCCGCCAAGTCCGGCAGAAACACGCGCCGGATGCGGGGCGGCACGTCCGCCACGGGCGTGAAAGCCTGCAGGCTGCCGTCGGCGTGGTAGCTCGGGTGGTAGCAGGCCGGCACGTAGAGCCCCGGCTGGGTGCGCGCCAGGCGCATGAGAAGTTCGCGGCGGTCGGCGGCGGGCTCGAAGGCGCCGAAAAACGGCGGCAGCATCTCCTCGGCCTCGCCCAGCATGAAAAGATCGATAAACGGCGCCAGCGGCTCGGGGTTCAGAAAACAGGCGACCCCCCCGGCCATGACGAGGGGGTGGGACGGCCCGCGGTCCCGGCTGTGCAAGGGGAGGCCTGCCTTTTGAAGCAGCGTGAGGATGTTGGGGTAGTCGTTTTCAAAGGACACCGAAAAGGCCACGACGTCGAAAGCGCCCAGCGGCTGCCCGGATTCAAGCGTGATCGGGGGCGGCGTTTGGGGCCCGGCAGGGTCGGGCAGAAAGGCCCGTTCGCACACCACCTCGTCCAGTGCGTTCAACAGGCCATAGACCGTCTGGAAGCCAAGGCTGGACATCCCGACCGCATAGCTGTTGGGGTACACCAGGGCCACCCGGATGCGGCCGGCCCAGGTCTTGTGCAAGGTGCCGTGCTCGCCGGCGAGCAGTTTGCGGTGGGGCTGGAGCGGTTTGCGTGCCATGCGTTGCGTGCCTCGTTGGTGGCTGCGGCCGGCCGGCGTCACCGGCGGCCGGCCGCAGCTGAGAACAAGGTTTGCCCTTGAAACGCAATGTCAAGCCACTCCTTGCCAGCCTCGCCGGAGGGGGTCAGTCGGCCTTGCGGCGCAGGAAGGTCGGAATGTCCAGGTCGTTGTTGTCGATCACCAGCCCCCGGTAGCCCCCCCGGTAGGTTGCCCCGGAGCCTTCACCAACGGCCTCCTGGCGGCGAATAAAGGTCGGTTCGTCAAAGTTGATGGCATGTTTGAGATCCGCCGGGGTGACGTCGCGGATTTTGCCCCGGGCGATGTTGCCGCGCAGGCTGCTGCCGCGGGAGGCTTCGCGCAGGGTGGTCTGCGGCCCGCCGCCGATGCCGGTTGCAATGACGGTCACCCGCATCTCGTCGCCGAGGCTCTCGTCGATGGCCTGGCCCCAGATAATCTCCGCGTCCTCACCGACTTCCTCGTAGATGCGGTCGGAGGCTTCGGTCATTTCCTCCAGGGTGAGATCGCTGGTCGAGGTGATGTTCATCAGCACGCCCTTGGCCCCGGCAATCGAGATGTCCTCCAGCAGCGGGTGTGAAATCGCGCGCTCGGCGGCCTCGATGGCGCGGTTTTGGCCGGTGCCGGTGCCGATGCCCATGATCGCCATGCCCGCCTTGGACATGGTGGTGCGAACGTCGGCGAAATCCAGGTTGACGAGCCCCGGCATCATGATCAGATCGGTGATGCCCTTGACCGAGTGCAACAGAATCTCGTCGGCTTTGCGGAACATTTCGATCATCCGGGCGTTCTTGGGCGCAATTCCCCGCAGACGGTCGTTGGGGATGGTGATGACGGTGTCGGCGACCTCCTTGAGGATCTCGATGCCCTCCTCGGCCTGGCGAGAACGTTTGCGGCCCTCGAAGGAAAACGGTTTGGTCACCACGGCCACGGTCAGCGCCCCGATCTCCTTGCAGATCTCGGCAATCACGGGCGCCGCGCCGGTGCCGGTGCCGCCGCCGAAACCGGCCGTGATGAAGACCATGTGGCTGCCTTGCAGCGCACTGCGGATGATGTCGGTGGTCTCGATGGCGGCCTCACGACCTTTTTCGGGGTTGGCCCCCGCCCCAAGGCCTTCGGTCAGTTTTTCACCGATCTGGATTTTGAGCGGCGCCTTGGAGATTTCCAGGGCCTGGGCATCGGTGTTGGCCGCGATGAATTTGACCCCGTGCAGCTGGGCGTCGATCATGTTGTTGATCGCGTTATTGCCGGCACCGCCAACCCCGATCACCTTGATTTTGGCCGAATTGTCATTCTCCACAAATGTAAATGTCATTCCCCCTCCTCCCGTTTGGTTTGTGATCCTGAACGTTTTAATTTTGGCATGAAATGGGCTTTTTGTTTTTTCCGGGGGGTCCTCAGAGGACCTCCTTGAACCATTTGCGCATCCGGGTCATGACGCGGTTGAAGATATTGCCGTCCCGGATGCGGAATTTCTTTGTACTTTGATTCTTGGCGCGCTGATTCTTGGCGCCGTAGAGCACCAGCCCGACGCCGGTGGCGTACATGGGGTTGTTGACCACATCCACCAGCCCGGTGATGTTCTGGGGTCTGCCCAAACGCGTCGGCAGGCCGAAAATCGCCTCGGCCACCTCGGTCACCCCGTCCAGCAGGGACGTGCCGCCGGTCAGGACCACCCCGGAGGCGATCATGTTTTCCATGCCTGCGCGGTAGATCTCCCGGTTGATCAGGGTGAACATCTCCTCCATGCGCGGCTCCAGGATCTCGCTCAGAATCTGGCGCGGCAGTTTACGGGGCTTGCGGCCCCCCATGCCCGGCACCTCGATCATCTCGTCGGCCTGGAGGTTGGACGGCAGGCAGGTGCCGTATTTCTTTTTGATGCTCTCGACTTCGTTGAGCGGCGCCCGCAGCCCGATGGCGATGTCGTTGGTCAGATTGTTGCCCCCCAGCGCCAACACGAAGGTGTGCTTGATGTTCTTTTCCGAAAAGATCGCCAGATCGGTCGTGCCGCCGCCCAAGTCCAAGAGCGCCGTCCCGAGCTGCTTCTCCTCTTCCGTCAGCACCGCCTCGCCGGAGGCGAGGGACTCCAGGACGATGTCACACACATCCAACCCCGCACGGTTGGCGCACTTGACGATGTTGTGGGCCGACGTCACCGCGCCGGTGACGATGTGGATCTTGGCCTCCAGGCGTACCCCCGCCATGCCGATGGGGTTCTGAATGCCCGGCTGGTCGTCCACGATGTATTCTTGGGGCAGTACGTGAATCACTTCGCGGTCCATGGGGATGGCGACCGCGCGGGCCGCGTCGATCACCCGGTCCACGTCCTGCTGGTTGATTTCGGGCCCCTTGATGGCCACGATGCCCCGACTGTTGAAGCCGGTGATGTGGCCCCCGGCGATGCCGGCATAGACCGAGGAAATCTCGCATCCGGCCATCAGTTCCGCTTCCTCGACGGCCTTTTTGATGGAGTCCACCGTCGACTCGATGTTGACGACAACCCCCTTGCGCAGTCCGATGGAGGGATAGGTGCCGATACCGATGATGTTGACCTCGCGTCCGGTCACTTCCCCGACCACGGCGCAGATCTTGGTGGTTCCGATGTCCAGGCCGACGATTATGTCACCTTTTCCCTGCAATTTCAGGTTTCCTCCTTTTCAGACCCCTCTGGGGTGTCGGGTGTCAGCGGTCTGATCACCACACGGTTAAGGTTCTTGAGATCGATCATATCGATATTGCCAAACTCGCTGGCGGCGGGCAGTTGGCTGAGGACCCGCTCCAGGCGGCGGTACTTGGCCCCGTAGTCGCTGTAGCCCAGGCAAACCGATTGCACCCGGTCGGTCCCGAGCAGGGTCAGCCCCAATTCACGGTCCACCCGGATTTGGCGGATCAAGTACCCCAGCCGCGGGACTTCGGCATTCCGCTCGATCTGCAGAATTTCCATGACGGCCGCAAACGGCAGGCTGCGGGGTGCGCCGCCGACGCTGACATCCGAAAGCGCCAGACCGGTGATCAGCGGCAGGTCTGCGGGATCCTCCGGTTCCCAGGCCTTAAAGATCTCGCCGGCGGCATTGAGCAGGAACTTGCGGCCCACGTCGAGAATCGCCAGGGGCTGCTGCTCCTGGATGCGGATTAAAATACCGTCGGGCAGTTCGCGGCTGACCTGGGCATCGGCGATCCAGGGGTGGGCCAGCAGCTTGCAGCGCGTCAGGCGCAGATTGACCGACAGAATGTTGTCGCCGGGATGAACCCCGCTCTGGGACAGGACTTCCTCGGCCCCCAGGCGGTCGGTGCCCTGCACCACGATGCGGCTGCCCCGGAAATAGTCGCACTGGGTCAGGAGGTCATGGACGAAGACCAGCAGAAAACTGGTCAGGGTCAGCCCCAACAGGACCCCGGCGGCGGCCGCGGCGCGCCCCAGCGGGCGTCGCCAGTCGGGGGGGGCGCCGGCCGGCCTGCGCCGGTAAGCGTTTTTGCGGATGTGCTTTTTGACGACCATGCTTGGGTTTCGTTAACTTCTTATAGTGTTCGATAATTTTGTCAACCACAAAATGTTGTGTTGTGTATGGGTGTTTGTATTTTCTCGCCTTGCCGTGATGGGGCCAAAAGGGATGCGCGAAAAAGATTTTTCAATTGTGTCATTTTAGTTGCTTGGGACTATATGTTGGGGTTGGTTAAACTTTTAATTTCAAAATTACCGAAATATAAGGCCATTGGTTCTCCGCCTTCGGCTGCCGTCAGCGGGTTCTCCGGCCCTGGGGGCCTTTTGACCCCCGCTAGAGGGTGAAACCGGCTGGCCCGGGCGCCTAAACCGGTTTGCGGCCGCCCGCTTTTTTTGAGCGTCCTTTGGCTGCTGCCGGCGGCGTTGCCAGGGCTTCAAGGAGACGCTCGCCCACTTTCCAGACGTCGCCGGCCCCCAGGGTCAGGAGAAGATCCCCGGGCAGCAGCTGGCCTTTGAGAAAGGCCACGGCCGCCTCCGGGTCCGCCAGGAAAACCACCTCACGGTGGCCATGGGCCGCGATGGCTTCCGCCAGGTGTTCCGCCGCGACCCCCGGCAGCGGGTCCTCACCCGCAGAGTAAATCGGCAGCACCACCAGCAGGTCCGTCTGGTAAAAGGCCCGGGTGAACTCACCGAAAAGGGCCCGCGTGCGGCTGAAGCGGTGGGGCTGAAACACCGCCACGACCCGCCGGCCCGGCCAGCTTTCGCGCACCGCGGCGAGGGTCGCCTTGACCTCGGTCGGATGATGGCCGTAATCGTCCACCACCGTGATGCCGTCACTTTCGCCCTTTATTTCCAGGCGCCGTTGGACCCCCTCGAGATCCTTGAGCGCCGCGGCGATGGCCTCAAAGGGGATGTCCAGTTCCAGGCCCACCGCAATGCTGGCCAGGGAGTTGTAGACGTTATGGAGGCCGGGAAGGCTCAGGGCGATATCCCCCAAGCGTTCGCCCTGATGGTAAACGCTGTAGCGGCTGTGCAGGCCGTCGAAAACCACGTCGCGCGCCTGGATATCGGCCTGGGGGGTCAAACCGTAGGTCGTATAGCGCTTCTTGACGTGCGGCAGCAGGTCCTGAATGGCTTCGTTGTCCAGGCACAGGACCGCCAGGCCGTAAAAGGGGATCCGGTCGATGAAACTCAGAAAAACCGCCTTGATGGCCTCCAGGTCGCGGTAGAAATCGAGGTGCTCGAGGTCAATGTTGGTGATCACCGCCAGGGTGGGGGAGAATTTCAAGAACGACCCGTCGCTTTCGTCCGCCTCCGCCACGATGAAATCGCCTTGCCCTAAAAAGGCGTTGGTGTTGAGGCTCTTGAGCTTGCCGCCGATCACCACCGTCGGGTCCAGCCCGCCGCGGCCGAGAACCGAGGCGATGATCGAGGTCGTCGAGGTCTTACCGTGGGCCCCGGCGACGGCCACGCTGTATTTGAGGCGCATCAGTTCCGCCAGCATTTCGGCGCGCGGGATGACCGGGATGCCGGCTTTTTCGGCGGCGGTTACCTCGGGGGTGCGGCGGTTGACGGCCGAGGAGGTGACGACGACGGCGGCGCCCTGGATCTGGTCGCTGTGGTGGCCCTGGTAAATGGTGCCGCCCAACCGCTTCAGCCGGTCGGTGATCTCCGAGGATTTGAGATCCGAGCCGCTCACGCGGTAGCCCAGGTTGAGCAGCAGTTCGGCAATCCCGCTCATGCCGATGCCGCCGATGCCTACGAAGTGGATCTGATATTTTTTGCGATACATGCCTTCAGCCTTCGCTGTGGGGTGCCTTTGGGGTGCAAACCAGGCGGTAGCAATCGTCGACGATCGCGTCGGCGGCATCCGGTCGGCCCAAGGCCCGCGCCCGGGTCGCCATGGCCGCCAGGGATGCCCGATGGAGGTGGTAAAATTCAAGCTTGCGGGCCAAACCCGGCCCCGAAAGCGCGCGCTCCAGGAGCATGTCGGCCGCGCCGGCCGCCACCAGCGCCTGGGCGTTGAGCTGCTGGTGGTTGTCGGCCGCGAAGGGAAACGGAATGAAAAGGGCCGCCTTGCCGATGGCGGTGATCTCGGCTACGGTCGTCGCGCCGGCCCGGCAGACCAGCAGGTCGGCAGCGGCGTAATGGCGCTCGATGTCTTCGAAAAAGGCCTGCACCCGGGCGGTGACGCCCCGGTCGGCATAGGCCCGGGTAACCGGCTGTTCGTCCCGCGCACCGGTCTGGTGTATCCAGTTGAATCCGGCCGGGTCCTGGAGCTGGTCGAGGGCTGCCAGCACGGCCTGGTTGATGCTGTGGGCGCCCTGGCTGCCGCCGGCGACCAGCACGGTCAGGGGGCGATCCGGGCGGTCGTCGGTGGCCGGCGGTCGGGCGGCAAGTTCGCGGATCGCCCTGCGAACCGGATTCCCGGTGATCAGAAAGGGCGTTTGGGCCGTGGCTTGCCGGGTGCCGGCAAACGAGGCGTAGAAGCGGTCGGCCAGCCGCACCAGGAGGCGGTTGGTGATGCCGGGCAGCAGGTTCTGCTCGTGCAGCACGATTTTGCGGCGCAGCAGCCAGGCGGCGAGGACCACCGGGCCGGCGGCATAGCTGCCGACCCCCAGGACCAGGTCTGGCCGGAAACGACCGAGAATCCGCAGTGCCTGAAGCACTGCCAGCGGAATTTTGAGGGCGGCCGTGAGCTGCTGCCGGCGGCCGCGTCCCTTGATGCCCTCGATCGCCACGCGCGCCAGGGGAAACCCGCAGCGCTTCAGGACGCTGCGTTCAAAGCGGTTGCCGGTGCTGACGAACAGCACCCGGTTGGCCGGGTGGCGTGCCATGAAAACCTCGGCGACGGCGATGCCCGCAAAGAGATGCCCGCCCGTACCGCCGCCGGCGACCACCAGGCGCAGGGGCCTTGGGGAGCGGCCAGCGGGGGCGCATGGGTGTTCAGCCGTCGGCATGCCCATTTTCCCTTCTTGCGCGGGGTGCGCCCGCGACGGCACGGTTTGCGCGCCGGGGGTTGGCGGCGCTGATGTTGAGCAGGATGCCCACCGCCAGCAGGTTGAGCAGCAGCGAGGTGCCGCCGTAGCTCAGAAAGGGCAGGGTCAGCCCCTTGGTCGGCAGCAACCCGAGGCTGACGGCCATGTTGATGCTCACCTGAAGGGTCAGCGCGATGGTCAGGCCCATCGCCAAAAGCGCGCCGAAGGGATCCGCCGCATTGCGGGCAATGAGGGTCCCGCGCCACAGGATCAGGACGAAAAGTGCCATGATGACCAGCACCCCCCACAGGCCCAGTTCCTCGCCGATCACCGAAAAGATGAAGTCGGTGTGGGGCTCGGGCAGGTAAAAGAGTTTCTGATAGCTTTTGCCGATCCCCGATCCCCACAGCCCCCCGCTGCCGAAGGCCATCAGCGAGTGGGTGATCTGGTAGCCCTCGTGCTGGGGGTACTGCCAGGGGTCCAGAAAGCTGGTGAAGCGCTTGAGGCGGTAGTCGGTGTTGATCATCATATAGTAGGCCGTCGGCCCCAGTGCCAAAAGGCCGGTGGCCAGGTGCCGCAGCGGGACCCCGCCGATAAACAGCATGATCCAGGTGATGGCCCCCAGGATGACCGAAGAGCCGAAATCCGGCTGGAGCATCAGCAGGCCTGCCAGAACGCCGAAAACGACCACGTGCGGCAGAAACCCGACCGTGAATTTGTTCAGGTTTTCCCCTTTTTTGCTCAGGGAGTAGGCCAGGTAGATCACCAGCGCGAGGCGCGCGAACTCCGAGGGCTGGAAGCTCAGACCTGCGATGTTCAGCCAGCGCAGCGCCCCCCCGGCGGCGCTTCCCAAAGGGGTGAAGCGCACCGCGGCCAGCATGAGGATCGCCGCCGCCAGCAGCGGGTAGGCCAGCGGGCGGTAGAGCCGGTAGGGGATGTGGCTGGTGATGACCAGCCCCATGACGCCCAGGACCGCGAAAAGCGCCTGCTTCTTGACGAAGAAATAATCGCTGCCGAACTTTCCCATCGCCAGCGTCGAGCTGGCGCTGTAAACCATGGCAATTCCGATGCCCACCAGGAAAAGAACCGGAAACAGGAGCTGTGCGTCGTAGGATCGGCTTACCCGCGGCAGTTGGCGGTCGGATGGGGGCTGGCGGATCATCGGGCCCCCTTCAGGTGGTCCACCGCCCGCCGGAAACAATCGCCGCGGTGGGCGTAGCTGTCGAACATGTCGAAGCTCGCGCACGCCGGCGACAGCAGGACCACCTCGCCGGGCCGGGCGGCGGCGTGCGCCAGGGCCACCGCCTGGTCCATGGATGGCGCCGCAAGACAGCCGCCGGGGCATTCCGGCGCCAGGGCCGCCTGAATTCGGTTGCGGGCTTCGCCGATCAGGATCAGCCGGCGCACGCCCCGGCGCAGCGGCGCCTTGAGGGCCTCGTAGCTGCCCAGTTTGTCGCGTCCGCCCATGATCAGAATCACCGGTTCGCGGAAGCCCTCCAGCGCCCGCACCACGGCATCGACATTGGTGGCCTTGGAGTCGTCCACATACCGCACGCCTTCGACGATGGCGACGGTTTCCACGCGGTGGGGCAACCCGCGAAAGCGCGTCAGCGCGGTTTCGATCCCCGCTGCTGTGCCTCCCGCGGTCAACGCCGCCAGGGCGGCGGCCGCGGCGTTTTCGCGGTTGTGGATGCCCTGCAGCTGCAGGTGCTGAAGATCGATGCGCTGGACCGGCTGCCGGCCGTCTTCGATGACAAGGTCCTCGGCCGTCAGGGTGGCGCCCCATTCCCCCGGCCGGCGACCGCTGAAATACAGCCGGCGGGCGGCGCAGGCGCCGGTCAGGGTGCGGATGGCTTCGGCGTTGCCGTTTAAAATCGCCGTGTCGCCGGCCTGCTGGTTTTCAAAGAGCCTGGCCTTGGAAGCCGCATAGGCGGCCGGGCCGGGGTAGCGGTCAAGGTGATCGTCGCTGATGTTGAGCCAGACCCCCACGCTGGGTCTGAAGGTCGCGATCGTGTCCAGCTGGAAGCTGCTGACCTCCACCAGCACGCGGTCCACGGCCTGGCCGCTGTCGACGTGTCCGATCAGGGGGCTGCCGATATTGCCGCCCACGAAAACGCTCAGCCCCGAGCAGGTCAGCATCTCCCCCAGCAGCGCGGTGGTCGTGGTCTTGCCGTTGGTCCCGGTGACCGCCAACAGGGGCGTGCGCAGGAAACGGGCGGCGAGTTCCATTTCGCCGATGACCGTCACCCCCCGCCGGCGGGCCTGCGCCAGCGCCTCCAGGGTGTGGGGCACCCCCGGGCTGAGGACGATCAGATCGGCGGCCGCAAAGGTTGACGGGCTGTGGCCGCCGAGTTGCAGCCGAACGCCCAGCCGCTCCAAGGCCGCAGCGCGTTCCCCGATCTGCTCCGCAGGGGCCTTGTCCGTCACGGTCACCCGTGCGCCGCGGCGCACTAGAAAACGGGCGGCCGCTTCCCCGGATTTACCCAGGCCCACGACCAGCACGGCTTTCTGTGACACTTCGATTGCCATTGGTTTGTCAGCTCCGCTCCGCCAGTCGAAGGATGTCTGTGTCAGCGCAGTTTCAGGGTGCTCATGGACACCAGCGCCAGGATGATCGCGATGATCCAGAAGCGCACGATCACCTTGGGCTCGGCCCACCCCTTGAGTTCGAAATGGTGGTGCAGGGGGGCCATTTTGAAGATCCGTCGCCCCTTGGTCATCTTGAAAAAGCCCACCTGGAAGATCACCGACAGCGCCTCGATCACAAACAGACCGCCCACCAGGACCAGCAGGATCTCCTGTTTGGTAATAACCGCGACGATCCCCAAGGCGCCCCCCAGTGACAGGGACCCCACGTCTCCCATGAAGACCTGAGCCGGGTAGGCATTGAACCACAGAAACCCCAACCCGGCCCCGGCCAGCGCACCGCAAAAGACTGCGACCTCCCCGCAGCCGGCAACCGGATTGATCTGCAGGTAGGTTGCGATCTGGGCGTGGCCGGCGACATAGGCAAAAATCATGTAGGTGACCGCCGCGATGATCACCGGCCCGATGGCCAGCCCGTCCAGCCCGTCGGTGAGGTTGACGGCGTTGCTGGTCCCGACGATCACCAGGGCGGCGAAAAAAATATAACCCCAACCGAGATCCGGCGAGAGGTTCTTGAAGAATGGGATGGTCAGGACCGTGCTGAAATTGGGCAGCCAGTACAGAAAAATGCCGGCGACCAGCGCCAGAGCCGTCTGGAGCAGAAACTTGCCCCGGGCGCTGAGGCCCTTGCTCTGCTTTTTGACCTGCATCAGATAGTCGTCGATATAGCCGATGCCGGCATACCCGACCGTCACCATCAGGACGATCCAGACATAGGGGTTCGTCAGGTTGGCCCATAGCAGGGTCGAGACCACGATGGCAAAGAGCATCAGCACCCCCCCCATGGTGGGCGTGCCCGCTTTTCGGCGATGGCTGGCGGGCCCCTCCTCGCGAATGTACTGACCGACCTGCATGGCCGTCAGCCTGCGGATAACCCAAGGCCCCAGGATGAAACAGATAAACAGCGCCGTCAGGCCGGCATAGATCGTCCGGAACGTGATGTAGCGGAAGACGTTGAAAACCGTCAGGCTTGTGTGCAGGGGGAAGAGAAGATGATACAGCATAACCACCCTTTGCTATTTCGGCTGTCAATACCGGCGGACTCAGGCCCAGGACATTCGCCGGCCGTGATGCACGGCGTGGCGGCCGTCTGTCAAGGGCCCGTCCACGCGACCAATCCCTGGGCAATGGTTTCCATGCCCATGCCCCGCGAGCCTTTCACCAGGACCCAGTCCCCCGGGCGCAGTCTTTTCTTCAAGGCCGCCAGGATCTCCTCGCGGCTGCCCGCAAAGATCCTGTCGGCTTGCAGGCCGCCCGCGCGTGCACCCCGGGCCACCGCCGCGCGGAACTGGCCGGCGACCAAAAGTGTCGATACCCCGCTGCGGGCCGCCAGCTCCCCGGTGGCGGCATGCAGCGCCGCGCTCTGCTCCCCGAGTTCCAGCATGTCGCCGATCACCAGAAAGCGCCGGCTGGTGCGGCCCAGATCGGCCAGGGTCTGGATGGCGGCGGCCATGGAACCCGGGTTGGCGTTGTAGGTGTCGTCGATCAGGTGGACACCGCCCGTAAGTTCGCGGTGGGCCATACGGCCCGTGAACGGTCTAAACGCCTCCAGACCGGCCTTGATTTCCGTGATCCCGATACCCAGGGTCCAGCCCACGGCGGCGGCGGCCAGGGCATTGGCCACCATGAACCGCCCCGGCACCTCGAGGGTTACGGTTGCCCGCTCCCCGGGCAGGATGAGATCGAAAGTGGTTCCCAGCGCGGCCGGCTGAAGGTGTCGGGCTTGGACCTCGGCTGTCGCCGCGGTTGCGAAGCGCACCACCCGCCGGCGGGTTTCGGCGGCCAGCTCCATGAGCCTAAAATCGTCGGCGTTGAGCACCGCGATGCCGTCGGTGGCCAACTCTGCCAGCAGTTCGCCCTTGGCGCGTTTGACCGCCTCCAGCGAACCCAATCCCGCCAGATGGGCCGCTGCCACGTTGGTAATGACCCCGATCCGGGGGGTGCAGAGGGCGGCCAGACGCCGGATTTCACCCGGCTGGTTCATGCCCATTTCAAGCACCGCCCACTGGTGGGCCGCCGTCAGCCGCAGGAGGGTCAGCGGCAGTCCGATTTGGTTGTTGAAGTTCCCGATGGTGGCCAAGGTCAGAAACCGCCGGGAGACCACTTCGGCCGTCATGCCGCGGGTGGTGGTCTTGCCATTGGAGCCGGTGATGGCCACCACCGGCACATTCAGGCGGCGGCGGTGGAAGGCCCCGAGATCCCCCAGCGCCCGGGTGGTGTCGGCCACCGCGATGCAGGCCACGCCGGCTTCGGCCCACCGTGGCCAGGGCAAGGCCCGCGCAGCGTCGGCCGCCAGCAGCAGGCCGCGCCCGCCGCTGGCGACCACGGCTTCTGCAAAGCGGTGGCCGTCATGGGTGTCGCCCTTGATGGCGATGAAAAAATCCGACGCCTGCAGGCTGCGCGAGTCGATCCCGATGGCCTCGAAGCGGTTCGCCGCGGGGCCGCCCAAAAGCCTACCACCGGTGGCGGTCAGGATGTCGCTGACGGTCCACGGGGGGGGCGATGCGGGGTTCATTTTCGGACCTCACGTGCCGCCGCCGTGCCGCCCCCTCCGGCCGCCGGGTTTTCAAGCGCCCTGCGGGCTTCCACGCAGTCGTCGAAATCGATGCTGCGCTCTCCCAGGAGTTGATAGGTTTCGTGGCCTTTGCCGGCGATCAGGATCGTGTCGCCGGGGCGCGCGGCCAAAACCGCCAGGCTGATGGCGCGCCGCCGGTCGGGCTCGACCGCGTAGCCGCGCCGGGTGAAGCCGCCCGCCAGCTCCGCCGGGCTGTAGGCATGGGCGGCTGCCCGCCGAACGCCGCCCAGCACCTGATCGATGATTCGGGCCGGGTTTTCCGTGCGCGGGTTGTCCGATGTGACGATCGCCAGATCGCTCATTCTGGCGGCGATCTCCCCCATCTGCGGCCGTTTGCCGGGATCACGGTCGCCGCCGCAGCCGAACACGCAGATGATGCGGCCCCGGGCCAGCGGCTGGAGACACTGCAGGACGTTTTCGAGGGCTCCCGGGGTGTGGGCGTAGTCCACGTAAACGAACTTACCCGACGGGTTGGGAATCGGCTGCAGGCGGCCTGGCACGGCATCGAGCGCTTCGAGGCCGTGCCGGATTCTGTCGAGTGGGATGCCCAGCGCGACGGCGGTGCCGACGGCGCAGAGAATGTTTTCCAGGTTGTGGCGGCCCACCAGCGGGGAGGCGAAACGGATCGTGCCCTCGGGGGTCACCAGTTCGCCGTGCTGTCCGGCGGGGTCGTGCACAACGCCGCGCGGGTGGACGCGGTTGGTGCCGGCGCTGCCGACCGAAAGGCCGTGGCCGTTGAGTTCCCGCAGCAGCGCGGCCCCGCGGGGATCGTTGCTGTTGATGACGGCCACGGCGCGGTCCCGTTTGGGGCCGGTGTTCAAATGCCGCGTGAACAGTGTTTTTTTGACCTCCCAGTAGGTTTGCATGTCGCGGTGAAAATCCAGGTGGTCCTGGCTCAGGTTGGTGAAGACCCCCACATCCAGCCAGCAGTCGACTATTCGATGCATGGCGATGGCGTGGGAGGAAACCTCCATGACCACGTGGGTCACCCCGGCCCGGACCATTTCCACCAGCAGGGCCTGAAGGTCCAGAGACTCCGGGGTGGTTACGGGGGCTTTGCGCACCTGGCCGCCGAAACGGTATTCGATCGTGCCGATGACCCCGACGCTGAAACCCGCCTGCTGCAGTATGCGCTCTATCAGGTAGGCGGTGGTGGTTTTGCCGTTGGTGCCCGTGATGCCCACGATGACCAGCTTCTCCGCCGGACAGCCGTGGAATCGGGCGGCCAGGGCGGCCAGGGCCCGGCGGCTGTCGGCCACGATGAAGACCGGCACCGCCACCGCGGCGGTCCGCTCGGCCACCACGGCCGCTGCCCCACGGGCGACCGCGTCGGCAATGTAAGCGTGGCCGTCCACGCGCTCACCCGCAATCGCCACGAAAAGCCCGCCGGGGGTTACCGCCTGTGAGCGGTAATAAATGGCGCGGATCTCCGGGTTGGGGGGCTTTGCGGCCGTCGTAACCGGGGCCTCAACCGTGACCGCGGTCAGCAGTTCAGAGAGTTTCATCCGTCAACCTCGGCCTCTCGCAGGGCAGTCAGGCGCGCTGAGCCGCTGCCGGGGGTAACGTTGAGGTAGTTCAGGGTGCCGTGGGCGATTTTGCGAAACGCCGGTGCTGCAACCGTGCCGCCATAGTGGGCCTTGCGGGGTTCGTCGACCAGGACCAGGATGGCCACCTTGGGGTCCTTGGCCGGCGCGAAGCCGAGAAATGACGCCACGTAGCGTTCCTGGGCGTAGCGGCCGCTTTCGTCGACTTTCTGGGCTGTTCCGGTTTTGCCGGCCACTTCAAATCCCTCCAGGGCGGCATTTTCACCGGTGCTGCCTTTGCTGGTGGCGGTTTGAAGGATTTGGCGGACCCGCAGGGCGGTCTGGGCCGAAATCGCCCGCTGAACCTCGCTGGGCGCAAAGCTTTTGACCAGGCGGCCGTCACGGTCGGTGACGGCCTGGACCAGAAAAGGCTTCATCAGGACGCCGTCATTTGCGATGGCGCTGGCCGCGGTGATCAACTGCAGGGCCGAAACCGAGAGGCCCTGACCAAAAGAGATGGCGCCGGCGTCGATCCGCGTCCAGCGCTGGTAGGGCGCAAGGCTGCCGGAGGTCTCGCCCGGACAGTCAATGCCCGTCGGGGTGCCGAAACCGAAATTGCGCAGCGTGCTGTAGAGGGATTTCTGGCCCAGGGTCTCGCTAATTTTGACCGCCCCGATATTGCTCGAATACTTGAGGATCTGTTGCAGGGAGAGCCAGCCGTGGGGGTGGGTGTCGTGAACCACGTTTCTCCCGATGCGGTACTTGCCGTTTTCGCAGAAAAAGATCGAATTGGGAGTCAGTCTGCCGGATTCCAGCGCCGCCGCTGCCAGGAACATCTTCATGGTCGAGCCGGGTTCGAAGGGGTCGGTGATGGCCCGGTTGCGCCACTTTTCACGGTCGAAGGCGCGAAAAACATTCGGGTTGAAAAAGGGGTAATGCGCCAGTGCCAGAATCGCCCCCGTCTGGGGCACCATGACGACCGCCATCCCCGAGCGGGCATCGAACTCATCAACGGCCTCCTGCAGCGCACGCTCCGTCAGATACTGGACGGTGCGGTCGATGGTGAGGACCACGTTGCGGCCGCCGTGGCTGTCGATCCATTGGCTGACACCGCTGAAACTCTCGCCGCGGGCATCCCTGAGCAGTGTGTAGCTTTCCGCGGCGCCGCGCAGGTGGTTGTCGAAGAAAAACTCCACCCCCTCGAGGCCGTGGCCGTCGGTCCCGGTGAATCCGAGCGCTTGGGCCGCCAGGGTTTTGCTGGGGTAGTAGCGGCTGCGTTCGGGGATGAAATCGACCCCCGCAAGGCTCAGTGCCCGCACCGCCCCGGCCTCTTTGGGCGTCACCTGGCGCTTGATCCAGACGAAGGGGCTTTTGGACTCCAGTTTACCCAGCAGCAGCCGGTAGTTGAGGCCCAAGGCGTGCGCCAGGGCCTTGGCGGCGGCCGGTGCGTCGACCAGTTGGCGCGGGTAGGCGGCAATCGAGGTCACATCGATGCTGACCGCCATTTCACGCTGGCGGGCGTCCACGATGGCCCCCCGGCGCCCCTCGATGACCAGGGATTTCTCGTACTGGTTGGCTGCCTTGCGGGACAGCCACTCTCCCTGGAAAATTTGGAGGTAGGCGGCCTTGGCGGCGATCACCGCCAGAAACAGCGTAAAAAAGACGGCCATGCCCATCGCTCTGCGTCGAATTTTGGTGGGAGCTTGGGGTATTTTCATGGCATAATAATAATTTGGGTGCGGTTGGGCATTTCCAGCCCGAGTTTTTCACGGGCGTAACGGGCGATGCGTTGGGGTGACTTCAGCCGTTCCAATTCGATTTTCAGGCTGCTCTGGATCCCCTGGAGCTGCTGGCTGTGATCGGCCGCCCGGTTTATTTCATAGCCGACCTGGGTGCACTGCACGCGGCACCAGGTGTAAAAATAAACCTCCCCCAGGAAGAAAACCATCACCAGCGCCCAGATGGCCAGGGTCCTGCTGGCGCGCCGGGTTTGGGGCTTTGGAGCGTCTGCGGCCAATCGGTTTTCTCCGTCTGCAGGCCAGCGCTTACAGCTTTTCCAGGACCCGCAGGCGGGTGCTGCGGGCCATGGGGTTTTGCGCTATTTCGGCCTCACCCGGGCGTCGCGCCTTGCGGGTCACGACCCGGGCCACGGGGGTGCGGCCGCAGACGCAGCGCGGCAGGTCCGGTGGACACACGCAGGGCTGGGCCAGTTGCCGGAAGCGGTGTTTGACGATGCGGTCTTCCAGCGAATGGAAGGCCAGGATGCACAGCCGCCCCCCTGGCGTGAGCAGGTCGACGACCACCGCCAAAAAGGCTTCCAGCGCTTCCAGTTCGTGGTTGACGGCAATCCGCAGCGCCATGAATACCCGCGTGGCCGGATGAATTTTTTGGGCCGCGGCGCTCTTGCGGGGAATCGCCGCGACCACGATGCGCGCCAGTTGACCGCTTGAAACGATGCGCGCGCTCCGGCGCTCGGCCACGATTCTGCGGGCGACTGCACGCGCAAAGCGTTCTTCGCCATACTCCCTGAACAGGCGGGTGAGGGTCTTTTCATCCGCCGAATTCACCAGTTCGGCGGCGGTGCCGCCGGTGGACGGGTTCATGCGCATGTCCAGCGGTTCGTCCTGCTGGAAGCTGAACCCCCGGCCGCTGGCGGCCAGGTGGTGACACGCGATGCCCAGATCGAGAAGAATGCCGTCAACTGCGGGAATGGCCAGTTGGGAGAGAATCGCCGGGAGATTTGAAAAATTGTCGTGAAACAGGTGATAACTGCCGTCATAGGGTTTCAGCACGGTCTTGGCGTTGATGAGGGCCTCGGGGTCCTGGTCGACACCGATCAGGATCCCGCCGGGGGTGATTTTTTCGAGGATCGCGCGGGCGTGCCCCGCACCCCCCAAGGTGCCGTCCACAAAAAGGTCCCCCGGTGCGGGTTCGAGGAGTTCGACAACCTCGGCAAGCATGGCGGGGACGTGGTGATACGGCATGATCCTATATCCCTAATGCGGCAATCTGGTTGCGGGCTTCCTCCTGTTTCAGATCCAGTTCCATCTTTTCGTTTTCCTCATCCCATTTTTCCCGGGACCAGATTTCAAAATGGTCGGTCACGCCGACGAAAACGACCTCCTTTTCGATACCGGCGTAGATTCTTTGCGGCGGCGGCAGCAGGATGCGACCCTGGCGGTCAAATGCGCATTCCGTGGCCCCGCCGATAAAGGTCCGCCGAAAGCGCCGGAAAAAATCGTCTTTGTTGGGGGTCTCCAAGACCCGTTTTTCGAGCCTCAGCCACTCGGAGAAAGCGTAGCCCAAGAGACAGCCGTCCATGCGGGTCACCATAAAGCCATTGCTCCCGTCAGCACGTGCGATTTCGCGGAACTTGGCCGGCACGCTCACGCGTCCCTTCGGATCGATGTTGTGGAAATTGATTCCCCGAAACATGTTTTTCCGTTTAATGGGCCTGGTCGCTTAGGGCCTTTGCGTGCTGTTGAAACCCGTCGCCCGGATCGCTGCGGCAGGTCGATGAGAGCTTGACACATTTTGACACTTTTTGTTGTATAAATGCCATTTTGGGATAAGAGTCAAGGAAAAAGTGCCAGCTGGTTCAAATATTTTGATAGTAATTCAAGTTATTTAAAAATTTTAATTACCTACCCTGGGTTGGTGGGAAAAAGTGGGATAAAAATTAAATCGGATGGACAAAGCAAACCTTTAGTCCCTTCGAAAAAAAAAGCGTTTTACATATTTTTTTCCTTTTTTCCGGGCTTTGTGTTATGAGAAGCGTTTTACTTTGCGAAAAATAAAACGGCTGCTGCGCTTGATGGCGGGCCGGTAAAAGTCCAAATCCAGAGGGTTTCGAGAAAAGCGCCGGGTTGCGATGCGCAGATTGGGCTTTTTTCGGAGCCGTCAGGGATGGGCAAAACGGGGGCGAGAGACGCGGGCAGCGACCGTCGCCGGTGATTTATGGGCGGCAGAAAAAATTATACGCCCCGAAAGGGTGAATTTTAATTTTTTTATTGCGCCCCTGTAACGAATAAAATAATTACCCTGCCATATCGCGCGCGGCCGGGCAGCGGTAGCTGCGATCATCGCTTCATTATCCGTGTCGTTTGGTTATCGGCGGCCGAATCGAATTTAGGGGTCTTACCATCGGACGCTTTGTTCCGCCGCTCTGGCGTCGGGCCGCAGGTTTTTTCCCGAACCAGAGGTGCCAGCTGCGGCACGTACCCGATAAAGGTAGAGGAGTTTATGATAATTGACAGCAGCCATAGAACATTTCGAGGGACCTGAGAAGAAGCTTGAAATCATACTGAATTCCCCTTGTCCAAACCTTCGCTCCAATCAGGACGGCCGCTGGGAGCGGGTCGTCAATGCCAGCCGGAGCTATATCATCAGCAGTATTTCCACCGAAGGGGTGGATGCCTACCTGCTCTCCGAATCCAGCCTGTTTGTCTGGGAGGACCGGATCCTGATGATCACCTGCGGCAAAACCACCCTGGTGAACGCGGTGCCGGAAATTTTGCGTCTGACCGGCAGGCGCAATGTGGCCCGGGTGTTTTACGAACGCAAAAACATGCTTTACCCGGATCAGCAGTCCACCCAGTTCGAGGAAGATGTCGCGCGCATGGCGGGGTTTTTCAACGGCAGGGCGCATCTCCTGGGGGCGGCAGCGGACGACCACATTCATCTTTATTCCGCCGGTGGCGGAAGTCCTGGGCCACCGCGACAGGCGACCCTCCAGGTACTGATGCATGACCTGGCCCCCGCGGTGCAGGCCTGTTTTTCCGTTCGCCGGGCGGGAACCGCCGCTCGGGCCGAAACCCTATGCGGACTGGACCGCGTCTATCCCGACATGGCCCGCGACAGTCATCTTTTTTCGCCCCACGGGTATTCCGCCAACGCGGTCGCCGGCAAGCGCTACCACACGGTGCACGTCACGCCCCAGCCCCAGAACTCATACGCCAGCTTTGAAACCAACCGGTTCGAACGGGACTATAGCGGCACGATTCAGCAAGTCGTGTCGATTTTCAAGCCCCGCCGCCTGATGGTGCTGCTGACCACCGGCCGAAATCACCCGGGTCCGCAGCCCCATCCGTCTGCAAACGCCCCGCTCCAGGGCTATCGGCTGAACCGCAGCGACCGTCACGATTTCGACTGCGGTATGACGGTCAGCATCAGCAACCATACCTGTGTCTGAAAACAACCCGCCGGCCGACCGCAGTCACCGGATTTCGGCATTTTTCAGTTTGGCAAGCGGCCAGGATCTGTTAAACTGATCGGCAGCACCCGCTGCGAGTTTTCCAGTTTTTTTGAGGACCCCTGATATGACTGACCAGCGCCATTTAAATCTCTGGGTCCGCGAGGATCACAAAGGGATTTTGGAAACACACTACCGGGTCGAAAAAACCCTTTTTTCGGAAAAAAGCCCCTTTCAGCAAGTCGATGTGGTTCACACCGCCGGACTGGGCAGGATGTTGCTTAACGACGGAATCGTGATGCTTTCCGAGCGCGACGAATTCGTCTATCATGAAATGATTGCGCATGTGCCCCTTTTCGTGCACCCCAACCCCCGGCGGGTGCTGGTCATCGGGGGCGGCGACGGCGGGACTG
Source organism: Desulfobacterales bacterium (assembly GCA_046481705.1). Classification (GTDB taxonomy): domain Bacteria; phylum Desulfobacterota; class Desulfobacteria; order Desulfobacterales; family JAABRJ01; genus JAABRJ01. The sequence goes on along the minus strand of JAWOJK010000041.1, from coordinate 5,626 downwards.
TCCGCGAAATCATGAAGCACAGCGGCATCGCGCAGGTCGTGATGGTGGAGATCGACGAGGCCGTTGTGCGCGCCTGCAGGACCCACATGCCGACTGTGAGCTGCGCCCTGGACGACCCGCGCCTGGACCTGCGCATCGCCGACGGGGTTCAATACGTGGCGCAGTGCCGTGAAACCTTCGATCTGATCATCGTGGACTCCACCGACCCCATCGGGCCCGCAACCCCCCTGTTCAATCGCGATTTTTATGAAAAAGCCGCCGCTTTGCTGGGCCCCGACGGCATCCTGGTGTCCCAGGCCGAAAGCCCCTTCTACGACCCCGAACTCCAGGAACCGATGCTCCGCAACCAGCGGCCTTTCTTTGCGCGTCTGCACCTGTATCTTTTCAGTACCCTGACCTATCCGGGTGGCCTCTGGAGTTTCGGGTTCGCCTCGAAGGGGCCCTGTCCGCTGGCCGATTTCGATCCGCAGCGGGTGGCCGCCGCCGGTCTTGCGACCCGCTATTACAACCCCGGAGTCCACCGGGCGGCCTTCATGCTGCCCACCTTTGTGCGCGACACCCTGGCCGGCGTACTGGACCCCCTGAGCTGGCCTGAACCCGAAACCCGCTGAGGAGGCCGTCATGGCGCCTGCGTCCGACGAACTGACCGCACAGGTGCGGCAGTTTGCCGAGCGCCACTTGCGGGGCACCCGCGGCAGCCATGCCTGGGACCACACCCTGCGGGTCTGTCGGCTGGGGCGCCACATCGGCCGGATCGAGGGCGCCGACCCGCTGGTGGTGACAGCCGCCGCTTACCTGCACGATATCGGCCGGGGGCCTCAGGACGCCTCCCACGGCAAGGTCTGCCATGCCTGTTTGGGCGCGGAGCTGGCGACACCCTTGGTGGCGGGCCTGCCATTGAGCGCGCAGCGGCGCGAGAACATACTGCACAGCATCCGGTCGCACCGTTTCAGGGGCGATTGCCCGCCCCGAACACTGGAGGCCCGGGTGCTTTTTGACGCCGACAAGCTGGATGCGATCGGCGCCGTGGGGATTGCGCGTGCGTATCTGTTTGCCGGCGAGATCGGCGCCCGACTGCACAACGGGGCGGTCGATGTCGCCCATACGCGCGCTTATTCCCGCGAGGATACCGGCTACCGGGAGTACAAGCTGAAACTCTGCCGGATCCGGGAGCGCATGCTGACCACCGCCGGCCGGCATCTGGCCGCGGAACGTCACCGCTTTATGGAAGCCTTTTTCGACCGTTTTCTGCTTGAATACGAAGGAAGGGGGTAGCCCACATGAGTGTCAACATTGTCGACCGCATTGACGATCTGGTCGCCGTTCGGCACGTGCTGGTCAGTGTTTCCGACAAAAGCGGCCTCGAGCGGTTCGTGCCGGGGTTGCTGGAGATCATGCCCGATATCCGGATTTTTTCAACCGGTGGCACGTTCCAACACCTTGCTGAAATTCTCGGGGTGCGCGCCGAAAAATGCCTCACCCAGGTATCCGCCTACACCGGCCAGCCTGAAACCCAGGGGGGGCTCGTGAAAACGCTCGATTTCAAAATTTATCTGGGTCTGCTCACCGAAACCTACAACGATGCCCATCAACAGGACCTGGCGCGCACCGCCGCCGTGCCGATCGACATGGTGGTCGTCAACCTCTACCCCTTCCAGAAGACCGTCGCCCGGGCGGACGTCACCGTCGAAGAGGCCCGCGCCAACATCGATATCGGGGGGCCCTGCATGATCCGGGCGGCGGCTAAAAACTATCTGCGGGTCGCATCGCTGGTGGACCCCGGCGATTACCCCGCGCTTCTCGTTCGTCTGGCGGCCTATGAGGGCAGCCTGCCCCTGGCCCTGCGCTTCGAACTGGCCCAGAAGGCGTTCGCGCATACCGCGGACTATGATCGCGCCATTGCCGATTTTCTCATGACCCGATCGCCGGAAGCGGTCACAGGCTGTTACCGCGGGCTTTAGGCGGCGGACCCGCCCGCCCGCTGCTTGGCCTGCGCCCATCCGCCGGTCCGGGCAGGCCTGCGGCCCGCCCGCAATCCAAAAGGAGGCCAACATGGCTGAGGATCTGAAGCAGATGTACCGCACCATCATGGACGATCATTTCCCGCCGCATATGGAAATCAGCTTCGTTGCGGGCAACCGGCGCCAGACCCTGTTTTACGAAAAGGTGTCGTGGGTCATCGAGGGGGTGCGCAAGGGGTTGCGCTACGGCGAAAACCCCGGTCAGGAGGCGGCCCTCTACAAATTGGTCAACGGCAATCTGGTGCTCGGCGAAACCCGCACCCTCCAGCCCGGACAGCACCTGGCCTCCGACATCCGCCTGCTGCAGTCGGGCAAGCACCCGGGCAAGACCAATCTGACCGATGCCGACAATGCCCTCAACATCCTGCGCTATCTGCACCAGGCGCCCACCGCGGTCATTGTCAAACACAACAACCCCTGCGGTGTGGCCCAGGCCGACAGCCTGGAAACGGCCTACCTGCGGGCCTACATGGCCGATCGTGTGGCCGCCTTCGGCGGCTGCATCGCGGTCAACCGCAGCCTGGATCGGGTTACCGCCGAGGCCATCAGCAACCAGTACGCCGAGGTGGTGGTGGCCCCGGATTTCGAGGAGGGCGCACTGGAGATTCTCGGACGGCGCAAAAGCCTGCGGGTGGTTCAGATCGGCAACATCGAACGCCTGCAGACCTTCGTCGGTCAGCGCTGTGTGGAGTTCAAGAGCCTCATCGACGGCGGCGTCATTGCCCAGTGGTCGTTCGTCTCCCAGGTGCGCTCGCGGGCCGACCTCAAACCGGCGGTATGTGACCACCAGGGGCAGACCTTTGGCATCCGGCGGGAGCCCACCGAGGCGGAATATGACGACATGATTTTCGGCTGGCTGGTGGAAACCGGGGTATCCTCCAATTCGGTTATCTACGTCAAGGATCGGGTGACGGTCGGGATCGGCACCGGTGAGCAGGATCGGGTGGGGGTTGCCGAGATCGCCCGCGACAAGGCCTATCGCAAACTCGCGGACCGCCACTGTTTCGAGCAGCACGGGGTCGCCTACAACAGTCTGCGGGACCTGGAAATCCGGCAGGCCATCGATGCCCGTGTGGCCGCTGAAAAAGGCGGGCTTGTCGGTGCCGCCATGATCAGCGATGCCTTTTTTCCCTTCCGCGACGGGGTCGACGTGGGGCTGCGCGAAGGGGTGCGCGCGGTCATCCAGCCGGGCGGATCCGCCAACGATTACCAGGCCATTGAAGCCTGCAACGAGGTCGGGGCCACCATGGTCTTCACCGGTCAGCGCAGTTTCAAACACTAGTCTCCACCCGCGCTGCGGCCGTATCCGACCCGGGCGGCCGCTCCCCCGATTAGCGCCTTTCGCCGAGCAAGAGGAGCCCCATTGAAACCCGAGCGACGCAAACGGTTCTCGATCCAGTTGATGCTGACCATCGGTATCCTTGTGACCGTCACCGTCCTGCTGATCTCCGGCGTGCTCTACGTTTATTTCGGAAAACGCCTGGACCACGAGTTCCGCAACAACATTGCGGCCCGCAAGGGGCAGGCCGAGCTGATTCTCAGCCGCCGTTTTGTGCAGATCAAACGCAAGCTCCAGGACCTCAGCGCCGACAATGCCATTCGGGCGACCCTCCTGCTGGATGCCCCCACCCAGCTCCAGGACCGCCTGGCACGCTTCTACGCGCCGGATAACGGCCTGAGCTTTTACGTCCGCAAAGCTGCCGCGCCGTTGATCAGCCCAGCCCACTCGGAGCAGTTTGTCGATGCCCTGCTCAACACCCCGCCCGGTGAACTGCCCGACCCGGAAGGTGAGACCTCGCCCCTGGTGTGGTGGTTTGAAACCCCGATCACCAGCAGCGAGGCGCGCCTCGGGACCGCCTACGTACGCTACGACCTCAGCCGTGACCAGGAACTAATCGAGCGGCTTCAGCAGTTGATCGTCGGCGACATCCTGGTGCGCACGACCGATGGACTGACCAGCCTGCTCAGGGGCGGCGCTTTTGAACTGGATGCCAAGGCCCTCGCCCAGACCTCGGACGACACGGCCTTGCCCGTCGGCCCCGGAAACCACAATATTCTCAAGCTTGACGGTTACGCCGACCTCTATTTTCTCTTCTCCAGCGAGGACCTGATCGGCGAAAAGCGCAGGATTTCGCTGCTCATCGGGCTTTTTACGTTGGCCGTGCTGACCTTTTCGGCGGGGATAGCCATCTTTCTCGGCCAGCAGATGGCGACCCCTTTGCGAAAAATGGCCCAAAAAGCCATTCATATCTCCAGGGGCGAAAAAAACCTCTCCTTCGAGACCCACCCCGGCGACTACTGGGAGATCGCCGAGCTGTCAAAGGCCTTCGACAGCATGCTGCGCAACCTCAAGGCCGCCGAGGAAAAGTCGCGCTACAAGGAGCTGCTGGAAAATGTCGATGACGCGGTCTATCTGATAGATCGCCGGGGCCGCATCCTGGATGCCAACGAGGCCAGCTACAGTCGGCTGGGGTATTCGCCGGCGGAATTTTTTGCACTGCCCCTGTCGTCACTGATGCCCCCGGCGGATGCCGAGCGGGTCCTGGGGGTCCTGGGCGCTGCGGGCGGGCGCCGAACCGTGGAGGCGCGGCATCTGAAAGCCGACGGCAGCTCGCTGCCCGTGGAAATCAAGGTGCGCCAGATCGATTACCGGGGTGAAAAGGTCGTCCTGAGCGTGGCCCGCGACGTGAGTGGCCGCAAGGAGGCCGAAATGGCCCTGCGGGAAAGCGAGGAGCGCTTCCGGTCGGTGGTCGAGAACTCCCATGAGGGGTTTGTGATCATAGACGACGCATTTCGCGTCGTCTATGCCAATCCCGAGGCCTGTCGGGTGATGGGCTACCCCATGGAAGACCTGACGGGGGGGGATATCGGCCGGCTGCTGACCGCGGAAAGCCTGCAGGTCGTGAAAAAAAACTATTTCGACCGCTTGCGCGGGGACAGCGTTCCGACGCATTACGAGTTCGATGTCGTGCGCAAGGACGGTGACACCCGCCGCGTCACGATCAGCGCAACGATTATCAATGATCTCAACGGCAACCAGCAGGTGGTGGCGCAGGTCTTGGACATTACCGACCGGATCAGGCAGGAGGCCGAGCGCAAGGAGCTGGAAAACAAACTGATTCACGCCCAGAAAATGGAGGCTGTCGGGACCCTGGCCGGCGGCATCGCCCATGACTTCAACAACCTCCTGATGGGCATCCAGGGGCGGATTTCGGTCATGCAGCTCGGCAAGGAGACCCTCGTCTTCGAGCGGCTCTTCAATGAGAAGACTGGCTTCACGGCCGCCGACGACCGGCTGCCCGGGTTCTTCAAGTCCGTGCCGCTGCCTCCGCACGACATCGTCTTCCAGGTCACCGACGAGGATCTGGACAGCGTGTTCGACTTCGTGCCGGAGACCGCCAAGCAGATGGGCGTTTCGTAGGAACCGCCGGGAGGGGTGCGGAGCGACCGCATCCCTCCCGTTCTCTCCTCTGGGAGGCCCCGCCGATGCAGGTCAACGTCGCGCTGTTCGCACACCTCTCCAGCTTTCAGCCCGATGGCGAAGCCGGACGCAAGCCGCGCGCATTCGATCTGCCCGAGGGCACGACGGTGGGCGCGGTGATCGA
>JAWOJK010000394.1:0-2962 GCA_046481705.1 Desulfobacterales bacterium | reverse complement strand
GTTGAAATCGCTTTTAGGCCTGCTGTTCGTCGTGACAATAAAATGCGTCTTGTTCGGCTATAAAGAAAAATCATTGAAATTGGCGCAAGCGTTTGTTTTTATGTTTATTGCGAACATGTTTTCAACATTGCCCGGCATTGCCGGCGTTGTTGTCTGAACGCTATGCAAGACGAGAGACTCGCAGGTCTGATCGCAACGGCCATCAGGCGGGAAGAAGAGGCGTACGACTTTTACATGGGGATTCATGCCAAGGTCCGGGACGGAGCCACCCGGGACACCATCGCCTTCGTCGCCAACGAGGAAAAGAAGCACAAAGCCTTTCTGGTCCATTACCGGGACGGGGATTTCGCGGCGGATGCCATGCGGATGAGTGATGTGGTTTTTTACAAGATCGCCGAATACCAGGAGGAGCCCGAGATCAAGGAGAACATCGACAGCGAGGAGGTGTTCCTGCTGGCCGCTCACCGGGAGCTGCGCTCCCACGGGTTTTATACCGAGCTGGCCAACCTGCATCCGTCCGGCAACACCAAGGACATGCTGCTCAGGATGGCCAACGAAGAGCTCAAGCACAAGGAAAAAATGGAATACCTCTACGCCAATACGGCGTTTCCCCAGACCTCGGGCGGCTGACCACGCCCCGGCACGGGTCTCAATCCAGGGGCCGGCAGACCGCCGGTCCCACCCCTTCATATCCCCCCCGGCTGTCCGTCACCCTTCGATTTTGAACTTTTTCATCTTGTAGCGCAGCGTGCCCCGCGGAATTCCCAGCAGCCGTATAGTGGTTCATGGCGGACAGAATCCCGTTGCGGTCGACGATCACCAGACCGCTCATCATGTTGGTGAAGATGCTTTCGATGAAATCCCGCTCCTTGACGGCCTGGTTCATCAGCCGCGCCGCTCGATCGCCATGGCCGCCTCGTTGGCGATAATTTTGAGCGACTCCACCTCCTCTTCGCTGATGGGCCGCCCACTGCGGGCATTGTCGGCGCCCAGGACGCCGATGGTGCGCTCACCGATTTGGATCGGGCTGAAGGCGTAGGCGTAAGCCTGGCTGACGGAGGCGATTTTGCGGTCCAGCGGGGTTGTGTTGGGGTCGGACCCGTGTCAAGACCTTCGGGTTTACCTCCGAGGATGTGATCTGGCGGTAAAGCGGCAGGTGCGTTCGCAGCTCGGAAGAGTTTTCACGGGTGCCGCTGCGCTGCCAGATCTGGCGGCGATGGTGCGTGCAGAACTGCTGGTAGAGATCCGCATCGACGGGCAGCAGGGCCAGCGATCCCAGATCGGCGCAACAGCCTTTCCAGCAGCACCTGCACCTGGTGGGCAATTCCCCGCGCCCGGGCTTCCAGGAGCGAGGAGGCGGTTTTCACCAGGGCCTGCGTGTTGCTGTCGACCGCACTTTTGCCGAGTTGTTCGAGTTTTTCGCGGGCGTAAAAACCCAGCACCAGCAGCGGCAGCAGGGACATGGCCAGAAAGGCGGCCAGGAACTTCTTGAGAATGCCGAAGCGCATCGCCGTTTCAGCTTAACGGGCGTTGGGGGGTGAAGTAAAAACCCCATGCCGACCCTGGGGCGGACAAGGGGCAGCATGGGGCCGGAACAACCGATGCGACCCCTTCCGTCAGCTCTGCGGTGTCAGCCGGGTGGCTTTCAGACCGACAAGAAGCTCCACAGGATACCGGCGCAGATGGCGGAGCCGATGACCCCGGAGGAGTTGCAGGCCATGGCGTCCATCAACAGGTAATTGGTCGGGTCCTCGCGCTGGCCCATGAGGTGAACCTCGCGGGCGGAACCCGGAACGGCCGACACCCCGGAGGCCCCCAGGAGGGGGTTGATCTTTTCCTTCAGTGCGAGATTCATAATCTTCGCGAAGATGATGCCCGAGGCCGTGGCGATGCTGAAGGCGATCGAGCCCAGAATGAAGATGCCCACGGATTTGGTCGTCAGAAAAACATCCCCTTGGGTGCTGCAGCCCACGGTGAGCCCCAGCAGAATGGTGGCCGTATCGATGATGGCGGTGCGCGCGGTGTGCGCCAGGCGGTCGGTGACCCCGCACTCCTTCAGGAAATTGCCGAAAAACAGCATGCCGAGCAGCGGCAGTGCGGTGGGCGCCAGAAAACAGCAGAGCAGCACCCCGACCACCGGAAAAATCAGTTTTTCGCGTTTGGAAACCTCGCGCATATCGGGCATCCGGATCCGGCGCTCCTCGCGGGTGGTCAGCAACCGCATGATGGGCGGCTGGATCACCGGGATGAGAGCCATGTAGGAATAGGCGGCGATGGCGATTGGCCCGATCAGATGCGGCGCCAGCTTGGCCGTCAGAAAGATCGAGGTCGGACCGTCCGCGCCTCCGATGATGGCGATCGAGGCCGCCTCATTGGGCAAAAACCCCAGGGCCAGGGCGCTCAGCAGGGTGAAAAAAATCCCCATCTGGGCGGCCGCCCCGAGCATCATCAGGACCGGCCTGGCCAGCAGGGAGCCGAAATCGGTCATGGCCCCCAGGCCCAGGAAAACGATCGACGGGTAAAGCCCGGTGGTGACGCCGAAGTACAGGTAGTGGAGCACGCTGTTGTCTTCGTAGATACCGATGCCGAAGCCCTTGAAGAAGGGCACGTTGCCCACCAGGATGCCGAACCCGATGGGCACCAGCAGCAGGGGCTCATATTTTTTGGCGACCCCGAGGTAAACGAAGATGCAGCCTACCAAGATCATGATGAAGTGGCGGTAGTCGGCGAGCAGATAGCCCGTGTTGGATAAGAATGAAAGAAACAGGTCCATGGTGATCCTTTGATCCTAATCTATTGGTTTTCCTGAGGTTCATGCCAAGTGAAATAGCCGTCTCCCTGGGGGATCAAAAAATTGGCCTGGCGAAAGCAGCTGAGGGTCAGATGGGGGTGCGGAAAATCCCGGTCCTGGGCCAGGGCGTAAAGATCCATGAGCTGAAAGGGGGTTTCGAGGCTTTCCACC
>JAWOJK010000337.1:0-35631 GCA_046481705.1 Desulfobacterales bacterium | reverse complement strand
TCGGGCGCTATGAGCATCGGCTTTTGCCTCTGGGAGACCGGCGCCGCCAAGTGGCTGGCGGTCAACTGGCTGGTGATGTTCCAGAAGGCCAACTGGTTTGTTTTCGTGATGAGCATCGCCTTCTTCGTGATGATGATGACCAACTTCATCATGAACGTCGCGGCCATCGCCATCTCGCTGCCGGTGGCGTTCGTGATTGCGCCCTATCTGGGGGGCGCCCCGGAGGTGATCCTGTTCGCCGCCCTGACCACCGCCGGCATGCCCTTCCTGCTGCTGGTGGGCGCCGCCCCCAACGCCATCGCCTACGACTCCAAGCAGTTCACCACCGGCGAGTTTTTCCTCTACGGGCTGCCCACCAGCCTGATCCTGATGGTGGTGGTCGGTTTTGCGGTTTACATCCTCTGGCCGCTGATGGGCATGCCGACGACCCTGCCCTGACCCGGCGGCCGCAACCGGCAGCCTCAGGCCCGATCACCAGCAACCTGCGGCCAGGCGGCTTTCCAGCCAAAGGGGAAAGCCGCCCGCCCACCGACGGAGAGTCAGACATGAAAGCCATCGAAAAACTCCTGGAAAGGATTGTGCTGAGCGTCAACATCAACCTGCGCGAGATGGATTTCGACGTCGCACCTTTAGTAAAGAACCTGCTGCCCTTTGAACAGCTGGGCAAATTTTACGCCTTTTACGGCGTTACGCCCCAACACAGCCTCAATTTCGAATTCACCCGCTCCAACCTGGCCGGCAGCTATTTTCTGGGCCGCTGCGCGGTGGACCACTCTATCCTTTATAAAACGGACGTCCGCGGCGATGAGCTCAAATCCCGCGGAGACCTCTTCTCCTTCGGAAATCAGATCCTGCCGGTTTACACGGACGAAACCATCCGAATCAAAAACAGCTTCCTGATCAAGACCCTGGTCCACAATTTTTCCCACGACCCGGAGAACCTTGAAGAATTCACCATCGAAAACACCCTGGCGATGCATTTCAGCAACATCCACGGCGCCCCCACCGAGGGCAGCTACCTGGGGCCTTTTTGCACCGTCGATCTGACGGCGGTCCACGACAGTGTTTTGCGAAATTTTTCCTATGTCCAGGCCGGGGAAATATTTCACATGAACATCGATCCAGGCACCATCTGGGTGCGCAGCGGAGGGGATTTCAACTTTCTGTATCGCTTCGATCAGGACATCCTTGCGCGCTACATCCGTTTCGAGGCCGGCAAGGAGCCCGAGGGCATCTTTCTCGACTTTGTCGAAAGCCGCCAGGCCGACTTCCAACGGGTCTACGAAACCCTGCAGCTCAGCACCCCCGCAGGGGTTCCCGAGACCTCCTCCCTGGACCGCTACGCCGTCATCCGGCCCAGCACCCGGATCGGTGAAAACGTGCTGGTGGCCCAGCGCGCCTACCTGGAAAACGCCACGCTCGGCAAGGGGTCCAATGCCCAGGAAAACTGCTACATCGTCAATGCCCACCTGGAGGGCCTGGACGTCACGGCCCACGGCGGCAAGGTGATCCACGCCCGGCTGGGCCGCAAAGTTTTCGTCGGCTTCAACTCCTTTTTGCAGGGCAGCGCGGCCTGCCCGCTGACCATCGGGGCCGAGTGCATCGTCATGCCGCACACGATCATCGATCTCAAGGCGCCGGTGAGCATCCCGGCGGGCCACCTGGTCTGGGGGTATATCGAAAAGCCCGAAGACCTGGCGCACAACAGCGTACCCCTCGAGGAGTTCGCGCGGGTCAAAACCGGCTTTATTCGCGGTAACCTGCTCTTTGAAGGCGACGGGGGTAAATTCGTGGACGGCTTCCGGCACCGCATCGAGCACATTCTGGAGGCCAACGGCGCCTATTTCGACGGCAGCAGCGCCCGTGGCCATGCTCAGAAAAACCAGAACATCTCCTTCAACACCCTTCAGCCATACCCATATGGGGAAATGGCGGGGCTTTACCCGACCATTCTGATTCAGCCCTGAGCCCTGCGGACCGCCATGCAGACTCGCTTCAGCCTGCGCGCCAGAATTTACCTGATCCTCGCCCTGATTGCGGCCATCACCGCTGCCGGCGGCTATGTCATGGTCTGGTACACCTACCGCATGGACGCCCTGCTGGCGACCATCATCACCAAAAACATCGCCGCCTACCAGACCGCCGAAACCCTGGAAACCGCCCTGGTCAACCAGAAGGGTTTTGTCTCCTACTACTTTCTCGACGGGGACCCCGACTGGCTTCGCCAGCTGGGGGAGTACCGCCAGATATTTCTACAGACCCTTAAGGAGGCCCGCGCCACCGCCCAAAACCCGGAACAGCTGCAGGCCATCACGGCGATCGAAACCGAATATGGCCGTTACGTCAGCGCCAAGGACCAGGTGATCGATCATTACCGCGAGGGCCTGCGCGAAGCCGGCGCCAGGCTTCACAGGCAGGTGCGGGGAAATTTTTTCCGGCTGCTCGGCCTCTGCGAGAACTACAAGGCGCTGCACACCCAGCAGATCAAACGCACCCGGGCCGCCAGCCAGGCCCAAGCCCAAAACCTGCGGGTGACCGCCGTCTCGTCCATGGGGCTGGCGCTGCTGATGGTGCTGCTGCTGGCCTTTATCCTGGCCAAACACATTCTGGGACCGGTGCGCGAGCTGATGCGCGAGGCCGACCGCGAGAGCCGCCCGCCCCCCCCGGGAAACGAAATCAAGGCCCTGAGCCTCAAGGTGCGGGGCCTGATCGAAAACGTGGACCAGACCCAGAGCGAGCTTGAAAAAAGCCGCGAGCACCTCCTGCAAACCGAGAAAATGGCCATGGTCGGCAAGCTGGCGGCCGGCATGGCCCACAGCATCCGCAACCCCCTCACCTCGGTCAAGATGCGGCTTTTCTCGCTGGACCGCACACTTGCGCTCTCGGAAACCCAGCGCGACGACTTCAAGGTGATCTCCGAGGAAATCGACCAGATCGACACCATCGTCCAGAATTTCCTGGAGTTCTCGCGCCCGCCCAAGCTCAAGATGCAGCAGGTCAGCCCCTCGGAGGTGGTGGACCTGGTCGTCCAGCTGCTGCGCCACCGCCTGGCCTCCAACGAGGTCAAGATCAGCGTCGAGCGCCTGCGGCCGCTGCCCGAGATCCAGGCCGACCCCGAGCAGCTCAAGGAAGTGCTCGTCAACCTGGTCGTCAACGCCTGCGAGGCCATGACCGCCGGCGGCGCCATCCGGATCACCGAGGAGCTTCAGCGCAGCGACAACCGGCAGCAGGTGGTCATCCGGCTGCAAGACGAGGGTCCCGGGATCCCCGAGGCGCTCAGAGACCGGGTCTTCCAGCCCTTCTTTACCACCAAGGAGGAGGGCACGGGGCTGGGCCTGAGCATCGCCGCCCGCATCATCGAAGAGCACGGGGGCTGGCTGAGCCTGAATTCCCGGGAAGGCCAGGGGACGGCCTTCACGATTACCCTGCCCGCCCAGACCGGATGAGGACAACCGCCGTGGACACGATCCTGATCATTGACGACGACGACCAGCTGCGGCGCAGTTTCGAAAAACTGCTCAAGGAAGAAGACTACGCCGTCCAGACGGCCCCTTCGGGCGAGGCCGGGGTAAAATTGGTCGCCCAGCAGAGCCCCGACCTGGTGATACTCGACATGCGCCTGCCCGGCATGAACGGGCTGCAGACCTTTCTGCAGATCCAGCACATCGAGCCCAAGCTGCCGGTGATCATCATGACGGCCTTCGGCACCACCGAAACCGCCATCGAGGCCACCAAAATGGGGGCCTACGATTACATTCTCAAGCCTTTCGACATTCCCGACATGCTCGCGGTGATCCAGAAAGCCATTGCCGCCGGGCACTTCATGCGCTCACCGGTGGTCATGAACGGGGGCACCGAGCAGAACGCGCGGGAAGCCATCATCGGCCGCAGCAAACCCATGCAGGACGTTTACAAGGCCATCGGCCGGGTGGCCTCATCGGATGCCACCGTGCTCATCCGCGGGGAATCGGGCACCGGCAAAGAACTGGTCGCCCGGGCGATTTACCAGCACAGCCTGCGCGCGGCCAACCCCTTCCTGGTCATCAACTGCGTTGCGATACCCGAAAACCTTCTGGAAAGCGAACTTTTCGGCTACGAAAAAGGCGCCTTCACGGGCGCCGCCCACCGCCGGGTGGGCAAAATTGAACAGGCCCACCGCGGAACGGTGTTTCTCGACGAAATCGGCGACATGCCTTTCAGCATCCAGGCAAAAATCTTGCGCCTGCTCCAGGAAAAGAGTATAGAACGCCTGGGGGGCGGGGAAACCATCGCGGTCGATGTGCGCATCATCGCCGCCACCAACCGCGACCTGGAAGCCGCCCTGGTTGAAGGCCGCTTCCGCGAAGATCTCTACTACCGGCTCAAGGTGGTCACCATCTGGCTGCCGCCCCTGCGGGAGCGCGTCGACGACATCCCCCTCCTGACGGAGTATTTCCTCTCCCGTCATGGGGACAGCCTGGGAGTTGAAAACCCCGGCATCACCCCCGAAGCCAAGGAAGGCCTGAAAACCTACCCCTGGCCGGGAAATATCCGGGAGCTCAGCAACACCATTCAGAAGCTGCTGATATTCAACCGCGGCGCGCCCATCAGCCCCGAAGACATCGACCTGGCCCTTCGCGGCGGGGGGCAGAGCAGCGACCCGTCCGAAACCACCGGCACCACCGATCAGGCGCTTCGCAGGTGGGCGGTTGAAGCCCTGACCGCCAAAAGCCAGAAAAACCTGTTCGATGCCTGCATCGACCGTTTTGCCAGCATCCTGATCAGTGAAGCGCTGAACCTCACGGGCGGCAACCGCTCGCGGGCGGCCAAACTGCTCGGTCTGTCGCGGCCGACCCTGCACTCCAGGATCGACAAATACGGTCTTAAAATCGAAACCTCGGTCAAATAAGGCCACGGCCAAAACAGCGATGCGAGATGGCGCCGGATTTTGGTTGGTCTGCAAGGCGCGCACGGTGGGGTGTTGTTTTTTACCGAGGCCCCACTCTTTCAAGCGCCTTTTGCCCGGCGGCGCTGCCGGCATCAGAAAAATTCACTCCCGGCAAACGGGAAAGGAGGCATTGTGAGCATCAAAAAACAGTTTCTCAAAAACAAGCCGATCTGCAAGGTCACGTTCCGGCTGCCGGCGGCGATGGCGCCCGAGGCCCGGACAGTTCATCTGGCCACCGAACTCAACGATTGGAGCCGGGAAGCGCTGCCCTTCAAACGGCTCAAAAACGGAGACTTCACCCTGACCCTTGATTTTGAAACCGACCGGGAGGTCCAGTTCCGCTACCTGATCGACGGGCAGCGCTGGGAAAACGACCCCGAGGCGGACAAGCAGGCACCGACCTGCTTTGAGGACACCTGCAACTCGGTGATCACGACATTTTGACAGGCCCGCACGAAGCCACAGGTCACACGGGGGGGCAGCGTGGATCAAAAAACCACCATCCTGATCATCGACGACCACCCGCTGTTCCGCGAGGGGCTCAAGGCCATCATCGGCCGTGAGCCGCGCTATCGCACGGTCGGCGAAGCCGACACGGCCCGCGCCGGCATCAACCTGGCGGCCGAGCTGAAACCCGATCTGATCATCGTCGACGTCTCGCTGCCGGATAAAAACGGGATCGAACTGACCCGCGACCTGGCCAAGCTGCTGCCCGAAAGCCGGGTGTTGATCATCAGCATGCACAGCAAGATCACATACATCGCCACAGCTTTCCAGGCCGGCGCGCGGGGGTACCTGGTCAAGGAATCGGCCTCGGACGGGCTGTTGAAGGGGTTGGCGGCGGTGGCCCGCGGCGAACTGTTTTTAGACAGCTGCCTGTCGTCCCAGGTGGTCGAAAACCTGCTCCAGTCCTGCGTCAAATCCCCCGCCGCGGCCGTCTCACCCCACCCGCGGCTGACCCCCCGGGAGCAGGAGGTCATGCGCCTGCTGGCCGAAGGTTTCAGCACCCGCGAAATCGGCAAGCGGCTGTTCATCAGCCCCAAAACGGTCGAAAACCATCGCGCCAACATCATGAAAAAGCTCGACCTGCACGGCACCATTGATCTGGTGCGTCAGGCCGCACGGCTGGGTCTGATCGATGTGGATCTCTGGAAGGGCTGAGATCTCAGACACCGCTGGGCGCGTGCGAGCCCGCGCAGCCCCCTTTAACCGACAACCGCGCAGGTACAGCGCCCATGAACATCTCCAGCAAGATCAGCCAGGTGCCGGCACCCGGCCGTCACCTGCTCCACTTTCGGGGTGACACCCTGAGCTTCGAGCTCAACACCCCGGTCGACGCCACGGGCAACGCCTGGGTGCGGACCAACATCGGGCATGCCGACATCGCCCGCCGCCAGATTATCCACGCGGTCACCCGCGACCTCCCGCCCCTGGCGCGCGACTGGTTTGACATTCCCCTGCAGCCGGTGGCCCCGGGTCGCTTTCGCGTGACCCTGCCCCTCTGCGAGGTGGGCCATTTCCAGGCCAAGTGTTTTTTCCTGGGCGCCGGCGCCAGCGAGCCGGTCTGGCCCGCCGGCGACAACACCGTGGTCAACGTCGCCCCGGCCGAATCCTGCGCCGCCAACATCGTTTACAATGCATTTGTACGCCAGTTCGGCCCCAACAAAAGCGGTCGCTTTGAGCCGGACCCAACCCGCCGCGACTGCATCGCGGGCCTTGACCAGGACCGCTACACGGTCATTCCGCCATCGGGGACCTTTCGCGATCTAATCCGCGAACTGGACTTCATCGTGGGCGAATTGGGGTGTCGCATCCTGCAGCTGCTTCCGATCCACCCCACCCCGACCACCTACGCCCGCATGGGCCGTTTCGGCAGTCCGTATGCCGCTTTGAGCTTCACCGAGGTCGATCCGGCCCTGGCGGAATTCGACCCCAAGGCCACCCCCCTGGAGCAGTTCATCGAACTGGTGGACGCCGTTCACGAACGCAGCGCCCGGATCTACCTGGACGTCGCCATCAACCACACCGGCTGGGCCGCCAGCCTGCACGAAACCCACCCCGAGTGGCTGGCGCGCGACCCCGAGGGCCGCATCGAGGTGCCCGGGGCCTGGGGCGTGCGCTGGGAGGACCTGACCCGGCTGGATTTCACCCACAAGGATCTGTGGCGCTACATGGCCGACGTGTTTCTGCGCTGGTGCCGCCGCGGCGTCGACGGGTTTCGCTGCGACGCGGGCTACATGATCCCGGTGGACGCCTGGCGTTACATCGTCGCCACCGTGCGCAGCCAATTTGCCGACACCGTCTTCCTGCTAGAGGGACTGGGGGGTAAATTGTCGGTGACCCGCGAGATCCTCAGCCGCGCCAATTTCGACGCCGCCTACTCCGAGCTGTTTCAGAACTACACCCGCGGGCAGATCGAATACTACCTGCCGGAACCACTGGAAATCAGCCGCAGCGACGGCCTGATGGTGCATTTTGCCGAAACCCACGACAACAACCGCCTGGCCGCCCGCTCGCCGATCTACGCCCGGATGCGCACCGCCCTGTGCGCGCTGCTGGCCGACCACGGCGCCTTCGGCTTCGCCAATGGCGTCGAGTGGTTTGCCGCCGAGAAGATCATCGTCCACGAGGCGCCAAGCCTCAACTGGGGCGCCGTGCCCAACCAGGTCGACTGGATCCGGCGCCTCAGCGACCTGCTGAAAACCCACCCGGCATTTCACGCCGAGGTCGACCTCAAGATGCTGCAGCAAGGCGACGGCGACTTCATCGTCATGCGCCGCCGCCACCGCCCCAGCGGCCGGAGCCTGCTGGTGGTGGCCAACCTCGACGACCACCAGCCCCTGACCGCCGGCTGGAACCCGCGCCAGGCGGAGATCGCGGCCAACGAGTGGGTCGACCTGCTCACCGGTGAGCGGGTGGTGGTTCAGAAAGCCGCCACGCGCCAGCTGCTGCCCCTGGCAGCCGGCCAGGTGATGTGCCTGAGTCCGGACCCGGCGGACCTGGCGCACATCGACCACCGCCGCGCGCGCCCGCTGGGGCTGCCGGAGCGCATCGCGCACCAGTGCCTGCGGGCCAAGGCCCTGGAGGTGCGCCAGATTTTAGGCGAAACGGCCGATCTCGGCAGCTTCGACCCCGATGCCGCTGCGGCCCGCCTGGCCGCCGACCCGGCCGGGTTCTGCCGCGCGATCGGCCCTGCTGAGGCCCCGCCCCGGGTCACCCACTGGCAGTGGCCGACGGATTGCCGCCGCACCGTCATGCTGCCCCCCGGCCATTTGCTGCTGGTCAGCGCGGCAGCCCCCTTTCATGCCCGCATCCTCCAGGAAGGCCGGACCCTTGCCGCCGAAAAAAGCCTTCCCCAGCAGCAGGGTGAAACCCACTTCGCACTCTTTGCCCCACTGCCCACACCCCGGCGGCACCAGCGCCAAAAACTGAAATTGACGGTTTTCAACCCCGGCCGCAGCACTCATGCCCAGGGCCCGCTGCTGCAGCTGGCCGCGGCCCAGGACGCCGCCGTCACGCGGGTTTTCAGCCACAGCGAAATCCGCCGCCGGCAGCCCCTCTTCCTGGCCACCAACGGCCGCGGCGGCATGACCCACCTGCCGGTGATGTGGGGCCGGCTGGAGAGCCGCTATGATGCCATCCTGGCCGCCAACCTCGACCCCGAGGTGCCCGAGGACCGGCGGATTCTCTTTACCCGCTGCCGGGGCTGGCTGGTTTACCAGGGCTACTCGCAGGCCCTGTGCTTCGATTGCCTGCACCAGTTCCGCCTGGACGCCACCTCCCGGGGCACATGGCACTTTCACGTCCCCACGGGACAGAGCCAGCACGTTTTTCTGGCGCTGACCCTGGAGATGGCCCCCCTGCAGAACCGCGTGCAGCTCCGCTTCCAGCGCCTGCCCGCCGAGGGCAAGACGGCCCGGTTGGATGACCACCGCCCGGTGGAGCTCATCCTGCGGCCAGACATCGAAGACCGCAGTTTCCACGACACCACCAAGGCCTATACCGGTCCCGAGAAAATTTTTGCGGCCGCCGTAGAGGCCGCTGCCGACGGATTTCGCTTCGCGCCCACAGGGGACCACGACCTGACGCTCCAACTGCCCGGGGGGCGCTTCACCGCCGCACCCGAATGGACTTATATGGTTCACCGCCCGCTGGAAGCCACCCGGGGCCTCGACCCGGACTCGGATCTTTTCAGCCCCGGCTATTTTTCCTGCTCGCTGAGCGGTGGCGATCGGGCGGAGCTGACGGCCGTGGCGCAGACGCGGTCAGCCCCGGCGGCCAAACCGGCGCTTTTACGGCCGCCGGGTGACCTGCCGCTGCGCTGGCCGCTGGCCGAGGCCCTTTCCAGCGCCCTGGACCAATACCTCGTCAAGCGCGGGGCTCTCTGTTCCGTGATTGCAGGCTACCCCTGGTTTCTGGACTGGGGCCGCGACGCCCTGATCGTCGTCCGCGGGCTGATTGCAGATGGTAAAATTGCCCCGGCGGCGGCCGTCCTGAGACAGTTCGGCCAGTTTGCCGAAAACGGCACCCTACCCAACATGATTCACGGCAAAGACGCCGGCAACCGCGACACCTCCGACGCGCCGCTGTGGTTTGTCGTGGCCTGCGGTGACCTGCTCCGCAAAGAGAGAAACCGGCGGTTTCTTGAAACCGACTGCGGCGGCCGCAGCCTGCGGGCGGTGCTGCTGTCCTTGGGCGCCGCCCTGATGACCGGCGCCCCCAACGGCGTCCGGATGGACGGCGAATCCGGTCTGCTTTACAGCCCCGGCCACTTTACCTGGATGGACACCAATTTCCCGGCCGGGACCCTGCGGGCCGGGTATCCCGTTGAAATCCAGGCGCTGTGGTACGCCGCGCTGGGTGTTTTAAGGCGCATCGACCCCGAAAATGCGGGCGGCCCCTGGCAAAAAACGGCGGCCCGCGTGCGCCGCGGGCTGCAGCGCCATTTCTGGCTGGAAAAACACGGCTATCTGGCCGATTGCCTGCACGCCGACCCCCACACGCCGCTCAGCCGGGCCGAAATTGACGATGCCCTGCGACCCAACCAGCTTTTTGCCCTGACCCTGGGCGCCCTCAGGGCGCCCGACCTTTGCCGCCGGGTGCTGACGGCCTGCGAAACGCTGCTGGTCCCGGGGGCCATCCGCAGCCTGGCGGACCGCCCGGTTTCCCGCCCGCACCAGATTCTGCACCATGGCCGGCCGCTCAGCGACCCCCAAAACCCTTACCAGGGACGCTACCCCGGGGATGAAGACACCCGCCGCAAACCCGCCTACCACAACGGCACGGCCTGGACCTGGGTGTTTCCGAGCTTCTGCGAAGCCTGGGCCCTGACCTACGGAAAGCCGGGACATGCCACCGCCCTGGCCTGGCTGGCCAGCAGCACCCACTTGCTGAACCGCGGGTGCTGCGCGCAGATGCCCGAGATCGTGGATGGCGATGCCCCCCATACCCAGCGGGGCTGCGACGCCCAGGCCTGGGGCGTCAGCGAACTGCTGCGGGTCTGGCGCAGGCTCTGTTCCTGAAGCGGCTCCGGGCTTGACCTTTCAGCCACAAGCGACTAAAAGAGACCCCATTACGGGCATCGGACCCGTGGGGAAGGAGCGGCTGGAGGGCTCCGGCCGCGGCCAGGCATCCCCCCTCAAGGGCGCGCCGTTTGCGGCCGAATAGTATCGCACCCGCGCCGTACACCCGGGCATTTCCGAAGCGCGGAAGTGTCAAGACGTACCGCTAAATCCAAAGGAACCATTATGGGGCTTTTGCAGACCTTTCAAGTTTACCCGACCATCCCCCCGGCGCTCGCTTTTCTTGAAACCCTCGCCCGCAATTACTGGTGGAGCTGGCAGCGCGATGCGGTGGATCTTTTCCGGCGCATCGACCCGCGCCTCTGGACCGGATCCGGCGAAAACCCGCTGATCTTTCTGACCAGCGTCTCCCAGAAGCGGCTGGAAGACCTGGCCGGCGACAACAGTTTTCTGGCCCACCTCAACCAGGTCAGAGACCGCTTTGAAAAGCGCCTGCTGGCCCCGCTCGATTTTTCCAGTTCGCCCCTGGGGCCGGAAAACGGGGTCGCCTATTTCTCCATGGAGTTCGGCATCCACGAGAGCCTTCCCCTTTATTCGGGGGGCCTTGGGATCCTTGCCGGTGATCATCTCAAGGCGGCCTCGGCCGTGGCGCTGCCGCTGGTGGGGATCGGGCTGCTCTACCGCCAGGGGTATTTCCACCAATTCCTGGACCAGAACGGCTGGCAGCAGGAAGCCTACCCGGAGACCGATCTCTACAGCGTGCCGCTCCGGCACGCGAAGGTCAACGGCGAAAATATCCGGCTGACGGTGGCCGGCCCCGACGGCGAGATGCTCGCCACCGTCTGGAAGGTGATGGTCGGCCGCATCCCGCTTTACCTGCTGGACACCAACCTGCCGGAAAACAAGCCCGAAGTCCGCGACCTGACCGCCCGGCTTTACCCGGGAGAGGGCAGAATCCGTCTGGCCCAGGAGGCCCTGCTGGGCATCGGCGGCATGCAGGCGCTGGCCCTCATGGGAATCACGCCCATGGTCTGTCATATGAATGAGGGCCACAGCGCCTTTGCCGGCCTCGAGCGCCTGGTCCAGACCATATCCCGCTACGGGGTGGACCTCAAAACAGCCCTTGAAATCGTGCCGCGCACCACGGTCTTCACCACCCACACCCCGGTGGCGGCCGGGCACGACGAATTTCCGGCCGAACTGGTGCGGCCGGTGCTCCGTCCCCTCGCCCAGCGCCTGGGACTGCCCGAGGAACAAGTGCTGGCCTGGGGTCAGGCCGCCGGCACGGGGCCCAACGCGCCGCTGTCGATGTTTATCCTGGCGATCCGCCTGTCCCAGTACTGCAACGGGGTCAGCCACCTGCACGGCCAGGTGGCGCGCCGCATGTGGTCCCACGTCTGGCCCGACCGTCCCGAGGACGAAATCCCGATCACCCACATCACCAACGGGGTGCACATTCCCTCCTGGCTGTCCTCGGGGATTTCAACCCTCTTTGACCGCTACCTCGGGCCGGACTGGAGCCTCCCGCCGCGCAACCCGGCCAACATCAACCGCATCGACGAAATTTTCGATGAGGAGCTCTGGCGCACCCACGAGATGAGCCGCACGCGGCTGGTCCGCACCTGCCGGGAACTGGTGATCAAGCAGCACCGGCGGCGCAACGCGCCCCTGGCCGTTATCCGCGAAGCGGAATCCATATTGGATCCGGGCATTCTCACCATCGGTTTCGCGCGCCGCTTTGCCACCTACAAGCGCGCCAATCTCCTGCTGCAGGATGCCAACCGGCTGGAGGCGCTCCTGACATCGGAAAAAAGCCCGATCCAGATCATCTTCGCCGGCAAGGCGCACCCCAAGGACAACGAAGGCAAGGCCCTGATCAAGCGCCTGATCGACTTTTGCCGGCGGCCGGCGGTGAGAAACCGCGTCGTCTTCCTGGAGGATTACGACCCCCGGATGGCCCGGCAGATGCTGCAGGGCGTCGATGTGTGGCTCAACACCCCGCGCCGCCCCTTCGAAGCCTGCGGCACCTCCGGAATGAAGGCCGCGGTCAACGGGGGTCTCAACCTCAGCATCCTCGACGGCTGGTGGTGCGAGGGCTACGCCGAAAACCGCGGCTGGCGCATCGGCAACGGGGAAGACTTCGACGATTCGGGCTACCAGGACACCATCGAAAGCCAGGCCCTCTACAACGTCCTGGAAAACGACGTGATCCCGACCTTCTATGAAAAAGCGGAAGGCGACATCCCGGTGCGCTGGGTGCGGATGATGAAGGAGGCCATCAAAATGGTCATGCGGGACTTCAGCGCCCTGCGGATGATCCAAAACTACCAGCACCGCTTTTACCTGCCCGCGGCACGGCGTCTGGGGGAGCTGGTGGCCGACGACGCCCGCGAGGCCCGGGAGCTGGCTCGTCAGCGCGAGCGGCTGGTCAGTCGCTGGGGGAAAATCATTGTGGAACCCCCCGAGCGCGCTGCCGCCCACCCTTTCCGCGTCGGGGAGCAGTTCCAAATCACCGCCGTGGTGCACTTGGGTGAACTCCAGCCCGAGGAAGTGGCGGTCGAACTTTACTACGGCCCGTTCAAATCAGTGGATACCCTGGCCAACAGCTTTACCCAGCGGATGGAGATGACCGCCTGCTACGAGCCGGGCCGCTTTCTTTATGCCTGCAGCATCTCGTGCCGGATTGCCGGCCGCTACGGGTTTACCGTTCGGGTGTCCCCCCTGGCGGACGACTGGGTGAAATTCACGCCGGGCCTGATCACCTGGGCCTGATGCCGACGCCGCCTTCCTGCAAAGGGGGAGAACCGCAGCAAGGAGCACACCGCATGGCCCCTGCGACACGCAATCCGCGCATTCTGATCGTCACCCCCGAGGTGACCTATCTGCCCGACGGCATGGGCAACATGGCCAACTACCTGGCCGCCAAGGCCGGCGGGCTGGCGGACGTCTCGGCCGCCCTGGTCAGCGCCCTCTATCAACAGGGCGCCGACGTGCACGTGGCCATGCCCGACTACCGCAGCCTCTACAGCGACCAGCTGCCGGATATCCTGAAAAAGGATTTCAAGATGATCCGGCAGGTTATGCCCGATGACCGCGTGCACCTGGCCGAAGACCGGGCATTTTTCTACATGCACCATGTCTACTCCAACTACAGCTGGGAAAACATGAAAATCGCGCTGGCCTTCCAGCGCGAAGTGATCAACAACATCGTCCCCCGGGTGCGCCCGGACCTGATTCACTGCAACGACTGGATGACCGGCCTGATCCCGTCCATGTCGCGGCAGATGGGCACGCCGTGTCTGTTTACGATCCACAACATCCACACCATGAAGACCTTCCTGGCCCAGATTGAAGACCGCGGCATCGACGCGGCCTATTTCTGGCACCACCTTTTCTACGAGAACATGGCCTACGACTACGAAGAGACCCGCGAGCAAAACCCTGTTGACCTGCTGGTCAGCGGCGTCTTCGCGGCCCACTTCGTCAACACCGTCAGCCCGACCTTTCTCAGAGAAATCGTCGAGGGCCGCCACGGCTTCGTATCGCAGCCGCTGCAGCAGGAGCTGAGCAACAAGTATCACGCGGGCTGCGCGCTGGGGATCCTCAACGCCCCCGACCCCTCATTCAACCCCACCGAGGACCCGGCCCTGCACCGGCGCTACAGCCCCGTCGACCACGTCGACGGCAAGGCCGCCAACAAGCACTATCTGCAGAACAGGCTGGGTCTGATCCCCGATCCCCGGGCACCGGTTTTTTTCTGGCCCTCGCGCCTCGATACGATCCAGAAAGGCTGCGAGCTGCTGGCCGCGGCGCTCTACACCATCGTTTCCGAGTTCTGGCAGCAACACCTGCAGATCGTTTTCGTGGCGAGCGGCGACTACAAAACCGTCTTCAAAAACATCGTCGGCTTCCATGATTTCGCCCGGCGGGTCGCCATCTGTGATTTTAACGAAGACCTGGCCCGCCTGGCATACGGCGCCGCGGATTTCATCTTCATGCCGTCGCGTTTCGAACCCTGCGGGCTTCCCCAGATGATCGGCCCGATTTACGGCGCCCTGCCGGTGGCCCATGATACCGGCGGCATCCACGACACCGTCGCGCACCTGGACATCGCCGCCAACAGCGGCAACGGGTTTCTGTTTGAGGTTTACGACCCCAGCGGCCTCCAATGGGCCACGCGCGAGGCCATGCGTTTTTATAACCAGCCCGAGGCTATCCGTGCGGCCCAGATTGAACGCATCATGGTCCAGAGCGCCGCGGCCTTCAATCACGCCGTGACCGCCCAGAGCTACATCGATCTCTACGAAAAAATGCTGCAGCGGCCCCTGATCCGTTCCTGATTCGCAGCCCTGCCCAGCCGCACGCCACCGGCCAGGTCCCTCCCGCAGCCCGGGCGGACCGCCAGCCCCCCTTTGAGGCCGTGCTGATTTTCGCGGTCGCCCCCTACCCCAAGTTCTGCGCGGCAAAGTCCCAGTTGACCAGATGGTCCAGAAACGCCTGGATATACTCCCCCCGGCGATTCTGGTAATCGAGGTAATAGGCGTGCTCCCAGACGTCGATGGTCAGCAGGGGCGTCAGCCCGTGTGCAATGGGGGTATCGGCATTGGCGGTCTTGATAATCTTCAGGCCGGCCGCATCCCGGGCCAGCCACGCCCAGCCGCTGCCGAACTGCGAGGCCGCGGCGTCGGTAAATTCCGCGGCAAACCCCTGATAGCTGCCGAAAGCGGCCTTGATTTCACGGCCCAGAGACCCGCCGGGCGCGCCCCCGCCGCCGGGCTTGATGCTCTGCCAGTAAAAATTGTGGTTGAACACCTGCGCGGCATTGTTGAAAATACTGGTCTGCTCGGGTTTCCCGGCGGTTTTTTGAACCAGGGTGATGAGATCCATTTCCGCCCAACCGGTCCCGGCCACGAAGCCATTGGTCTTATCGACATAACCGCGGTGGTGCTTTCCGTAGTGAAAGCCGATGGTCCGGGCTGAAATGTAGGGTTCAAGGGCGTTCTCCGGATACGGCAGGGGGGGCAGCTCGATTGCCGCTTCCGCAGCCGCCCCCTTTCCGCGCCCGCCTAAACCGGCCAGGTGCAACATGGCAAGGGCTCCCATCCCGGCTGAAATCTTTAAAAAGCTTCGCCGTGCCAGCATACTGGACCTCCTTTGCAATGGATGTGACCGTTGGTGGACTGCAGCGGCGCCCAAGCGCCATTGCCGCAACCGGTGTGGCGACGGCGATCGAACGACTTGGGTTAGGTTCTAAATGCCAATAAGCGCGGGGGTGTGTCAACCTCAAAATGGGGTGGGCCGTCAGCCGCCGAATGCGGGCAGGTTCGAAGGGCGACCGACCAGGCTGAAAAGCATTTCGGCGCCGCGGCCCTCAAACATCCTTCGACGGGGGCGGGCAAAAAGGCTGAAACGCCGAACAGCCGCTGTCATCCGGCGGCGGCCAGATCTCGAAGCGCGCGGCGATGCCGTAAGCCAGCGCCTGCCGGCAGATTTCAGCCTCCGGGGGGTCCAATTCGGCAATCTGCTGGGGGGTGGGTTCAAAAACATAGGGGCGGTCGATGCTTTTCCAGCCATAGCCGGTGATGAAGTGGCTTGCCCGGGTCTCCGCGCTTTCAGCGGTCTTGTCCAGGACCCACACCGTGGCGATGGCGCCGTCGAGACCCCGGGTAAGCGGGCTGGCCGGGTCAGGCTCGGCGGCAATCTGAAAAACAAAGGTCTTCACGCGGCTCCCTTTCTTTCAGAACGGCAAGGCTCCCCCCGGATCATCCCCACACCAGGGCACTCCAGCCGTCGCCGCCCGGAGGGTGAAAACCCTTCCCCTATCGGACGACGGGCGCCTGAACTGAAACCACGACCACTTGGGGAGATCCTCGCCGCTGGAGACCGGCAGCACCCGTAGGCGGCATGCCGCGGCGGGTGAAACGCGTTTCCCCGAAAAACCCGATGGTGGGCCGCGCCGCTTGCCTCCGACCGCTGCAAGGGGGGATGCGGCGCGGCGACCAGCCGGCTTTACAGGGTGTAAAAATATCCGACAGCGTCGTCTGGGCGCTGCCGCCCGGGCAGCCGATATGTCAAAGAAACAGGTTCGTTTTCGGATGGTTACATCATTTTCCAGGGGCCAAAGGGTTTGGCACACCCGTTGCTCAAGACCTCATCAACTGCAATATCCAAACGACAAGAGGTCCGGTGGACAAGGGCATCACGATCCTAATCGCAGACCGCAACCGCCACGTCCGGGAATTTCTGAAACGGGAACTGGCAGCGGTCGGCTACCGCGTGCGCCTCGCCAAAAACGGCCGAGAGGTGTTGAACTGGGTCAACCACTACCCGCCGCCGGATCTCCTGATCCTGGATCTCAATCTGCCCGACGAGCCCGAACTCGGTATCCTCGAAAAACTGCGCCAGGCCATGCCGTCGTTGCCCGTTGTGGTTCACAGCTTCACCTGGGATTACGATGATTGCCCGGCCGTGGTGACGGCGGCGGCCTTCGTGGAAAAAGGCGGCCGCAGTATCGAAGAGCTCAAGCGGGTGGTGCGGGAGGTTCTCAAGGAAAACGACCCGACCCTGTCGGAGAAAAGCGAGGAGACATGAAGGCGACGGAACACCCATACGCGGCGATGAAGAGACTCCTGCTGGCCAGCATGATCCTGCTGCCGCTCCTCCCGTTTATCCTCGCCCTTTGGATCGGCCACTACCATTTCACCTCGGCGCTGGAAAACTCCACCATCGCCAGCATCACCCGCATCGTCGAAGACCACCGCCACATGATCGATTCCTTCCTGGCCGAGCGCCGCAGCGATCTCCAGTTTGTCCTCAACACCCACACCTACGAGAGCCTCGGCCAACCCGAAACCCTCAAGCGCGCCCTGAGCCTGCTCCAGCAGAGCTCCAGCGCCTTCGTTGATCTGGGCGTTTTCGACGAGACCGGCATGCACGTCGCCTACCAGGGGCCGTTTGAACTCAAATGGAAAAGTTACCGCGACGAGCCCTGGTTCAAGGCCGTCATGGAAGAAGGGGTCTATATCAGCGACATCTTCCTGGGCTACCGCCAGGTGCCCCATTTCGTGATCGCCCTGGCCAACCAGGAAGGCCCGTCGCAATGGGTCATCCGGGCCACCATCGACACCCAGATGTTCAACGAACTGGCGGGGCGGGTGCGGATCGGAAAAACCGGTGAGGCCTTTCTGCTCAGCGCCGAGGGGACCTTCCAAACCGAGCGCCGCTCGGGCGGCCGCCTGATGGAGCGCGACCCCGATTTCGGCTGGTATCCGGTGGATGATCAGGGGGTCAGAATATTCATCGAAACCGACAGCCAGGGGGACACCTACCTGTATGCCACCACCCGCCTGACCAACAAAAACTGGCTGCTGGTGGTGCGCCAGGAAAAGGCCGACGCCTTCAAAGGCCTGCGGACCGCCGCCGATATAATCATACTTGTCTCAATGCTCGGCGGGTTGGTCATCCTCGCGGTGGCCCTAATCCTGACCGATCGCATCGTGGCCCGCATGCAGCTGACCGACCGCGAAAAAAATCAGCTGAACGAACAGCTGATCCGCGCCCATCGCCTGTCCGAGCTGGGGGAAATGGCGGCCGGATTCGCCCATGAGATCAACAACCCGCTGCAGGTCATGAAAAGTGAACAGGCCCTGATCGAAACCATCATGTCGGACCTCAAGGCCTCCGGCCAACTCCCGGAATCCGATGATCTGAAGGATGTCGAGGATTCCATCCGCCAGATATCGCTTCAGATCGACCGCTGCTCGAAGATCACCCATGCCATTTTAAGGTTCGGCCGCAAAAGCGAGGATGCGGTCCAGGATTTCGACATCCAGGGTTTCATCCCCGAAGTCATCGAGATGGTGGCCAAGAAGGCCAGCGTCGAAGGCATCGCCATCCAGCAGGAAATCCAGGGCGGGCCGCTTTTCATCCACGGCGACCCCTCTCAGCTCCAGCAGGTGCTGTTGAACCTCTTCAACAACGCCATGGACGCCATCCTCGAGCGCCACGGGACAATGGGCGGTGAATTGAGCGTCATCTCGGCCCCGGCTGACAACGGCCGCGTTCGCATGCTGGTCAGGGACAACGGCTGCGGGATCAGTGCGGAGAACCTGGACAAAGTCTTCTCACCGTTTTTCACCACCAAACCGGTGGGCAAGGGCACCGGGCTGGGGCTTTCGGTCTGCTACGGCATCATCCAGAACCTGGGCGGCCACATGACGGTTGAGAGTACACCCGGCGAAGGGACCAGCTTTGTGATCGAACTGCCCGCAATCCCGAGATAAACGGACGCATCGGGCTTTTTCGGCCACCGGCACACCGGCCTGGGCCCATATAGGCAAGAGACACCGGCTGTTGCCGGCGCCGGCAGCTCAAACCAACCGGGAGACCTGCAAATGGAAAAACCGAAGATCCTGTTGGTCGATGACGAGCAGCGTTTTCTGACCACCACCCAGAAAGTGTTGAACAAGAAAGGCTATGGCGTTCTGACGGCCACCAGCGGAGCCGAGGCGCTCAAGACGCTCAGCCTAAACCCCATTGACGTGGTCATTCTGGACGTCAAAATGCCCGGCATGGACGGGATTGCCACCCTCAGGGAGATCAAACGGCACCACCCCTTGGTGGAGGTCATCATGCTCACCGGCCACGGCACCTATGAATCGGCCGTGGAGGGGATGAAATCGGGCGCCACCGACTACCTGACCAAACCCTCGGACATCGCCGAACTGCTGGAGAAGGTCGCCGAGGCGTTTGAAAAACGGCAGCGCCTGGAGGAGAAAATCCGGATAATCCAAGGCCGCCAGAACCAGCGGGAAGTGGATAGCCCCTGACCCGCGCGCTGCTGACGGCAATCAAAGCTGCGGCCGGCCTGCTTTACGCCCGGCGCTGTGCGGCACGGGGCCGGCCGCTTTTCACCAGCCGCACCCTGGCCGTCGCGGATACACCGGTCGGAGAAATCATGTCCGACTCTCCGTCCCGCAAGGACGAAAACACCAACCTGATGGAACTGGCCGATTTCATATGGTCACCGAACAGCAGCGGTGGGTGCTGGTCACCCGGAAGGACAAGGTGATCGGCCTGGTCAGATAGCAGGAACTCTTTTTTGAGATGGCCAGGATCATGCTTTAGGGCCGATTGCAGGTGACGGTTTTCGCACAGGCTCAAGGCGGCGCAGCTATCCGCCGCGCCTGCCTGCTGCCGACCATGACCGAATTTTTCTGGGCACTGCGGGGGTTCACCGGCTTTGCCCGCCTTCAGGACCGGGGGGCACCCAACACCAACAGGGAGGACCGCCATGCCACCATCTGAGATCAACACGCCGCCAAAACCGGCCCGCCGCAGGATGCTGCGTGACGGCCGGATCTACTTCAGCCGACAGACCGAGCGCAAGCTGTTTTTCATCCTGACCCTCATCATGTTGCTGCTGGGCCTCCTCTTCCAGCTGGGAGTGTTTTAGGCCATGACCGTGCGGCCCGCCTTTTCCCTTCGCTTCTACCTGGCGACCCTGGCCCGCCTGCTGACCAACCCCCGCGCGGTTTTGAGCGAGTTGCCGCCGGATGATGGTTGGAGCCGCCCCCTGGGCTTTCTGGCGGTCTCCGGCCTCCTCTATGCCGGGGCCAGCCTGATCGGCCAGTCGGCACCGCACCCGGTGCGCATGGGGCTGATCTATTTCGCCAACGGGGTTGGCATGAACGTTATCGCCGCGTGTGCCGGCTGGCTCATCATCAATCTGATGCTGGGCCGGAGGGTCGCCTTCCAGCGGGTTTTCACCATTTACGCCCTGGCGGCCGGCATCACCCTGCTGGCCTCCTGGATTCAAAGCTTCGTCATCATCGCCGAACTCTGGAAGTGGTGGCTGATCGGGACTGGCATGACCCGCGGGCTGGGCCTGCCCCGCAGCCGGGCGCTGATTGTTGTGGGGATATCCATCGCCCTGATCGTCCTGCTCTTCTGGTCGCTCCAGGCGCTGCTGCCGGCCGCAGGCTGAACGGCGGCCGCCAGTGGGAGGTTTGCCTCGCGAAGCGAAGTGTGAAATTTGGCGGCAGCGTGCGCTTGCCGATGGATCGTGATCCAACCGGAGGGGGCGATGGCAGGCCTGCCGCCACAAGCCGATTTTACAGCCTGTAAATGATCGCGACAATGCCGTCTTGCAAAGCGGCCCGGGTTGATCGCTCAACTCATGATTTTAATAATTTTTTAGGGGACTTAAATAAAAAGAGAGACGCCTCAAAATGGCATACGGGTTGCAAAATCAGGAATACCAAGGGCACCGGAAACTATTTTGAAGGCTGGCATTGACGGCATTTATCGTTTAACAGAGGAGGCACGGCATGAAAAAACAAGCGCTATCACTCGCAATGATTCTCGGCACCATCTTCCTGTGGGGAACGCTGGGACCCGATTCAGCGGCAACGGCCCAAGAAACCTTGCGCTACAGCCAAGCCGCGCAGGTTTACCGCGCCTTCGGCCAAGA
Organism: Desulfobacterales bacterium; assembly: GCA_046481705.1. GTDB lineage: Bacteria > Desulfobacterota > Desulfobacteria > Desulfobacterales > JAABRJ01 > JAABRJ01. Next base: position 14,711 of record JAWOJK010000337.1, on the reverse strand, counting down.
GGGCATCGAGCTTTTCCAGAAAAAAACCGGCATCCAGGTGGAAGTCTTCGTGTCCTCCTCCCCATCGGCGGTCAACCGCCTGATGAACGATTTCGCCGACATCGCCAGCACCACCCGTCAACTGTATTACCGCTACAGTGAATACGGCTACGCTGAGTTCCCCTTCTGCAAGGACCCGCTGGCCGTGATCGTTCATACCAGCAGCCCGGTGACGGGGCTGACAAGCGCTCAACTGGAGGAGGTTTTCAGTGGCGGCATCACCAACTGGCAGGCCCTCGGCGGACCCGATGTGCCCATCTTGTTGGTGGTTCCCGGCAAGGATACCGGTGCGAACCAGAACTTTCGCCGTCAGGTGATGAAGCGCAAGGAGATCGTTCACGACATCATGACCGAAAAATCCACCGCCGTCATCGATGTCATCGAAAAGTTCCCCGCGTCTATTTCGTTTATCTCGCGGGGCGCCAGCATTGCCGATGAGAACGTCAAGGCCTTGAAGATCGACGGGCTGTCCCCCGGGGAGCCCGAGTATCCCTTGTACCAGATATTCTCGTATGTGACCAAGGGCGAGCCCAGCGGCCCGGTCAAGGCGCTGGTGGATTTCGCCTTTTCGACCGAGGCCCAGGACCTCATCCGGAAAAAAGGCATGCTGCCCATCTCCCGCACCCCGTAAAGGCCCCCGATGGGCGGCGCCCCCCTTCTTTTGGGGCCGCCGCCCGCGGGGCGGCACCCAGCGCCCAGGTAGTCGGGCGCGAGCGAGCCGATTTAGATCAGACGGCGAGGGTTTTTCACCCTGTCAGAAGTGCCGACCCAGGAAAATCAACCCGCACCATCCCTTGCGCTGCGGTCCCCCTTTTTTACTTGATTTAAGATCAGTTGTTGCCCTATAGTCCTATGACTTCAATGGTCTAGTGGTTCCCCAAAATACCGCCGGAACCGACCCGCGGCCATGCAGAGGGCAAGGCTCCCACTGTGGACACACCCAAGAAAGCCGGCATGGAAAACCAAAGGCACCTGTCAAACACATACTACAAGCATCTCCATCGCCGTTTGGTGATGATTGTGGTGCTCGTTTCGTTTGCCCCGATGATTGTGGCCATCGGGGTGATCCTCGACCAGTTTCGAATCTCCCACCGTGAAAAAATCCATGCCCACTTGGGAGAGCTGGTGCTCAAGCACAAACAGAACATCGACAGCTTTCTGGTGGAAAAACTCGGCGACATCCGTTTTGTGGCGGATGTCTTTGAATGCGACCAGCTCAGCGATCCGGCATTTCTGAAAGACATGCTGATGGTGCTGCGACAGGAATACGGGGGGGTCTTCGAGGACCTCGGCCTGATCGACGCCAACGGGCGCCAGCTGGCATATGCCGGCCCATACATGCTGACGGAGGCGGACTACTCCGATGCCGAATGGTTCCGCAGGGCCCTCGAGGCCCCCTACTTTATCAGTGACGTTTTTCTGGGACTACGCGGCACGCCGCACTTCATCGTCGCCGTGCGCAAGGAGCTTGACGGCGTTCCGTGCCTGCTGCGGGCGACCATCAATTTTGCGGCCTTCAACACCCTGGTGGAAAATCTGCGGGTCGGAAAGACCGGGTTCGCCTACATCCTCAACCGCGATGTCGCGTTTCAGACCAAACCCCTGCACGAAATTCCGTTGGTCAAAGACGGCTACTTCGCAAACTTCCTTAAGAAGGGCGCCCAGGCCTCCGGCAAGGTCCATATCACCGAACGCAATGACAGCGACGGCAAACCCAGCATCTTCGTATCGGCCTTTCTCAAGGACAACGAGTGGCTGCTGGTCTTCCAGCAGACCACCGAGGACGCCTTGTCCGATATCACCCGCACCCAGCACATCGCCATTATGATCTTCATCGCCGGGGGTATCGCGATTGTGGCGATGGCCCATATCCTCTCCGGACGCATGGTGGCACGCATTGCGGTCGCCGACCGCGAAAAGGAGATGATGAACCAGCAGGTCATCGAAACCGGCAAACTGGCCTCGGTCGGTGAGCTGGCCGCGGGCATCGCCCACGAGATCAACAACCCCGTGGCCATCATGGTCGAGGAGGCCGGCTGGATCCAGGATCTGCTGGAAGACGAAGACCTCGCCCAGACCGAAAACAAGGCGGAATTCGAGCGCGCGCTGCAGCAGATCAAAAACCAGGGCAAGCGTTGCAAGGAAATCACCCACAAGCTGCTGAGCTTCGCCCGTAAAACCGACTCCCGGGTCGAGGATGTGATGATCAACGACCTGCTGGAGGAAATGGTGTCGCTTTCGGCCCAGCGGGCGCGCTACAGCAAGGTGACCATCGAGACCGATCTGGCCGAGGAGCTGCCACCGCTGCATGTCTCCCAGACCGAACTGCAGCAGGTGTTTCTCAACCTGATCAACAACGCCCTGGATGCCATGAACCAAACCGGCGGGTCGCTCAAAATTTCCACCTGCCAGGCGGACGACAAGATTTTGATCGAAGTCGCCGACACCGGGCCCGGCATCCCGCGCGCCAACCTGGCCCGTATTTTCGACCCGTTTTTCACCACCAAACCGGTGGGCAAGGGAACCGGCCTGGGACTTTCGATCTGCTACGGGATCATCAAAAAAATGGGCGGAGAAATCGACGTCAACAGCGTTCTAGACATGGGCACGACCTTCCGGATCCAGCTACCGGTGCGGCCCAAACCGCAAGACCCAGGCCAACCAGCGGCATAAACCGGTGCGGGCGCACCGCCATTGGGGCAGTCCAAAGGAGAAAATGTTATGGCACTCGCAAATGTTTTACTGGTCGACGACGAAACCGGTTTCGTGGAGACGATGACCAAGCGTCTCACCAAGCGCAACCTCAGCATCGAAACCGCTGCCAGCGGCCCGGAAGCCCTGGAGCAGATCAAAAAGTTCGGCAACCTGGAGGTGATCATTCTGGACGTCAAAATGCCCGGGATGGACGGCATCGAGGCCCTGCGGGAGATCAAGAAGGAGTCGCCCCTGCTGGAAGTGATCATGCTCACCGGTCACGCCACGGTGGAAACCGCCATCGAGGGAATGAAACTGGGCGCCTATGACTATCTGATGAAACCCTGCGACATCGACCTGCTGCTGGCCAAGGTCGAGCAGGCGGCCGCCAAAAAGCGCCGGCATGAAGAGAAGATCATCGAGGCCCGGATCAAGGAGATCACATCCCGCCGGACCTAGCCAGGGATTTCTGCACCATGCAAACGTTCAAACCTGAAAACACGCGGCTGCTGATCGTCGATGACGAAAAAAACTACGTCGATGTTCTCGCCAATCGCCTGCAGCGGCGCAAGCTCAAGGTCACCAAGGCCTATTCGGGCTCCGAGGCGATCCAACTGCTGCGCCGCAGCGATTTCGACGTCGCCGTGCTGGATCTCAAGATGGAGGACATGGACGGAATCGAGGTGCTCCGGATCTTCAAAAAAATGGCTCCCGATCTGGCCGTGATCATGCTGACCGGCCATGGGTCGGCAACCGCGGCGCTGCAAGGTATGCAGGAGGGGGCTTTCGACTACCTCACCAAACCATGCGAACTCGATGACCTGCTGGTGAAAATCGCGAAGGCCTGCGCCGCCCGTCGCAAAAAACCCCCGGCGGGGTGATTTTTTCCCTGCCGGGCGCGGATTTTCGGCCGCAGTGGAAGACGTCCGGGTTTTTTGGCGGAAACCAGCGTGCCGGCCGTTGCATCCTTTTTTTCACCCCTTGTCCGCAACCGGCAACCAGCCCGGGCGCTTGGGCCACCGCGTGCGCTGCAGTTGTGGGCGCCGGGACAACGCGGCAGGCAGGCCGCAACCCCCTTCATTTCCAACCGAGGCACCCATGGATCCCATCCGACTGCTGCTGGTTGACGACGAAACCGACTTCCGCCGCGCCATTGCACGCCGGTTGACCAAACGGGGGATTAAACCGGCGGAAGCCGCCAACGGGGAGGAATGTCTGCGGCTGCTGGCAGAACAGCCCATGGATGTGGTCGTGCTGGACGTGAAGATGCCCGGAATGGACGGAATCGAGACCCTGGGCTACATCAAAGCAAAACACCCGGAGACGGAAGTGATCCTCCTGACCGGGCATTCCACGACCTCCGACGGGGTCGCCGGAATCAAGTCGGGGGCCTTCGACTACCTCACCAAGCCGATCGAATTGGAGCAGTTGATCGGCAAAATCCAGCAGGCCCATGACAAAATCCGGCGGGCCGCCGAAAAACAGCGCGAGGCCGCCTACCGGGCGCGGATGGAACAGCAGATGATCGCCACCGAGCGCCTGGCTTCGCTGGGAACCTTGGCCACCGGTGTGGCGCACGAAATCAACAACCCCCTGGCGATCATCAAGGAATCGGCCGGCTGGATGCGGTTGATCCTCAAAAACCCGCAGATGGCCGACATCCCGCGCCGGGAAGATTTCGAAAAGGCCATCGGCAAGATCGAAAACGCCATCGAACGCGCCCGGCGCATTACCCACCAGCTCCTGGGCTCCGTCCAAAAGCAGGAGGCGGCGGTGACGGAGGTCCACCTGCCGGCATTGGTGGACGAAACCCTCGAACTGCTGCAGCGCGAGATCACCACCCGCAGCGTGGCGGTGCAGCGCGAGACCGCCGCCGGAGCCGAAACCATCTGGAGCGACCCCTACCAGCTGCGCCAGGTGCTGATCAACCTGCTGTCCAACGCCGTCCAGGCAAGCGCCGACGGCGGCCGCATCGACGTGCGTCTGAAGCTCCAGGGTGACGGCATTGCGCTGGAGATTGCCGATACGGGCAGAGGCATTCCCAAAGAGAACCTGGAAAAGATTTTCGAGCCGTTTTTCAGCACCAAACCGCCTGGCCAAGGCACCGGTCTGGGACTTTTCGTCACCCGTGGAATCGTTGAAAAACTTGGCGGCAGCATCACGGTCCAAAGCCGCGTGGGCAGCGGGGCCTGCTTCAGGGTGGAGCTGCCCAAACAGCATGCGGCCGCCACCGGCAGCGGCGCCCAATCCGGCGGCGACAAATGGCTGAACCAGATCCGGCATCTTGCCGGGGAGCCCTGAAGCCAGCCAAAAACGGATGCCACGCGGCGCCCCAGGACCCCGCCCGGCCGGCAACCAGCGTGGGCGGCGGGGTGACCCTCGGCCCAAGCGGGGGTCGAGGCCTTCAAAGAGTTGGCGGGTGCAGGCGGCAGGCCAAAAAGTGCTTGACAAAGGCTGTGTGATACCGCAGAATTTATAAAATTTATTTTTCACGGTTGCCTGATGAGTTCAAAGCCCGTCAAATTCATTGCGATATCCAACAACAGCCAGGTCCTGCGCTGGTGGTGGCGCACCTGTCACCGGAGGTGTGCCGACGCTTTCGTCTCAGCCTGACCGAACCTGAACGATAAACACCAAAAACCGCGGCACCCTCCTGGAGGCCGCGGTTTTTTTTGCTGAATGCCGTGGCCCCGCCCCCACGGCTTTTTTATTGCTACGAAAGGACTATCAGCAGATGCAGATCAGACAGTTCCCGGAACCCCATGAGTACCGCCAATTGGCCGCAGGCCATAATGTCGTACCGGTGTGCATGGAGATCCTGGCCGACAGCGAAACCCCCGTCAGCCTCCTGGGTAAGCTTCGCGCCAGCGGCCAACCGGTATTTCTCTTCGAAAGCGTCGAGGGCGGTGAGCGCTGGGGGCGATACAGCTTTCTGGGGACCTCGGCCCGGGCGCATCTCAAGGTCTTTCGGGACGCGGTCGAGATCCGGGAAAACGGCGCGCTGCGGCGGGTGCCGCACGGCGGCGATCCCCTGGCGGTCCTGAGGGCCTTCATGGCAGGCTTCCGACCGCCCGAGATGCCCGCGCTTCCCCGCTTCTGGGGCGGCCTGGTGGGCTACCTGACCTATGAAACGGTGTCGTTTTTCGAAAAGATCCCCAACAAACTGCCGCCCGAAACCCCCCTGGCGCAGTTCATTCTGCCGGATGAACTGCTGATCTTCGACAATATCCGGCACACCCTGCTGGCCGTCAAAATCACCTTTCCGGATGGCGCGCAAAGCGCCGACCACAGCTACGCCGCAGCCATCGAAGGCCTGCGGGCACTGCTGGGCCTGCTGGCTCGCCCGGCAGCGGCGGACGCGCCCGTGAGCGAGAACTTTCAACTGACGGCGCTCCACCCGCCGGAAGCCTACCGCGAGCGGGTCATGCGCGCCAAGGCCTACATCACGGCCGGGGACATCATCCAGGCGGTGGTCTCCCAACCCTTCGTCTGCCCCAACCCGCCGGATCTCTGGTCTCTTTACCGGGCCCAGCGGTTCATCAACCCCTCGCCCTACCTCTATTTTCTCCAGATGGACGACCTGGCCCTGGTGGGGTCCTCACCGGAGACGATGGTACGCCTGGAAAACGGCATCGCCACGCTGCGACCGATTGCCGGCACCCGTTCGCGGGGCGCCACCGAACAGGCGGACCGCGCGCTGGCCGACGAACTGCTGCAGGACGAAAAGGAGCGCGCCGAGCACCTCATGCTGGTGGACCTCGGACGCAACGACCTGGGCCGGGTAGCCGAGGTGGGCAGCGTCCAGGTGACGGACCTGATGATGGTGGAGCGCTACTCCCACGTGATGCACCTGGTGTCCAACATCCGCTGCGACCTCAAGTCGGGCTGCGACGCCTGGGACCTGCTGAGGGCGACATTTCCGGCCGGCACGCTTTCCGGCGCGCCCAAGATCCGGGCCATGGAGATCATCGCCGAGCTCGAAAAAACGCCCCGCGGCCCGTACGGCGGGGCGGTGGGCTACATCTCGTTTCACGGCAACATGGATCTGGCGATCACGATCCGGACGGCCTGCATCGAAAACGGCCGTCTGACGGTCCGCGCCGGCGCCGGTCTGGTGGCCGATTCCGACCCCGAGCGCGAACGCCAGGAAACCGTCAACAAGGCCATGGCCATCCAGAAAGCCCTGGAGCTGGTGACACGCCAAGCCGTCTGCGGCCGGAGGACCACGCGATGATCGTCATGATCGACAACTACGACTCGTTCACCTATAACCTGGTCCAATACCTCATGCAGCTGGGCGCGGCGGTCACCGTGGTCCGCAACGATGCCCTGAGCCTGCCGCAGCTGCGCGCCCTGGCGCCCGCCGGGATCGTCATCTCGCCGGGGCCCGGGCGCCCCGAAACCGCCGGCATCTCGCTGGCGGCGATCCGTGAGTTCTCCGGCAAAGTGCCGCTCTTGGGGGTCTGCCTCGGCCATCAGGCGATCGCGGCAGCCTTCGGCGGGGAGGTGGTGGCGGCCAAGCGCCTGATGCACGGCAAGACCTCCATGGTCAGCGCCGACGGTGAGGCGCTCTACACCGGCATCGCGAAGCCCTTTCAGGCCATGCGCTACCACTCGCTGGCGGTTTCACGCGTGCACCTGCCGGAATGCCTGTCGGTCACCGCCGAGGCCGATGACGGGGAGATCATGGGCATCCGCCACCGCCAGCACCCCACCGAGGGGATCCAGTTTCACCCGGAATCGATCATGACCCCGGTCGGCAAGCGCCTGCTGCGCAATTTTCTAAAATCCACCGACCCCCGCTAAGGCCGGCATCCCGGCCGCCACAGGGAGGAAAAATACCCATGTTCCGTGACAATTTGATTAAAATCGTCCAGGGCAACGACCTGACCGCAACCGAAATGGGCGCCATGATCAGCCATGTGCTTTCGGGCGAGGCCACCGATGCGCAGATCGGCGCCATGATGGGGGCGCTGGCCACCAAGGGCGAAACCTTCGAGGAACTCGCCGGGGCCGCCCAGGCCATGCGCCGCAAGGCCCACCGCATCCAGACCCCCGCCGACATTGTGGTGGACACCTGCGGCACGGGCGGCGACGGCGCCCAGACCTTCAACATCTCCACCACCACGGCCTTCGTCGTGGCCGGCTGCGGGGTCACGGTGGCCAAGCACGGCAACCGCTCGATTTCCAGCAAATGCGGCAGCGCCGACCTGCTGGAAGCATTAGGGGTCAACCTCAACACCGACCCCGAAGTGGTGGAAGAGGCGATCTTCGAGCTGGGCATCGGTTTTCTTTTCGCCCCCCTCTACCACAGCGCCATGCGCTACGCCGCCAAGGCCCGCAAGGAAGTGGCGATTCGCAGCATCTTCAACATGCTGGGGCCGCTGACCAACCCGGCCGGCGCCAACTGCCAGCTGCTGGGGGTCTACGCAGCGTCCCTGACCGAAATGTTTGCCAACGCCTTGAAGCTCCTGGGCGCCCGACGGGCCCTGGTGGTCCACGGCCACGACGGCCTGGACGAGATCTCGATCTGTGCCCCGACCCGCGTCGCGGAACTCCGGGACGGGCTGGTGACGACCTACGACCTCCATCCCGAGCAGTTTTTCGGAGGCCTGGCGGATCCCGCAGCCCTGGCCGGCGGGGATGCCGCCGCCAACGCCGAGATCACCCGCAAGATCCTGGCCGGTGAAAAGGGCCCGCGGCGCGACGTGGTGGTGCTCAACAGTGCCGCCGCCCTGGTGGCCGCCGACAAAGCCGCCAGCCTGGCGGCGGGGCTGCCCCTGGCCGAAGCGGCGCTCGACAACGGCGCCGCCGCCGCCAAACTCGAGGCGCTGGTGCGCTTCTCGCGGGAGAACGGCTGAGGCCATGGACATTCTCGACCGAATCGTGCAATCCAAGCAGGCCGAGGTGGCCGCCGCCGCGCGCGCGCTGCCCGTAGGCCAGCTGCGCGCCCGGGCGGCCGCCCGCAGCGACATCCGCCCGTTTTTTGAAGCCCTGGCCGAATCCCCCGCCGGCAGCCCCAACATCATCGCCGAAATCAAGCGTGCCTCGCCCTCCAAGGGGGTCATCTGCGCCGATCTGGACGCCGCCGCGCAGGCCCGGGCCTACGCCGCCGGCGGGGCCGCGGCGCTCTCGGTGCTGACCGACGGCCCCTATTTCAAGGGCAGCATGGCCGACCTGCTGGCGGCGCGCGGCGCCATGGACCTGCCAGTGCTGCGCAAGGATTTTACCGTCTCGGCTTACCAGATCTACGAGGCGGCCGCGATGGGGGCCGATGCGGTCCTGCTGATCGTGCGGATCCTGGCGCCGTCCCAGCTGCGCGACTTCCTGGCGCTCGCCGACGAGCTGGGGCTCGCGGCCCTGGTGGAAACCCACAGCCCCGCCGACATGCAAACGGCGATTGCCTGCGGCGCCCGCCTGGTGGGGATCAACAACCGCAACCTGAAGACCTTTGAAACCTCCCTGGAAACCACCGTCCGGATGGCCGCCCAATTAGGCCCCGGGCAGCGCGCCGTGGCCGAGAGCGGCATCCATTCACGCGCGGACATCGAACGCCTGCAGGCGGCCGGGATCCACAATTTCCTTGTCGGCGAGAGCCTCGTGCGCGCCCCGGACCCGGCTGCCCGGCTGCGTTTCCTGCGGGGGGTGATCCCATGATGGGTTCAGAAGACGGCCGCGACCGGCCTCAGGTCAAGGTCTGCGGCCTGACCTGCAGCGCGGACGCCGCGGCTTGTGCGGCCGCCGGGGCCGCGGCGATCGGCCTGGTTTTCTACCCCCCCAGCCCCCGCAACGTCACCCGTGAGCAGGCCCGTCAGATCGCCCTCGCGCTGCCGCCGCAGGTGGTCCCGACCGGGGTTTTTGTGAACGCCGCCTTTGACACCATCATGGACCGGGTGGCACACTGCCGGCTGCGCGCGGTCCAGCTTCACGGTCAGGAACCGCCCGAGCTTGCAACCCGCTTGCAGACCGAAGGGCTGATCGTCCTGAAAACGCTTTTCCGGGAGAAGGAACCGACCCTCTCCCGGGCGGCGGCTTACCCCAGCGTGGCCCTGCTGGTCGAACACGGCGGCGGCCGACTGCCCGGCGGCAACGCCCGCCCCTGGGACTGGTCGGCGGCGCGGGGCCTGGGCGAAAACCACCCGCTGATCATCGCCGGCGGGCTCTCGCCGCAAAACGTGGCCGCCGCGGTTGCGGCCGCCCGCCCGGATGCCGTGGACGTCAGCTCCGGCGTCGAACGGTCGCCGGGCCGCAAGGACCTCGCCCGGGTCACGGCCTTTTTCCGGGCCCTGGCGCCGGCACAGCCGCCATCGCCGCCCAGGCGACGCGTTTTTTAGCCCCCCGGGCCGGGGTCCGAAACGGCCATTTTTACCGAACATCGCAAAGGAGACCGCTATGTCCCTGCTGAAAACCCTTTTTTCGCCGGTCACCTCCTGGAGCGCAGACGACCTCAAGGCCTTCTTGGCCGAAAAACTCGCGGGCAGCTACGCCCTGCTGGACGTGCGCCAGCCATCCGAGTACAGCCAAACCCACCTGCCGGGCGCCAAGCTGATTCCCCTGTCCCAGCTGGATACCGCCATCAGCCAACTGGACCCGCAAAAACCGGTGATCGTCTATTGCGCCATCGGGGGCCGCAGCCGGGTGGCCGCCCAGCTGCTGGCCGGCAGGGGGTTTGGAGAGGTTTACAACCTGAAGGGCGGCATCAAGGCCTGGAAGGGGTTTTCGGCCGAAGGGCCCCGGGAACTCAACCTGGACCTCATCCGCGGCGACGAGACCCCGGTTGAGATCATCGCCATCGCGCTGGCCATGGAAAAAGGGCTCGGCCGGTTCTACGGCGCAGCGGCCGACCGCGCCAGTGACGGGGCGCTGATCGCGCTCTTGCGACGCCTGGCGGGCTTCGAAGTCAAACATCAGGAAGCCCTGCTGGGGCTCTATGCCGAAATAGCGCCCGAGGACCCCGAGGGCCGCCACCTGCAGACCGGGAGACTGTCGGGCATCATGGAAGGCGGTTTCGGAATCGACGCCTTTCTTGCGCAAAACGAAGCCTACCTGCACTCGCTGACGGACCTGCTGACGCTGGCCATGATGCTGGAAACCCAGGCCATGGACCTTTACCTGCGCTTTGCCGAAAAGAGCGCCGACGCTGCCGCCCGCGAGGTCCTTTTCAGGGTTGCCACCGAAGAAAAGCAGCATCTCGGCGCCCTGGCCGAGCTATTCGAGGCTCACGCCTGACGCGCTCCACCCGCAGCCGGGGCAAACGCCCATGAATTGCAGCAAAACCCGCATCGGCCGGCAGGCGGGTGCGGGTTTTGTTCGGGGTGGCGCTCACGGGCGCCGGTTCACGCCACGGCCTGGAAGTTTCCGGGCCTCTGATAGGCCTGGCTGCGCTCCTTGTAGATTTCGACGGAAACGTTGATGACCGAGATGATGTCGGCTTCCAGGGTGCGCTTGACCGTACCCGGCACCCCGGCCACCAGCGAAAAGGGCGGAATCTCGGTGTGCTCCAGAATCACGGTCCCGGCCGCCACGATGCTCCCGCGCCCGATCCGGACACCGTTCATGATGATCGCGCCCATGCCGATCAAACAGTCGTCCGCCACGCTGCAGCCGTGAATCACGCAGCGGTGGCCGATGGTCACACGGTCGCCGATGGTCAGGGGAAACCCGGCGTCGACATGGCACATGGTGAAGTCCTGGACGTTGGTTTCGCGCCCGATGGCGATGGCCTCGGAGTCGGCGCGGACGACGCTGTTGAACCAGACCGATGACTGCCCTCTGATGGTGACGTTGCCGATCAGGGTTGCGGTGGGGGCCAGATAAACCGATGGGTCGATGACGGGTCGAATGCCTTCCAGGGCATATACGGGCATGGCAAACCTTCCTTGTGATAAGCGATGGTGGGGAACCTGCTGCCGAACGTATCGGTTAAATCCGGACGAAAACCTTTTGTCAAGTCCGGCATTTTCCGTTATGATTCGAAAATCTTGAATGTGCCAGGCCAAACACCGCAGAGGCAAGCAATGACCTTTTTTTGCGTTAGACCCGAACGCACGCCCCCCCTTCTCCTGCTGCTGGCCCTCACCCTGCTCGCGGCCGTCTCCAGCAGCTGCGGCGACAGCGCCGCACCCCCGCCGCCCGCACCGGAACCGGCGGGCTTTACCTTCTTCAATCTCGGCGCCAGCAGCGTTTTGACCGATGCCATCCGCAAGAATCTCGAAGGCCAGCTCGGCCCCTACGCCATCGAAACCCGCAGCATTATCAACCTTGAAATCAACTACCGCGGGTTTCTGAAAGAGCACTTCCCTGCCCTGCACCAGCTCAACCGCAGGCTCAACTCCCCGGCCGGCGAACGCGTCGACCATTCCACGCGCAAACTGATGTTTCGACAGACCCGCAAGCAAAAGATCCCCTTCGAAAGGGTCTTCCTGATTTTTTCCGGCTACAGCCAAACGCCGCTGCTATTCAGCATCCACATGCCCAAGGAGGGCCAGGAAACCCTGACGACCCTCACCGACAAGTACGGCCCCCCCGAGGAAATTGCCTGGGGGGACAACGGCGCCCGCACCCTCTTCTGGCACGAGGGCGCCGACGTGATGATGGCGACGGTCAGCACCAACGTTTTCGGCGAAGCCGAATATCACATCATGATCATCTATGCCGACAACCTCGAGGCCCTGATCCAAGCCGAGCAGGAGGCGCTGCGACAGCGGCAGGAGCAACTCCAGCAGCGCGGGGTGAAGGTCTTCTGAGGTCTCGACCGGTTTGGCCCGCATGGCACCTGGCCCACGCGAAGCGCCGGGCCGATGGATGGCACTCAAACGACCGCCGAGCCCCGGCCCTCGACGACCGCCGTTTCCAACCGAAATTTCCAAGGAGAACTGCATGACCGACGTCTATCAGCGCCTGGCGACCCACCTGGACCACCTGCCCGCAGGCTTCCCGGCCACCGCGAGCGGGGTGGAGCTGCGGATCCTGAAGCGGCTCTTCACCCCCGAGGAGGCGCAGATCGCCCTGGGGCTGACCCTGATGCCCGAGGCGGCCGAGGGCATTGCCCACCGCCTGGAGCGGGACCCCGCCGAACTCGCCCCCGAGCTGGAGCGCATGTCCCGCAAGGGCCTGATCTTTCGCACACGCCGCGGCGGCGGCCTGCAGTACATGGCCGCCCAGTTCGTGATCGGCATCTGGGAGTACCACGTCAACGATCTCGACGAAGAGCTGATCCGGGACGTCAACGAATACATCCCCCACCTGATGCAGCAAGCCTGGCTGGGGCAGGACACCAAGCAGCTGCGGGTGATCCCGGTCTCCCAGAGCGTCTCGGCCGAAATGGCCGTGATGCCCTACGAGCAGGCCGAGGCCATCATCCGGCGCCAGTCCAAGATCGTCGTCTCGCCGTGCATCTGCCGCCGGGAGCACCAGATGATGGGCAAGGGCTGCGGCAAGCCGCTGGAGGTCTGTCTGTCCTTCGGCGCCGGCGCCCATTTCTATGAGGAAAACGGGCTGGGCCGGGGCATCTCCCAGGATGAGGCCGTCGCCCTGCTGCAAGTCGGCCTGGACGCCGGCCTGGTGCTGCAGCCCGGCAATGCCCAGAAACCGGCCAACATCTGCATGTGCTGCGGCTGCTGCTGCCAGATTCTGAAAAACCTCAACGCCCTGGACCAGCCCGCGCGCGCGGTGGCCACCAATTACTTCGCGGCCGTCGACCCGGAGCAGTGCACGGCCTGCAGCAGCTGCGCGGATCGCTGCCAGATGCGGGCGATCACCATCACCGACAACGCCCGGATCGATCCCGAGCGCTGCATCGGCTGCGGCCTGTGCGTCACGGCCTGCGACTTCGAGGCCCTGCGCCTGGTGCCCAAGCCCGAGGAGGACCGTTACGTCCCGCCGGTCAACCTGTTTGAGACCTACCTGAAGATGGCCCGCGAACGGGGTCTGGCATAAGACCGTTGCCGCCGGCCTTGAAAGGATAAGCCCGCGATGCTGCTCAATCCGAAGACCGAAAAGTTTCAACACCTGGACGAACGTTCACGTCATATCATGTTGAAAACAATTGAATTTTTTGAGCAAAAGGGAAAGCGCAAACTCAAGTCCGACTACCACAACCGGGTGTGGTATGCGGACTTTCTCGATTTCGTCGCGCAAAACGAAATTTTCGCCACCCTGCTGACCCCCGCCGCGCAGGGCGGCGGGGAGGCCGACGCGCGCTGGGACACCTTCCGGATCAGCGCCTTCAACGAGATTCTCGGCTTCTACGGACTGGCCTACTGGTACACGTGGCAGGTGACCATTCTGGGGCTGGGGCCGATCTGGATGAGCGCCAACGAGGCCCTCAAGGCCAAAAGCGCCAGGCTGCTGAAGGCCGGCGGCATATTTGCCTTCGGCCTGTCGGAAAAAGCCCACGGGGCGGATCTCTACTCCTCGGAGATGGCCCTCACGCCGCTGGCCGCAAACCGCTACGTGGCCGACGGCGGCAAATACTACATCGGCAACGCCAATGAGGCCGCGCTGGTCGCCACCTTCGGCAAAAACTCGGACACCGGCGACTTCGTCTTCTTTGCAGTGGACCCGCGCCATGCAAACTACACCTGCGTCCAGAACGTCGTGGACTGGCAGAGCTTTGTGGCCGAGTACGCCCTGCACGCCTACCCCGTCACCGATGCGGAGATCCTCTCCACCGGCCGCGAAGCATGGGATGCGGCCCTCAACACGGTCAATATCGGCAAGTTCAATCTCGGCTGGGCGTCCATCGGCATCTGCACCCATGCCTTCTACGAGGCCATCAACCACGCGGCCCACCGCAACCTCTACGGCAAGTTCGTGACGGATTTCCCCCACATCCGCCAGCTTTTGACCGAGGCCTACGCACGCCTGGCCGCCATGAAGCTTTTCGCCGCGCGCGCCGCCGACTACATGCGCTCGGCCTCGGCCGCGGACCGCCGCTACCTGCTCTACAACCCCATCGTCAAAATGAAAGTCACGAC
>JAWOJK010000326.1:0-6558 GCA_046481705.1 Desulfobacterales bacterium | reverse complement strand
GGGTCGAGGCCCGCGGAGGGTTCGTCAAAAAAGAGAATCTCCGGATCCAGAGCGATCGCCCGCGCCAGAGCGGCGCGCTTGCGCATGCCGCCGCTGATCTCCGAAGGGTAGAAGTCTTCAAAGCCCGCCAGCCCCACCAGCGCCATTTTAAGCGCCACCAGCTCGCGGATGTCACCGGCCCCCAAGTCGGTATAGTGCTGCAGCGGCAGTGCCACGTTCTCCGCGAGCGTCATGGAACTCCAGAGCGCCCCGCTCTGGTAGAGGACGCCGAAGTTCTTCATCAGGCGCTGCTGCGCAGACCGCCCGGCGTCCCAGAAGCTCTCGCTGCCGTAGCGGACCTGCCCCCGGGCGGGGGCCTTGAGCCCCACCATGATCTTCAGCAGCGTGCTCTTGCCGCAGCCGCTGCCGCCCATGATGATAAAGATGTCGCCGCGGTTGATGGTGAAGGTCAGGTCCCGCATGACTACGAAGTCGCCGTAGGCCATGGTCAGGTCCGAAACATGAATGTGGGGTTCAGGCATGGTCACCTGTGATTGGTTGGCCCGAGGAGTTTTTCAAATCCCGAGCACATCGCACAGGACGGTGATCGAGGCCGTGGCCACCACGATCGCCACAATCCCGGTGACCACCGCCGAGGTGGCGGCGTCGCCGACCGCCGACGCGCTGCGACCGCACTGCAGGCCCCGCAGGCAGCCGGCGAGGGACACGAGGATGCCGAATACGAAGCTCATGAACAGCCCCACCCACAGGTCCTGCACCCCCACCGCCTCCAACGTGCGCTGAATGTAGGTGGTGCCATTGACGCCGTAGAGGCCCACCGCCACGGCGAACCCCCCCAGAACGCCCATGAGGTTGGCGTACAGGCACAACAGCGGCATCATCGCGGTCAGGGCCAGCATCCGCGGCAGCACCAGGAATTCCATCGGGTTGATGCCCAGGGTCTGGAGGGCATCGATCTCCTCGTTGACCTGCATGGTGCCCAGTTGGGCGGCGAAGGCCGCACCGGTGCGGCCGGCCATGATGACACCGGTCATGATGGCCCCCATCTGGCGCACCATCCCGATCCCCACCAGGTCGGCCACGAACACCTGGGCGCCGAAATACTTCAGCTGGAGGATGCCGATAAAGGCCAGGATCAAGCCCACCAGCAGGCTGATCAGGGAGACGATCGGCAGCGCCCGGGCGCCGCAGTCCAGCACAAAGCCGCGCAGGTCCTGGGGCCGGAAACGGGCCTGGCCGGCCAGCAGTTTGGTTCCGGCGACAAAGGTCGCACCGACAAAGCCGATCAGCTCGCCGCAGGATTTGCAGAATTCAATCGCATCCGCCCCCACCGAGGCCAGGAAGGGGTCGCGGGCACCCGCCGCGCGCGCATCGTCCTGGGGGGGCACCGCGGCCGCCAGGGTCAACAGACGCCGGGCGCCTTCGGGCAGCCCTGCGAGATCGACCGCCACCTGGCGTGCCTCGCACAGCCGCATCACCTGCCGCAGGTAGGTCAGCAGGCTGCTGTCCCACTCGCCAAGCGCGGTGCTGCCAAAGCTCACCGCGCGGATTTCAGAACCCACGGCCAAACGGGATTCGACCGCATCCAGGGCGGGCTTTGGGTCGCCAATCCGCCAGCTGCCGGTCATGTCAAGCACCAGGCGGTCCGGCGCGGGCTGCTGGAGGTGAATGTCGTTGGGCATCTGCCCTGCCCTCACACTTCAAAAATTTACAACAGGAGGCCGGAGGCGTCCGACAACGCCCCTGCATTTCTCAACGGCTTGAAAAATAACACGTTAGAGGTCCAAAGGGAAGCAGCAAGCGCCTCACCGGCCGACGGGTCCTTGGCCGCAGCGGCACCACGAAAAAAAAGATCCCGCCTCCGATTGAGGAGGAAGGATCTTTGAGGGGGGTGATGTTTTCAGGCCTGCTGCGGCCATTTGCGAATGACCTGCTTGCGGGCGTCGGTGATGGTGATGGTCACGCCGTGATCGCCATCCAGGCGATGAGTGGCACAGCTGATTCATGGGTCGTAGGCGCGCACCGCCATTTCGATGCGGTTTAAAATCCCTTCGGTGACCTCCCCGTTGCGAATCAAGGCGCGGGCCGCCTGGTTGACGCTCATGTTCATCGGCCCGAGGTTGTGGGTGGTGCCGACGATCATGTTGGCGCTCACGATCAGGCCGTTTTGATCGGTGGTGTAGTCATGCAGCAGGGTTCCGCGCGGGGCTTCTACGCAGCCGACCCCCCGGCCGGCGCGCGGTTCGACCGCGGCGCGCACGTTGGGATCCGTGATCGCGGCATCCTGCAGGATCTCAATCGCACGTTCACAGGCGTAAACCTCTTCGATCAGGCGGGCGTAGTGGTACAGCAGGGTCGCCTGAGCCGGTCGGCCGAAGGCGGCCCGGAATTCCTCCAGTTCGGCCTGGGCGCGCGGGGTCGCGATCTTGTCGGCGACGTTGATGCGCGCCAGGGTGTTGGCGCGGTATACGCCTTTGGGGTTTTCGAGGTCCAACGAGAACCCCTCGCCCCAGCAGCGGGCATAGGGAAACTTGCCGTAGGAGTTGGGTTCGACATGCTCGCCGATAAAATCGATGTAATCCTGGGGGTCGAACGCCACGAAGTCGCCGTCGGGCTTCATCAGACGGATCTTGCCGTCGTAGAGGTTCAGCGCTCCTTGGGGATCCACGGTGCCCATGAAGCCGGTCGTGATGACGCCCAAAGTCTGGATGGTGTCCAGGTATTTGGGAAAGACCTCTTTTTTGGCAAACTCGATGGTAAACAGCGCAAAGTCGAGGATCTCGTGCATCTTGGCCAGCATGTCCAGCCGTTCTTCCTCCAGCAGGGGTTTTGAAAAACCGCCCGGCACGCCGGCTATCGGGTGAATCGTCTTGCTGGAGAATTTGTCGAGGATCATCTTGGCGAGGAAGCGCATTTTAACCACGCGCTGGGCCAGCTCGGGGTTGGCCTTGGCGATGCCGATCACGTTGCGCACGGCGTAATCGCTGTCCGGGCCGATCACGAAGTCGGCTGCGGCCAGGAAGAAGAAATGCAGCAGTTTGTCCTCGGCATGCGCGATGGTCTGCATCAGCTCCCGCAGCTTCTGGCCGGCCGGCGGCGGCGTCACGCCGAAGCAGCGGTCGACGGCCTTGTTGGCGGCCAGGTGGTGCATCCAGGGGCAGATGCCGCAGATGCGGCTGACGATGCGCGGCAGCTCCTCGGCCGGCATGCCCTCCACGAATTTCTCAAAACCCCGCAGGGACATGATGTTCAGGTGCGCGTCGCGGACGTTGCCGCCGTCGTCCAGCTCGATGCCGATCGCGGCGTGGCCCTCGATGCGGGTGATCGGTTGAATGGTGATGGTCTGGCTCATGGGTGGGGCCTCCTTTCAGGCGAAACGGGGCGCAACAGGTGGTGCGCCCCGGAAAATCTCAGCAACGACTTGATGCCGGGCAGCGAACGGACCTCGATGCCGTTTGAAGCCAGGGCATTCAGCATGTCCATCATCTGGTTGCCGTTCGGCCGCACCGGCCCGTAGCAGCCGCGGCAGGGGACGCGCGCGGAGATGCAGCGGGGCAGGATGGCGTCACCGCCGCAACCGGCGCGGGTGACCGGCCCCATGCACAGATAGCCCTGCTCCAGCAGGCAGCGCATCCGATCCAGGGGCTCGCCGGGGGCGCCGTAGGCCGGGTTTTGCAGAAAACGGCGCATCGTTTTCAGCTCGCCCTTGCCCTTGCGGACCGTGGGGCAGGTGTCGCAGACACTTTTGCCAGGCAGCACCGGCGCCCGGCCCTCCACCAGGGCCACCAGCGCCCCGAAGATGTGGTCGGGATGCGGCGGGCAGCCGGGCAGGTAAATGTCGACCTTGATTTTTTCGTCCACTGCATAGCAGGCGTCCAGCAGCGGGGGAATCCCCTGGCTGGGGAAAGCCGCGGCCGGGTCGGTGGTTTCGGTGCTGTAGTAGCGCTGCAGGACCTCGTCGGTGGTATAGGCGTTGGTCATCGCCGGGATGCCCCCATGGGTGGCACAGGTGCCCAGGGCGATGAGGGTTTTGCACTTGCGGCGCATCTCCTCGGCCACCTCCAGGTGCTCCTGGTTGCGGATGCCGCCGCTGATCAGACCCACGTCGGCCTCGGGGATTTCAATGTGCCGACCGTCACCCAGCTGCCCGAAGTACTTGTGGTCCATGAGCGCCGGGATGTGGACGAAATCGGCTACTTTGAGCACGTCCAGCAGCCGCTCACCCATGTCCAGGATCGAAATCTCGCAGCCTGAACAGGAATTCAGCCATTCACTGGCCACTTTAACCGTCATGTGGATGCCCTCCTGCTGGCTCGACTTCACCAGCCGTATTCGTCGCTGCGGCCGTCGCCATCAGCTTTTAATCTGAACGGACTTGCTGCCCAGGGTGCGCCGGTTTTCCCGGGCGGCCATTTTCTTGCGGTCCGACCAGGTTTTGACAATCTCCAGCGCCCGGCTGGCGTAGTCGGGCTTGTCGGCAACGCTGTATTCGGTCAGCGCCCCCCTGCCCTTGGCGTCGGCCAGGGCGGCGCGCCCCAGCGGGGTCCGGGTGATGACGGTCGTCCAGCCTTCATCGGCCCCGATGCCGCCAAAGGAGATGTCGGCATACTCGGCAGCATAATCCGGACAGAAGCGGCAGGCGTAACGCCGGATCGCATATAACTTTTCAAGCGGAATGCGGCGGATGTCGCCGCCTGCAAGGTGCACCAGCAGGTCTTCCTTGATATTGATCTTGCGGACCTCGTCCCAGCGAAAGCCGCCCCACTCGGCGAGCTTGGCGCGATCGCCTTCCCCGAAAGTGAAATTTCCCGAACAGAACAGGCCGAGGCAGAAGCGAATGCTGTCGGAGGGCACCAGCCCCATGGCCTGCATCCGCCGCACCGAGTGGATCTGGCAGGGGGTCCCCACCAGCGCCACGCGTTCAAGCCCTTTTTTGACCAAGGGGTCGAACTCTTCGATCGACGAGTAGGTCATGTACTGGTCGCTGAAGCTTTTCATGCCGTGGGAGGTGTCGAAAAAAAAGCCCGCCGCCGCCAGGATCTCCTTCTCCGAGGTGGCCAGGAAGGGGCGGCGCTGAAACGACCCCACCTGCTTGGCGACGATGGCGCCGTCGATGCGCCCCGCCCGAAACAGGTGCAGCAACAGACCCGTCACCGCCCCACCGTCGGTGGCCTTTTTACGGATCTCGTTGTCGGTGGAACGCAGCACGGAGGTTTCGATGATCCGCCCCATGGGGGCACGCCAGCCCACCTGGCGCTGGGTTTCCTCCTCCAGCTCGTCGATTTCGGGGCAGATGGCATGGCACAGCCCGCACTCGATGCACTTTTCAATTTCCCCGTAGCGGGGTTTGCCGTCGCTGTCCAGCTCAAGGGCCCCGTAGTTGATGGCGGTGCAGAAGGTCACACATCCCCCGCAGCGGTGGCACAGGCCGGGCTTTTGAACCTCTTGAATCAAATCAAAGAATGTTTTCATGGCTTCCTCCCCGGGTTTCGATCCGCACCAAGGGGCGGCTGTCCATCCTGACCGCGCCGCTGGCCGCGAACAATTCCGGTGGTTGACGCTTCTGTCGGCATCGCTATCCTCCCTTTGAGGGCGTCAGCCCACAGCCGCGGCGGCGCTTTTGAGGGGATTGGGACCGAGCTGCCGGATCTTTTCCGTAAAACGGGTGACCACCTCGGCAAACCGCGGCGCCTCGGCCGAGGAGACCCACGCGATCTCGAAGCGCCCGGGGTCGATGCCGAGATTTTCCAACACGAAATGAATCGCGTCCACCCGGGCCAATGCTTTGTGATTACCATCCAGGTAATGACATTCGCCCAGGTGTCAGCCCATGATGATGGCGCCGTCGGCGCCGCGCTGGAGGGCTTCGACCACCAGGTCGGGGTGCACCATCCCGGAGCACATCACCCGCACCGCGCGCATGTTGGGGGGGTATTGCAGACGCGACACCCCGGCCAGATCACCCCCGGCGTATGCGCACCAGTTGCACAGAAAGCCGATGATTACCGGTTCGAACTCTTCAGCCATAGCGATTTCTCCTTGTGCGTGTTTTTCTTCCAGGGTGACCGCAGGCCGCATCGCCGCCGCCGTGGCGGTGACGGGCGGATTTTCAGCCGGCGACCTCCAGGGCGGCCCGCACCTGGCTGCCGAGCTGCTGGAGGGTGAAGCCGTGCACCTGAACCCCACCCTTGGGGCAGGTGGCCGCACACAGGCCGCAGCCCTTGCAGAGCGCCGGGTCGGTGCGGATGCGCTGGTGCGTCCGCCCCGTTTCGTCGCTGTAGGATTCCAGCTTAATGGCGCGGTAGGGACAGACATCCAGGCACAGGGCACACCCGTCGCAACCATCGGTCACAAAGGATTTGATGGCATCCAGCTGCATCTCCTTCTGGGAAAGGATGATCCCCGCGCGCGCAGCCGCGGCCGTGGCCTGGGCGATGACCTCGTCGAGCGGTTTGGGGTAGTTGCAGAGGCCGGCGCCTTCTCTCTTTCGTTATATCCAATCGCAATAACATCAATGGCTGCCGGCAGGACAATTCGCCCTTCGTCCCTACCCCATTC
>JAWOJK010000295.1:0-6862 GCA_046481705.1 Desulfobacterales bacterium | reverse complement strand
CACCGTCGGGGCCACCTGATCCGAGGACACCTGGACGGGCGCCGTGTAGGTCACAGTCAGGCTGCGGCTGCCGCGGTTGCCGGCCACGTCCTCGGCCGTGAAGGTCAGGGTGTTGGTCCCCTCGGAAAGGGCGATGCTGCCCGCCGTCCAGCTGCCCGTGCCGCTGCCCGTGCCGCTGCCGCCGCGGTCGTTGCTCCAGGCGACCCGTGTCACCCCCACGTTGTCCGTCGCCGTGCCTTTGACCGTCAGGGGCGAGGCGCCCGTGGCGTAGCTGCCGCCGCTGGTCGGGCTGGACAGCGCAACCACAGGATTGATGCCGTCAATGAGGGTTTTGCTCACTTCGGTTGAAAAACCACTTTCATTTCCCGACGTATCATACGCCGTAACCGCAAAATAGTAGGTGGCGCTCTCGGAAAGAGTACTGAGGGTGCAGGTGTTGGCGGTGTTGACATTCAGCGGGGGGCCATAGGTGCGCGACGCAGTTCCGTAATACACCCGGTAACCTCCCAGGTCGCTTTCAGCATTCGGCTGCCAGTTCAAAGTGGCACTGCCAGCCATCGACCGTAGCGGAATAAAAACCAAGATCGCCAGAATCAGAAACAGATGAAAACAGTGCTTTTTCATATGCCCGACATTCCTTTCCGTTGGTGCCCCCCCTCAACATTGCCGAGGGATGGTTCGTCAAATGAATCAGAGGGATTTCACTAAAAAGTGTTTTTCTCACAGCCTCAAGCACCGAATGTGCCAAAACCCCGATCTTCGGTTTCGGCATCTCGACCTTCAAACCCACCGGCCAGCGGCTGAAGCACAGATGCGCGTATACTTGACCCGCCGGATAGACTTTAAAAACCTTTGAGCTCAAAGGTTTTTCGCGGAGATTTTTTGGCTGCAGCCCGTGCTTTGTTTAAAATAAAGATACAGCAGCACCGCTTTTTGACATCGGCAGACTGCTCAAAAAATCCGAAACTGGTTTTCTGCAACACCCAGGCGCCCCAACCCCGGAAACCACCCAACGCGCCATTTCCGGGCCATCCCGGGAGGTTGGTCGAAAGAAAACTTGACGGGAATAACGGGCGGGGTTACAGAGGCAGGGATTTCGGGCAGTCACCCGCAGCGCAATCGTCTTCCGCAGCGAGGTCAGGCATGGCGGTTTGGTTCCGGTCTATCCGTGACGGCAGGATCACCCGTCCAAATGGCGCTTTGGGATGCCCCCCAGTGGGGCGACCACTGCCGGCGGGGCCATCGCGTCCCGCAAAACCTTTGCGCCGTGGCGCTGGATCTTTTTCACAGGCGCCTGTGGGTTGGGCTTTCTGCAGCATCGTGATTACATTTTGGGTCTTATTTGCAGCTTCAGGTTGCACCACCCCCCCTCGAGCATCTTCCGTGGCGGCGGCCGGCGCCCGACAGGCGCCCATCATCATCGACCATCGCTGCACCCGCATCGATCTGATTCCCCTTTCCTGGATCCAGAAAGTCCGCACAGAATGCCGGGTTGCCTATGGGTACAGCCTTACCGGCGGTCAGATCGTGGCCGGTATGGCAAACCTCGAACTGAGGGACCGTCGCTTCGCTTTTGACCGCTTGGGCGGCAGTGGGGCGCTGGCATTTTTTACCGAAGAGCTTCAGGGAGATCTGGGGACGCCGGACGCCCATCGCTGGGCCGACAGGACACGTTTTCTGCTGGAAAAGGGGTGGGGGGATGTAAACGTCGTCGTCTGGACCTGGGGAGATCAGCTGACCCGGTATTCTGCGGAAGAGACAGCGCACTATCTCCGCCAGATGACGGCGCTTGAAGAGCGGTTTCCCGGCGTCGCCTTTGTTTATATGACCGCGCCGCTGGACGGCAGCGGTGCAGCGGGCAACGTTCACCGCCGCAACCAGCAGATCCGCCGTTTCTGCCGCGGTCACAACAAGATACTATATGATTTTGCGGACATCGAACGCTTCGATCCGGACGGGGTCGACTACTTGGCCAAGGGCGGCGATTTCGGTTGCTACTACCGCGCCAACGGCAGCGTGAAAAACTGGGCTGAGGAGTGGTGTCAGACCCACACGGAATCCTGCATTGCCTACGACTGCCCGACCAGCAAACCCCTCAACTGCGACCTCAAGGCGCGCGCCTTTTGGTGGCTGTTGGCGAGAACCGCGGGCTGGAATCCGCATGGCGACGAGAGCGGCCAGCCCCTCAACCGTGAAACCCCAGACGCCCCTTGCCCGCAATAGGGCGGTCGTTGTGAACGTGGCGGCAATTCCGGACACGGGGGTCGGTTTTTTGGATGGCGGTCCCACCGGCCACTGGCCGTATTCCGGTGAAGCAAAACGAGGGGGGTTCAGATCGGTCGGCCGAAGATCACCTGAAATTAATCAGGGAAAATTTAGACCGCGGCTTTCTCGCCAACGGGGGGAAACGGCACAGTTTCCTCTGCGTTTTTCGCGTCTCGAGCCCAGCGGGCGGTGAATCGATACGATCATCGATGGCGGATCGGGGGGGTGCACCCGTTGGCCTGGGCGGGGCCGCGATGGCGTAAGACCCGAAGGTGGCCTCTGGGCTTACCCTTGTCCCCTTGCCAAGCGGTTTTCAGCCCCCGAAGCGGCGAATATCCTCGATGAAAAACGGGGTGCAGCGCATACCGACACTCATTTTCTTGACCCAGATACGGGCCATGGTGACGGTCTGTCCGTCCATGTCCACCAGGCTGGGCAGCTCCTCGACATAGGTGATATCATCCGTCATGAATTCGTAGTAGAAGGTGTTGGTGCTGTATGGGTCCGGCACCAGGATGATCTTCTGGAGATCGTAAGGGTGTTTGCGGGGTGCACCCGAAAACGCGACGTGGGTATCGCGTATGGCTTTGGGGTCACGGGGCTTTTTGTAGGCCTGAATTTCAAATTTGGTTGATTTTCCGGTTTCGACTGGAAAGCGCGACATGCGAATCCCCCCTTGCACTTGTTTTTCCGATGGCATCACAGCGCTTCGGGCCAGCCATCACCTGTTGCGGCCTCACAACCGGTCGCAGGGAATATCGGCAAGAAACGCTTCGACAGCCTCATCGAGACAACCCACCAGAGCTTCGACTGGATAACGGGTACCGCAGGACCTGCAGAAAAAATAGACCTTCCGTCAGTCTCGCTGAAAGCTCATGGCGCGGCCGCACTTCAGACAAATAACGAGCTTGTGTTCCATGGTGTGCTGTTTAAGAAATATTCCTTATGTTGTCAAGGGCTTTTGCCTTTTGACGGTCGCCCGCAAATGGCGTTGAGGCCGCGGCAGACGGCTCAATCCCGTTTGACATTGGAGGGGTGTTCTGGCAAGTAGAGAGGTCGGAAAACCTGCCGACGGGGAGCCCTCGGCGCCGCTGCCGGCTGATCAGCAACGCCGGCCTGGCGCGCCGTTGACCCGATCCGATAACCTCATTGACCATAGAAAGTCCCCCATGACTCGCCTGCACACCGACATCCAATGCCCGGGATTCAAAGCGGCCGGTTTGGCCGCCGGCCTTAAAAAGAACGGCAGGAAAGATTTAGGCCTTATTTTCTCCGAGACCCCGGCCAGCGTCGCCGGGGTGTTTACCGCCAACCGGGTCAAAGCCGCCCCCGTGCGCCTGGACATCGAACGGGTTGCCGGTGGCAAGGCCCAGGCCGTCATCGTCAACAGTGGCAACGCCAACTGCTGCGTCGGCGAAAACGGACTTCCAGCCGCGATGGCCATGTGCCGGGCCGCGGCGTCGCACCTGGGCATAGCCGAAAACCTGGTGCTTGCGGCCTCCACGGGAGTGATCGGCGAACCACTGCCCGTTGAAAAGGTCATCGCCGCCGCCCCGCGTCTGGTCAAGGCCCTGTCCACAGAGGGGTTCGGCGATCTGGCCGAGGCCATCATGACCACCGACACCGTACCCAAAACCGTTTCCCGCCGGGCCGCCATCAACGGCAAAACCGTCACCGTTGCAGGGGTTGCAAAGGGGGCGGGGATGATCCGACCGGACATGGCCACCATGCTCTGCTTTGTCTGCACGGATGTGGAGGCCCAATCGGCGGTGTTGCAAACCTGTCTGTCAAGGGCCTGCGAAAAGAGCTTCAACCGCATCACCGTGGACGGCGACACCAGCACCAACGACACCCTGCTGCTCCTGGCCAATGGCCTTTCGGGCGCCTCTCTGACCGAAGCCGGCGCCCAGGCCGATTTTCAGGATATGCTGGACGATATCCTGACAGCGCTGGCCAAGATGCTGGTGCGCGACGCCGAAGGCGCCACCAAGCTGGTGGAGATCGTGGTAAAAGGCGCCGTGAGCGACGCCGACGCGCGCCGGGTCGCAGACACGGTGGCCAATTCGAGCCTGGTGAAAACCGCCCTTTTCGGCGAGGATGCCAACTGGGGCCGCATCCTGGCAGCGGCCGGCCGTTCCGGGGCGGAACTGGCACCCGAACGGATCGACGTTTTCTTCGACGCTGTCTGCATGTGCAAAGACGGCCAGGGCTGCGGCAAGGCCATTGAAGCGCAGGCCACGCGGGTTCTCAAAACAGCGGAATTCACGATTACCCTGGATCTCAAGTTGGGCTCGGGGCGGGCCGCGGTCTGGACCTGCGACTTTTCCATTGATTACGTCAAGATAAATGCCGATTACCGTTCCTGACCCAACCGACAACCGGTGGCCTGCAAGCTGCCGGCGTGTACCCCTTGCCGCTCGTTTTTCCCAAAGCACGACACGGTGATCCATGGCCCTCATGCGCCTGCAAAAATACCTTTCGGCCGCCGGTTTCTGCTCCCGCCGCAGCGGTGAGGAACATATCCGCCGGGGCGCCGTGACGGTCAATGATCAAACGGTGACGGCGCTGGGCACCAAGGTGGATCCCGACCGCGACACGATCACGGTCGACGGCCAAACGGTGACCCTTCAGGAAAAGACCGTCTATATCCTGCTCAACAAACCCACGGGGTATGTGACCAGCTGCCAGCACCCCGGTGAACGGGTCGTCCTGGATCTGGTCAGCGTCGCCCAGCGGGTCTTTCCCGTGGGACGGCTGGACAAGGACTCCCGCGGGCTGCTGCTCTTGACCAATGACGGCCGGATCCACCACCGGCTCTCGCACCCGTCCTTCGACCACGAAAAGGAATACGAGGTGACGGTGGCGGCCCCGATTCCCGACGGTGCACTGTTGAAAATGGCCCGGGGCATGCCCCTGATGGGCACCCGCACCCGGCCGGCCACGATCCGCCGGCTCACGGCGCGGCGCTTCCGCATCGTCCTGCAGGAGGGCCGCAACCGCCAGATCCGCCGCATGGTCGGCAAGGTGGGCCACAAGGTTACCGATCTCAAACGGATCCGCCTGGCGAATTTGAGCCTCGGGCGGTTGGCGGAGGGCACCTGGCGCCACCTGAGCGCAGGGGAGGTCAACGCCCTGCTCAGCCGGACCTTGCCCACCAAAGACCCCGGCGCGCCTTCCGCGAAAACGCCGTCGAAGCCCGCAGCCGGACCGAACCCGAGTGGAAGGGTGCTTGCGAAGTGACCCGGGGGCCCTTTAGAAACCGTCCGGCGGCCCGCAACAGGCCCTTTACCAACCACATCACCCTCGAGGGCCGGCTGCCCCAAGACCGAGAGCGGCTGCTGGACAGGATCCTCAGGGCGCTCGCGCTGGGCCTCTCGGCCTTCAAAGACGTCTATGTCGGGCCCGCCTGAAACCACCAGGCGGCTGGAAACTGTTGCGTTCCAGCGGATGCACGCCGCACACAAGCGAAAGGAAACCGAATGGTCACGTTCGAAAATCTGTTGTCAGGCCAAGAAAAAATCGCGGTCGTCGGCCTGGGCTACGTGGGGCTGCCCCTCGCGGTACACCTGGCGGCCCACTTCACGGTTGTCGGGTATGACTTGAAGGCCGAGCGCATCGCAGAACTAGAGGCGGGCAAGGACCGCACCCTGGAGGTTTCAGAGGCGGACCTGCGCAGGACCGCCATCAAGTTCAGCCGCGACCCCGCGGATCTTTCCAGCTGCGGGCTGGTCATCGTGGCCGTACCGACACCCATCGACGACCACCGCATTCCCGATCTGGGCCCCGTCCGCGGGGCTTCCACCGCCGTAGGACGGAACCTGGCCCAGGGGGCCTGCGTGGTGTTTGAATCCACCGTCTACCCGGGGGTGACCGAAGAGGTCTGCGTCCCGATCCTGCAACGCGAGAGCGGGCTGCAACTGGGAACCGGATTCACCGTGGGGTATTCGCCCGAGCGCATCAACCCCGGCGACCGGGTCCACACCGTCGACAAGATCGTCAAGATCGTGTCCGGCTCGGATGCCCCTACCCTGGAGCTGCTCGCCAAAGTCTACGGCCGCATCGTCACCGCCGGCATCCACCGCGCATCGTCCATTCGGGTGGCCGAGGCCGCCAAAGTCATCGAAAACACCCAGCGGGACATCAACATTGCCCTGATGAACGAGCTTTCCATGATTTTTCACCGCATCGGCATCGACACCACCGAAGTGCTGGAGGCCGCCGGCACCAAGTGGAATTTTCTGCCGTTCCGCCCGGGGCTGGTCGGCGGCCACTGCATTGGCGTCGACCCCTACTATCTGACCTTCAAGGCCGAGGCCCTTGGCTACCACCCCGAAATGATCCTGGCCGGACGCCGGATCAACGACAACATGGGCAAATACGTGGCCGAACGGGTGGTCAAAATGCTCATCGGCGCCGGCAAACAGGTACGCAACGCCCGGGTGGCCGTGCTGGGGCTGACATTCAAGGAAGACGTCCCGGACCTGCGCAACACCCGGGTGATCGACATCATCACGGAGCTTGCCGATTACGGCGTTCAGGCGGCGGTCCACGACCCGATGGCCAGCGCCGCCGAGGCCCGCCGCTACTACGATCTGGA
>JAWOJK010000252.1:0-12444 GCA_046481705.1 Desulfobacterales bacterium | reverse complement strand
GGCATCGAACGCGGCAACTTCGCGCTCCTGGCCAAACCCTGGTACCGCATCCCGGAAAGCTCCCGGGATGACGACAATGAGGATATCACCGACTACTACGGCTACGGGGAGCTCACCGCGATCTACAAGCCGGGGAACCACAGCCTGGCCCTTATGGGCCGCGGCAACATCAGGGAGGGCAAGGGGGCCGCCCAGTTCACCTGGATGTCACCGCCCCTGCTGGGGCCCCTGCGGGCCTATGTCAAGGGCTTCACCGGCTACGGCGAAAGCATGATCGACTACAACTGGAAGCAGTCAACCATCGGCTTCGGCTTTGCCCTGAATGACACGCTTTGACGGCACGCGGCCCTTGGGGGCGCCGATAGCGGCGGCTGTCTGATCCGGTCCGGCGGCGGGCGGCGCCCCCAAAAAAGGGGTTGACAACGCCCGCCCCTTGCTGTGCAGTGATACAAACTCTTACATACGGAGACACCCCATGAGCCCAAGCAAGCCGCGCAAGCCCCCCGCCCCGGAGCGCAAAACCATCGATCTCGCCCTTCAAGGGGGCGGCGCCCACGGTGCCCTGACCTGGGGGGTGCTGGATCGCATGCTGGCGGACCCGCGCATCCACATCGCCAGCATCAGCGGCACCAGCGCAGGTGCCATGAATGCGGCGGTGGTTGCCGACGGGCTGCATCGCGCAGGCCGCGAAGGCGCCCGTGAAGGCCTCGCCGCCTTCTGGAAGGCGGTCAGCGACGCGGCCCGCACCTCGCCTATCCAACGCACCCTGTGGGACCAGTTGACCGACCGCTTCAGCCTGGATCACTCCCCGGGCTATCTCTTCTTCGAGCACCTCACCCGGCAGTTTTCGCCCTACGAGCTGAACCCGCTCAACATCAACCCCCTGCGCGACTTGGTGGCCGCCAGGATCGATTTCGAGCGCGTCAACCGCTGCACCGAACTCAAGGTCCATGTGACCGCCACCAACGTGCGCACCGGCCGGGGCCGCGTCTTCACGCAGCCCGAACTGTCGGTGGACACCATCATGGCCTCCGCGTGCCTGCCCTTCATGTACCAGGCGGTCGAGATCGACGGCGAAGCCTACTGGGACGGCGGCTTCATCGGCAACCCGGCGCTGCACCCCCTGGTGGAGGACCGGGCCACGCGCGACCTGGTGGTCGTCCAGATCAACCCGCTGGTGCGGGAAAAGCTGCCGCGCAGCGGCCGCGAGATCATCAACCGGCTGAACGAGATCACCTTCAACTCCAGCCTGATCAAGGAGCTGCGCGCTATCGAACTGCTCCACCAATTGATCGCGGCCGAGAAACTGGAGTCCGAGCGCTACCGCGACTGCTTTGTCCACCTGATTCACTGCCATGAAGAACTCAAGGGGCTGGATGCATCCAGCAAGATGAACGCCGAGTGGGCCTTCCTGACATACCTCAAGGAGCGCGGCCAGGCCTGGGCGGACACCTTCCTGAAGCAGCATTTCGACGACCTGGGCAGGCGCTCGACCTTCGACCTCAAGTCCCTTTTCAGCGACAGCTTCAAACCGCTCAGCCTGGATTAGCCCGCGGCATCCGGCGGAGCAGCAAAATAGAAATCCTGGTGGCCCCGATGGCCTTGGGTCTGCTGATTTACCTCACATAGATAGGCATCAACCGCCTGATCCTGTTTGGCGGGACCGGCCGCCTCGATCGTTTTCAACTGTTTCCCAATTCAACTGTCCGACAGGTCAGCTGCCGTGAGAGGTTTTGCGATGCTTAAGACCAGATACCCTGAGCACAGGACTTTCCAGCAATTTACCCGGACCGGTTTCGGCCTTGTGCTTTTCTTGGTTGCGGCTTGCGGTTCCCCGGATCAAGCCGGGGCCCCGCCGGCCGCCCCCCCGCCGGCCGTCGTGGTGGCAGCGCTATCCGCGGAAACCGTCCCGATTTACGGCGAGTATGTGGCCCGCAGCGAGGCCCGCGAAACCGTGGAGATCCGCTCCCGGGTGGCAGGCTTCCTGGAGAAGGTGCTCTTCGAGGAGGGCAGCCGGGTCAAGGCCGGACAGCCCCTGTTTGTGATCGACCAGCGGCCCTACCAGGTGGCATTGCAGGCCGCCCGGGGCGGTCTCGCCCAGGCCCAGGCCGCCCTGAACAAGGCCCAGATGGATGTGACGCGCCTGAAACCGCTGGTGGCCGAGGACGCCGCCCCGCAGATGGATCTCGACAGCGCCGAATCGGCGGTCGAGTTCGGCCAGGCGTCCATCGAAAAGGCCAAGGCGGCCATCGCCGACGCCGAGCTGAACCTGAAATTCACCGAAATCCACACCCCCATCGCCGGGATTATCGGCAAGCAGGCGGTGACGGTGGGCAACCTGGTGGCCCCGGACCAGACCCTGCTGACGACCCTCTCCTCCCGGGACCCCATGCGGGTCGTCTTCAGCCTCAGCGAAGTCGACTATCTGCGCGTGGCCCAACAACCCCCGGAGGGCAACCCCTTTGTCCCGGCCAAGAACGCAGCGCCCTTCGAGCTGATCCTGGCCGACGATTCAGTCTATCCCCACCGGGGCAGCCTGAGCTTCGTGGACCGCGCCTTGAGCCCGACCACCGGCACCCTGAACGTGTATGTCAACTTCCCCAACCCCGACGGGCTGCTGCGACCCGGGCTGTTCGGCCGCGTCCGGGTGGTGCTGGAGGAAAGACCCGATGCCCTGCTGCTGCCCCAGCGGGCGGTGCAGGTCATGCAGGGCGTGCAGATGGTGCTGGTGGTGGGCGAAAACGATGAGGTGTCCCTGCGGACCGTCACCCTGGGGCGGCGCTACCGGGACTTCTTCGTTGTCAGCGAGGGGCTCGCGGCCGGCGAGCGGGTGGTGGTGGAAGGCCTGCAGCGGGCCGTGCCGGGCCGCAAGGTGACCCCCAGCCAGGAATCCATCAGCCCGAAAAAGATCGAGGGATAGGACCATGGTAAAATTTTTCATCCACCACCCCATCTTCGCCATGGTGATATCCCTGGTGATCACCATCGCCGGGGTGCTGGCGATATTCGCCCTGCCGGTGGCGCAGTTCCCCCCCATCAGCCCGCCCACGGTCACCGTGGAGACCTTCTTCTTCGGGGCCAGCGCCCGGGTGGTGGAGGAAAACGTCGCCATCCCCATCGAGCAGGAGGTCAACGGCGCCGAGAACATGCTCTACATGTCCTCCAGCAGCACCAGCGACGGCCGCTATTCCCTGACCTGCACCTTCGCCGTGGGCACCGACATCGATATCGCCCAGGTCGACATCCAGAACCGGGTCAGCCGGGCCGAGCGCGACCTGCCGCCGGAGGTCATCAACTTCGGCATCACGGTCCAGAAAGCCTCGCCGGACATGCTGATCGTGCTGTCCCTGTATTCCCCCAACGGGACCTACGACAATCTGTTTCTCAGCAACTACGCCTCCCTGAACCTCTACGACCACATCAGCCGGATCTACGGCGTGGGCAACATCGCCATCGTGGGGGAGCGGCAGTATGCCATGCGCCTCTGGGTCCGGCCCGACCGCCTGGCCGGCCTGGGGCTGACAGCCACGGACGTCGTCCAGGCGGTGCGGGACCAGAACGTCCAGGCGCCCGCCGGTCAGGTGGGCCAGCCGCCGGCCCGAGCCGGGGTGGTCTTCCAGGAAACCGTGGACGTCCGGGGACGCCTGACGGAAGAGGCGGAATTCGACAACATCATCATCCGCACCCAGCCGGACGGCTCGATCCTGCGCATCCGGGACGTGGCCCAAAGCGAGCTGGGCGCCCGGATGTACACCTCGTTTTCGCGCCGCGCCGGCAAGCCGGCCACCACCCTGGTGGTCTACCAGCTCCCCGGGGCCAACGCCCTGGACGTGGCCGACAAGATCCGGGACTTTATGGAGGGGGCCAAGCAGAGTTTTCCGCCGGATCTGGAATACGAGGTCTCCTACGACAACACCCTGTTCGTCCGCGCCGCGCTCACCGAAGTGGTCTTCACCTTATTCAAGGCGCTGGGCCTGGTCATCCTGGTGGTCTTCATTTTCCTGGGAAACATCCGGGCCACCTTGATTCCCTGCCTGGTGGTGCCCGTGCCGATGGTGGGCACGTTCGCCATCTTTGCGGCCCTGGGGTTCTCCATCAACACCCTTTCCCTGTTCGGGCTGGTCCTGGCGATCGGCTCGGTGATGGACGACGCCATCGTGGTGGTGGAGGCCGTCAAGGCCCACATGGCGGAGGGCTTGAGTCCGCTGGAGGCCACCGAGAAGGCCATGGACGAGGTCACCCGGCCCATCATCGGGGTGGCCTGCGCGCTGCTCGCGGTCTACGTGCCGATCGTTTTTCTGGGGGGCATCGTCGGCCAGCTCTACCGTCAGTTCGCCTTCACCCTGTGTTTTGCCGCCCTGCTCTCGATCCTGGTGGCCCTGACCCTCACCCCGGCATTGTGCGTCAAGATCCTGCGCCCCAAGAAGAAGGACGCGCGGGGGCTGTTGACCGCCTTCAACCGGGGGTTCAACCGCTTTTTCGACGGCCTCACCACCGGCTATCTCACGGGCGTCAAGTTCTGCATGCGCCGCCTGGTGGTGCCCCTGGTCCTTCTGGTAGCCGTGTATGTGGGCGCCGGCGGCCTTTTGCGGACCCTGCCCGGGGGGTTGGTACCGGAGGACGACCAGGGGGTCGTTTTCGCCACCTTCAATCTGCCGCCGGGGGCATCCCTTGAGCGCAGCGACGCGGTGTTGACCCGCGCGGAGCGATTCGCCGCCGAGGTTCCGGGCATCCAGACGATACTCGGCTGGGGCGGCTTCAACCTCATGACCAGCTCCTTCAGCTCGGATGCCTGCACCCTGGTGATGACCCTGGACCCCTGGGACCTGCGGACCTCCCGGGAAACCCAGGTGAACGCCATCATGCAGCGCCTGCGCAGGGAGTTCGCCGGCTACCCCGAGGCCCGCGCCTTCGTCTTCTCCTTGCCCTCGATCCCCGGCATGGGCAATGTCAGCGGCTTCCAGTACCAGCTCCAGGACCGCGCCAACCACACCCCGGAAGAACTCTATGGCGAGGCTCAGAACATGGTCGCCGCCACCGCCCGGGAACCGGCGATCGCGGCCCTCTTCAACACCTTCGAGGTTAACGTGCCGCAGGTCAAGCTGGACATCGACCGCGAAAAGGTCCAGACCCTGGGGATCCCGCTGCGAAGCGTCTTCGACGGCCTGCAGCTCTACCTGGGCAGCTTCATGATCAACGACTTCAACAAATTCGGCCGGGTCTACAGCGTCATGATCCAGGCCAAACCGGAATTCCGCCAAAGCCCGGACGACATCGGCGACATCCATGTGCGCAATGCCACCGGCGGGATGGTGCCGCTCAGCACCCTGGTCACGGTGAAGCCCCACAGCGGCCCGATCCACATCAACCGCTACAACATGTTCCGGTCGGCGGAACTCTCGGGGCAGAGCGCGCCCGGCTTCAGCTCCGGGCAGGCGATCGCCGCCATGGAGCGCCTGTCCGAGGACCTGCCCCGCGGCTTCGGCTACGAGTGGACCGGGCTGGCCTTCCAGGAGAAGCTCGCCGGCGGCCAGTCCGCCTTCATCTTCGCCTTCTCGGTGCTCTTCGTTTTCCTGGTACTGGCGGCTTTATACGAGAGCTGGACCATCCCCCTGGGGGTCCTCCTGGGGCTGCCGATCGTGGTCTTCGGGGCCCTTTTGGGAATATGGTTGCGCGGGTTGGCCAACGACGTCTACGTCCAGGTGGGCATCGTGATGCTCATCGGCCTCAACGCCAAGCTCTCCATCATGATCGTGGAATTCGCCAAAAACAAGCGCGAAGTCGAAGGCTATTCGACCTTCGATGCCGCGCTGGAGGGCGCCCGGCTGCGCTTTCGGGCGGTTCTGATGACCGCCCTGGCGGAAGTCTTCGGCTTGATGCCCCTGCTGCTGTCCTCGGGTGCTGGCGCCGCGGCGCGCTGGTCGGTGGGCACCGCCGTCGTTGCCGGCATGGCCACCGCCACGCTGCTGAGCCTGTTCTTCATTCCGACGCTCTATTTCGCGGTCCAGTCATTGGTTGAAAAAATGGGGGGACGACGGGCAGTTCCAGCCCAGGTCTACACGGAAGGGGGGCACCCATGAAACACTTGGCTTTGCTCCTGATGGGCGCTCTGCTGCTGGGCGGCTGCCTGGCCCCCGAATACATCCGCACCCCCGGCGAGGTCCCCGAGGATTACCGCTTCCAGGCCCTCAAGGGCCAGCCCCAGCCCGAGCTCGCCACCCTCGCCGACCTGGACTGGTGGGAGATCTTCGACGACCCGGCGCTCCAGGACCTGGTCGGGATCGCCCTGGCGCAGGGCTTCGATGCGCGTCTGGCCTTCGCCCGGGTAGCGGAAGCGCGGGCCGCGGTGGGGGTCAGCCGCTCCTTTCTGCTCCCCCAGGTGGGCGGCACCGCCCTCTATCAGCGGCAAAGACTGAGCCGCACGCGGGTCGACCCGCCGATTCCCTCGGGCGGCAACACCATTGAAAACTTTGCCCAGTTCAGCCTCGATCTCTTCTGGGAGATCGATCTCTTCGGGCGCCTGTCGAATCTCACCAAGGCCTCCCAGGAGCTTTTCTTCGCCTCCGAATGGGGCCAACGGGCAGTGTGGGCCACCGTGGTGGCCGACGTGGCCCAGGCCTACTTCGAGCTGCGCGCCCTGGACCGCCAGCTGGAGATCTCGCGCGCCACCCTGGCGTCCTTCCAGAATTCCCGCCGCCTGGTGACCCTGCGCAACGAACGCGGGGTGGTCTCCGGGGAGGACGTGGCCCAGGCCAACGCCCTGGTGCACATCGCCGGCGCCAGGATCCCGGACCTGGAGCGCCAGATCGCCCAGAAGGAAAACCAGATCAGCATCCTGCTGGGGATCACCCCCCAGGCCATCCAGCGCGGCAAGTCCCTGACGGAGTTGATGGCGCGCCCCGCGGTACCCGCCGGCCTGCCCTCCGAGCTGCTGGAGCGGCGGCCGGACATCCGCCAGTCCGAAGCGGTCCTGAGGGCCGCCAATTACCGCATCGGGGCGGCGCGGGCCAATTTCTTCCCGCGGATTGCGCTCACCGGCCTGGGGGGAACCCAGAGCGTCGATCTCTCGCGCCTGTTCACCGAAGCCTCCAGCACCTGGAATATCGGATCGAACCTGACGCTGCCGATCTTCACCGGCGGCTTCAATACCTATACCCTGCGGGCCACCGAGGCCCAGCAGGAACAGGCCCTGATCCTCTACCAGTTCACCGTGCGCCAGGCTTTCCGCGAGGTGTCCGACGGGCTGGTGGCCCACACCCGGCTGGCGGAATTCCGCAGGGAGCAGGAGGCCCTGGTGGAAAGCTTCCGGCGCTACTCCGAACTGGCCGGCAAGCGCTTCAAGGGCGGGCTGGAGTCCTTCCTGACGGTGCTGGATTCCGAGCGCGAGCTCTTCACCGCCAAACTGGACCTGGCCTCGGTGCAGCGCGACCAGCTGCTGACCCTCGTGCAGCTCTACAAAGCCCTGGGGGGCGGTATTGAGCCCTTCCGGAAGCCCCCCGAACTGAACGCCGCCGCCAGCCACCCCGCCCCGAAGCCCGACGCCGCAAAACCTTGAGCGGCGCTGCCGGGGAGGGCGAAACCGATGGCGCAGCGGCACCGACTTTCGCAGCCCGCTGCCGGTGCCGCCCGCCGCGGCTAGACCCAACGGGGATCCCCCGTCAGGCAGATGGACAGCCAGGCGTCCTCCAGCGGCAGCTCGAGGGCGCGCCAGATCCGCTCCCGCAGGCGGTCCTGCGCGGCGACGGTCTGCAGGCTGAAATTCGGCCCGACGACGATGTCCACCTCACGGTAGGGGATTTATGTAAAGCCGCTACGGATTTTCAATACTGATCATGCGGCAGCGGTCGGACAAAAACTCATTTTGATCGAAATCGGTGTTGCCGTGAGAAATGAGTTCGATCACTCTTTCATCCGAATCATAATTGCCGTGCGCAGAAATCGGATTGACGACATCGATTCCAAAAGCCGAGAGTCTTTCGGCAACGTTGATGTGGATATTGGTCACGACGGGGCACATTCGGGAATCCAGGTAATGATCGACAAAATCCTGGGTGATGGAATAGCTCAAAAGATCGTTGGGGTCGGTGAAGGCCACGATATCCAATTTTTTAAACGCCCGCCTGGCAAAATTCTGGCCGCCTTCCCGGCAATAGCTGTCGATCTGTCCCACAACCTTGGGCGCCGGCAGCCCGATCTGCAAGAGCGGCATCTGGTTGGAGAGCATAAAGACCGTCATTTCCTTCGCCTGGATTTTGGAAACCAGGGCGGGGTTGCCGGCCACAATCTGATCGTTTTTCAGCGTTTCAACGATCTCCCCCAGGGCGTCCATGAT
Organism: Desulfobacterales bacterium; assembly: GCA_046481705.1. Lineage (GTDB taxonomy): Bacteria > Desulfobacterota > Desulfobacteria > Desulfobacterales > JAABRJ01 > JAABRJ01. The sequence goes on along the minus strand of JAWOJK010000252.1, from coordinate 4,112 downwards.
GATGCGGCTGCCCAGACTGTGGGTGATGAAGACGATATTGTACTTTTCCAGACCGCTCAGCCGCGCCAGCGACGAAACACTGCAGACACGGCGCTGGTTGTCTTCCATCTCCTCCCCTTCGCCGCTTGCCAGCATCCAGCAGATGGCTTGCTGGGTGGCCCTCAGGATGAGGTTCTCCCGGTCGGTGACGTAAATCATGGGGTCCGGGCCGACATCGTTTAAGAAGGCCTTCATGGCATTGTTGAAGGACGCCCGGCGATGGGCGAACTCCCCCGATGTGTCGAAATCCAGGACCCGCTTGCGGTGCGCGGTAATATCGGACCAGGTCAGCTCGTAGAAGACGAGCTTCCGGGATCCGTTGGGGTTGCGCATGGTGATGATGCGCAGATTCGCCAGCCTTTGCGTCGGGTTCCCGGGGTTCATGATGTCGACGTCTTTGGGCTTTGAAAAATTGTACAGCCCCAGGGCGCGTGCGATATTCTCGCTGATGATGGCGGAGTGTCCGGGGCGATGGGTCCCGATGCCGTGCACGACCAGGACCTTGACGACTTCGCCCTTGTCCAGATAGGAGGCGATGCCGTTGAACTGGCTGCCGCGGATTTCACACTGCCGGGTGTCTTCCCTCTCCAGGTTTTCGATCACCCTGGAGGCAACCCCTCTGCCGAAGGAATAACAGCCCGTCAGGGAGAACATCAGCGCGATCAGCAGCAGTTTTTTCATGTGGTCAAATCCCAAAAGAATTGTGTCTGTTCAGCACCCGTCGCCCTCGCGTCGCCACGAAAGCCGGAAAAACGGCGGCGTTTTGCCCGGTTGGCGCCAAAGTCGGCGTCCTCCGAGACATCAGTAGGGCGTGCAGGTGCCGAACCCGGCCACGGCCGCCATGTCGCCCGAGGCGCTCAGCACCATCTGGCCGGAATCCCCCATGATGACGATGGTCCAGCCGAAACCGTCCCGGACGTCCTCGCGCCCCTCTTCCGCACCCTGAACTATCAGCTTGCCGTCAAGCTGCTTGACGCCCTCGATCCGACTCTTGCGGGCGTCATCGCCCGTTTTTTTGCTTTGGATCGTCTTCTTGCCCACGTTGATCCACAGGTATCGCGGCAGGTTGATCTCCTCGGGCGCCAACTCCTGGCATCCTTCTTCCGGCAGGCACTCGTTGACTTCGATCACCGTACAGACCAGCGGCTTGGATCCGTCAAAATCAGCAGCGCCAACCAGAAGCGGCACGGCTGGCATACACAGCAGGGCTGCAAGCAAAACACGCATCTTGTTCATCGAATCCCTCCTCATCATCGGTAAAGAGATCCACGCCCCGGCCCGTCAGGTAAGGCCAAAACCGGCCGCCACGGGCGGTTGGGGCGGGGACGCAATCGTTTGGCTTCAGGGGCAGGGGGCGACCGGCCTCAATTGACGGTGTAGCCCTTGCCCTCCAGGCAGGTGCGAAAGGCGCGGTTGAAGCGGTCCCGGGCGGCCGCCTGGGAGGCGCTCTCCTGCTGGGCCCACTGCCGGGTGGCCTCCGCCTCGCGCCTGTTTTGATCCGAGCGCCGCATACCGCCAAACAGGGCCCCGCTGGCCGCCCCGATGGCCGCGCCAGTGCCGACATTGCCGCCGATGGCGCCCCCCACGGCGCCCACCGCCGCCCCGGCAGCGCCGCCGCGGATCACGCCGCCGCCCACCGACCCGCTGGCGGCCGGCGGCGGCGCCGAGAACCCGGATGCCTGCAGGGGGTCAAAGCCCGTCTGCTGCCTGGCCCAGATCTGACACTCGACCTTGTCTCTCTGCATCTGCTCGTTGCTCTGGCCCCGACTGGGAAAAACGAAGAAATCCTGCGCCAGGGCAGCCTGGCCGAGGGAAAGAATGAATAGAAAAACGGAAATGCTCAAAACCGATCGCATGAGAACCTCCTTTCCTGGTGTGAACCCGGTGACCGACCCGGGTCGCCGTGACTCTTTGCACTCTAAATGGCTTACCGCGGTGCGAATTGGACCGCCCCGGTCATGAACACCGGCGGCTTCAGGCACTCCGTACAGTCGCTCGCGGAACTTGTCAACACCCCCTGAGGGGGACGCCCTTAATTTATTAACTTCTCTGACCATCGACGCTCAACGGGATTCCACCCCGGCGGCTCGGGCGGCGCGTTCAATCGCCGCCGCGCAGGCATTGGCCCCTCCGGTGCCCAAATCACTGAAGGTGGTCAGGAGGAAGACCGGATTGACCAGGCCGGCCAGCAGGCCCGTGCGCAGGAGCCGACGTCGGCTGGGAAGGCGCGCCACCGATACCCGGGGCGTGGCCAGGGTGCCCGTGATCGCCACCGGATTGGCCAGGCTGACCAGACTCGACCGCTTGGGCCGCGGGGCGAGCACCAGGTCCAGCGCTTCCGTCTGGAGATCCAGCACGCCGCTGCCGGCCACCGTGATGCGCCGGGTATCCAGGAGGAAATCCGCCAACTCGGCCAGCCCCGGCTTCAATTCGACGTGTGCAACGGCGCAATTCATTTCGGTCACGTTCTGCCGCTGCCAGCGGGGCGAGAGCATCGTCGGGATGAGGTCCGCCGCCCAAAGATCCAGCCCGCGGCCTGAAATCCGGCCTTCTCCAGCGATCAAAGTGACGCGCCCGACCGTATTGCCCAGCAGGCTGCGCAGCCTGGCGCCGGCGCCGGAGAGCTCGGCATGCAGATCGATGCGCCCCTCGACCAGATCCGCGTACTGCGGCGTGAGCTGCAACAACCGGAAGTCCAGCCCCCGGGCGTCCAGCCGCACCGTGACCGCCGGCGGACTGGCCGCGGCGTCGATCTCGAGTTCGCCCTCAGCCCGCTCACCGGCCGCCCCGGTAACGACCGGCGAGAAGTGCAATCGGCCGTTATGCAGCCGCAGCGTGGAGGCCAGGCCAGCATGCACCCCGGTCTCGGTGACGATGCGCCCGGCCCCGACGGCAAGGTCCAGGTCCGCCGCCCCAAAGAGGTCAGTGGGAAGGGGGGCGTCCGGGATGACCCGGGAGGCGTCCGCCGCCGGCCTCGTGTCCGCGCCCCCCTCCGGAAGCTTCAGGTCGCCCCAATGGAGCGTCCCGGCCTGGATGCGGCCCTGGATTCTGGGACGTGCGGGTGCGTCCAGCACGGTCACGTCCGCCTGGAGGTCGCTCCTCCCCACGCGCAGTTCCCCTTCATGGGTGAACCGCTTGCCGCGCCCGGAGACCCTGCCGGTGGCCTGGAACGCGCCCCGCAAGGGCAGCGCGAGGCCCAGCAGCGCATCAAGGTCCTGAATCTCCTTGCCCGTCAGGTCGTGGGCAAGGTCAAACACCTGCCGCCGGAAGGGTCGCATGACGACGCCTTCGACCCGCAACTGCAGATCCGCCGCCTGAAGTTCTGCATGCACGGGCAGCGGGCCATCCTTTTGAAAAAGCTCGGCGAGGGTCCCGGCGCCGAGGGTCGCATCGAAAGGCGCCTGGTTCAGTGTACCGGACAAGGTGGCCGAGAGGGGGCGGCCCTTGTCCACGCTCACCTCAGCCTGCGCCACGGTCACCTCCAGCGGTTTGGACATCATCTGGTCCGAGTAGCTCAGGTTCGCGGATGTGATCTGCACCCGGACGTCCGCCGCTTCGCGCAGCGCGGCGAGCGTCTGTCCCGCGCTGCGGCCCTCGAGATAAACGGCGTCCGCGCTGCCGGAGACGACCTCGGGCAGTTTCAGCTGCCGCAACGTCCGTCGGGCATCGATGCGCCCGGTCTTCGCCCTCAGCCAAACCCCGGGGATGCGGCCGCCCCCGCCGACCTCCAGCCGTCCGGTCATATCGGCGCCGGCCACCCGGCCGCGAAATGACGCGTTGAGGTTGCCGCCGGCAACCGCCAGGGTGGCCGCGACCTTTTCGACGGGCACGGGGCTGTCGGCCACGCCGTTCAAATCAAGGTCCAGCTGGGCGTCGAAAAACGTCAGCCAGTCAAGGTCAAGGGGGGCGGGGCGTTTCGCCGGTTCGGCCGGCTGGGCCGGGGGCGTCGGGGCCGCATCCCGAAGCTCCCCCAACCGCAGCGGGTCCACCGCCAGGCAGCCCGTCAAACGGGGCGGTGACGGGTTGCCGTCCCAGCGCAGGGCGCCGGTCAGACGGTTGGCCCCCAGGCGAAG
>JAWOJK010000216.1:0-4245 GCA_046481705.1 Desulfobacterales bacterium | reverse complement strand
ACTTGGTGGCGCACCTCTGCGGGGCGCTGGTGCGCGCCCGCCTGGACCCGGTAAAACTGGCGGCGGTCTGCGCCCGGGTCTTTCAAACCCGTGCTTTCCCGGTGGTGGCGCCTGAAACCGGGCAGGTGGGGGTCCGCATCGAAACCGGCATGCATGCCTTCTGCTGTCGCCAGTGCGGGCGCTGCTGCCGGTTTCTCGATTACCACAACGAGGTCGTCGCGGTCGATGTCGCCCGCTGGCAGGCCATGGGACGCAGCGACATCCTGCACTGGGTGGGCGTCTACCGCCGCGAGGACGCCCAGCCGGTCTATCGGATCTGGGTCGACCCGGCCACCGGCCACCTGGCCGCCATATGCCCCTTTCTGAGGCCGGATCCCCCCGGGAAGCGTTGGACCTGCAGCATTCACGACGCCAAACCGGAGATCTGCCGCCAGTATCCGACAAGCCGCAAGCATGCCCGCATGACCGGCTGTTCGGGTTTTGACGGCCCCGTGGTCAGCAGCCGCGGATGCGGCCGCGGTCGCTTTTCAGCGCCCCGCGGCGACCGGAGGCTTTTGGTTGGGACACATAATGCTTGACCTAAGCGCTGAAATGCGGTGATCTGGCGCTGTTGGGATCCGGCGGCCTTGGTCGCGGCGGGGCGTGCTAAGGTAATTTTTCACGCCTGCCTCCCGTTCACCCGGCCGGTTCGTCACCCGCCGTCGGACGTTGGCGGCCAATCTTTGACAGAAAGGAGACAACATGAAAACCATCTTCAGACTTGTGGGGTGCGCAGTAGCGGTCTTCGCACTGATCGGAGCGGCTTATGCGCAGTTTGCCAAACCCGAAGAGGCCATTGCCTACCGCAAGGCGGTGATGAAGGTCAACGGCCATCATTTCAACAGCCTGGGGGCAATGGTTAAGGGAACCACCCCCTACGACCAGGCGGCGGTCGCATCGGATGCCCAGGTGGTGACGATGATGGCTGGCCTGCCGTGGGCGGCCTTTGCCGTTGCCGGCAGCGATCAGGGCGACACGCGCCTGAAATCATCGGCGCTCAAAGAGAACGACAAGTTCATGGCAGCGGCGAGCGCATTCGAGGCGGCCAGCGAGGCGCTGGGTGAAGTCGCCGGCAGCGGCGACGAGGGCGCCGTCAAGGCCCAGTTCGGGGTTGTTGCGCAAACCTGCAAGGGATGCCACGGGGTTTTCCGCAAATAGCGTAGGCCGCTTGTCGGCTGCAGCCAAAAAACCGGGTAAAATGACGAAAGACTGAAGTTCGGGGCGTCCCTCAGCCGATGCAGACGCGGCCATCAACCGGTGAAGTTATGGCCTTTGCCTTTTGGGCGGTGGTCATTTTCCGGACTGGCTCCCGTCGGCTGCTTGGAAATCCACCGCCCGCCAGAGGAGCGACATGGCCCCCACCGAAAAGGCCTTGCAGACGGCCGTATCGCCGGATCCCAAGCACCTGCTGAAACTGGTCAGCACCCGAATGCCTTTTGGGAAATATGCCGGTCGCCGCTTGGTGGATCTGCCCGAACCCTACGTGGTCTGGTTGGCCCAGAAAGGCTTCCCGCCGGGCGAGCTGGGGGATCTGCTCCGTTCGGTTTATGAGATCAAGGTCAACGGGTTGGAATACCTGTTTGCGCCGCTTAAAAGGGCCCTCGAAAATGGTCGGTAAGGCGTGCGGCACCCGCCGTTCCCGCGAAAGGGAGTTTTTTTGGGGAAATTTGAAATATCCGGCGACTACATCGAGCTCAACAAACTCCTGAAAGCTTCCGGTCTGTGCGATAGCGGCGGTATGGCCAAGCGGGTGATCGCCGGCGGACAGGTCAAAGTGGACGGGACGGTCGAGTACCGCATCAGGTGCAAAATCAGAAATGGCCAGACGGTCATGTTCAACGGCCGCACGCTTGGCGTCGGGCAGGGGTCGACAGCCCCGGAAAAAATGGCGTAGACGGCCGCCCGTTGCTGCCGTCTGCAGCCTGTGGGGCCTTAAACCGCCATGCAGGCGCGCAGCGGCCGGGAAACAGGCGGATGGGGGGCCGGGTTCAGTCAAAACTCAGATGGGGATGACGTCACCCGAACCCGGACATGCAGGCGGGTGCCGACAAACCCTACGCCGGCCATGGAGAGGGTGGTGCAGTCGCCGTCACGGATGCCCGGGGGAAGGCTCAGGTCAAAGCTATGTCTGGATAAGATCCGGCCGCGCCCCCTGCAGGCCGGGCAATCAAAAAAGGCTACGGTCCCACGGCCGCCGCAGTGCCGACAGGTCGCCGCGACCTGGAGGGTCACCGGGTAGCGGCCGCCCCGCATGGCCTCCTGCGGGGACAGGAGTATTTCGATGTACGGATCCTCCTGGGACCGCGTGCCTCCCTGCTGTTCGAAAACTCCAGGGAATAAAGCCTTCAGGATGTCACTGGATTGAACCGTCCCCCCACCCCAGGGGGCAAAACCCGCAGCCTCCGGGCCGCCGGATTTGCGCACAGGACGTGCAGTTCCGGGCCTCGCCTGGTCGGCCAGGGCGGCATCATAGTCCCGGCGTTTGTCAACATCCGAAAGGGTATCGTAGGCGTTGCGGGCCTCTAAAAACCGTTCGGTCGCCTCACTTGACTTCGACTTGTCGGGATGAAAACGCTTGGCGATTTGCCGGTAAGCCTGCTTGATGATCTCTGGGCTGGCTGTGCGCGTGATTCCCAACACAATATAGTAATCTCTGGGCATCTGAACCCCCAAAGACATTTTTGTTGCCTGGGCCCCTTCGACCACAGGAAACGCCCCTGCACCATCCTGGCCGGGGCGTTTTCCAGTCCTGTGCGGAGGGCGGTCGGCTGACCGCTCTCCGATCGGGTGACGTTACGCCGCTACCGTAATTTTGCGTGGCACCGCTTTTTCCACCTTGGGCAAGGTCAACCGCAGCACGCCTTCGGTGAGCTTGGCATCGATCTTTTCCTGAGCGATGACCTCCGACAGGGTGAACTGGCGGTAATACTTGCCGGTTTCGTACTCGATCAGGATGTCCTCCTCGTCACCGCTCTCCACCGGAAAAATTTCTCCGGAAATGGTCAGGGTGTTGTCCCGCAGATCGATGGTCAGATCCTCGGGCCTGACTCCTGGCAGGTCGGCCAGCAGGGTGATTGCCATTTCGGTTTCGAAAATATCGACATCCGGGGTGAAAACCAGCCCCGGCCGGGTCTGCTCGGCAGGAGAGGACACTTCCTGCTTGTCTTTCACCTGAATTTCTTTAAATTGTTTGTCCGCCATTGCTGATTCCTCCTTTCGGCCGCATCGGGCCGTTTACGCTATGGTGATCTGTCTGGGCTTGGCCGCTTCGGCTTTTGCCACCACCACGGTCAGGATTCCATTTTTAAGAGAGGCTTTGACCTTCTCCGGGTCGATTTCACCGGGCAGCCCGATCATCCGCGAAAAGGTACCCGCCTCGCGCTCCCGTCGGTGGTAACGGACCTCTTGCCCCTCTTCGGTAAACGTTCTTTTCCCCGACAGCGAGATCGTATTCCGCAGGACCTGGATCTCCAGGTCATCGGCCTTAACCCCCGGAAGCTCCGCGCGCAGGTGGTAGCTTTCACGGTCTTCGGTCAGGTTGATCAGCGGAAAAACCCCGGCAGGCCGGGCGCTAAAGGTGTCCGGGGAAAGCGTCTCCATCAACCGGTCCATCTGCTGGCGCATGCGCTCGAGCTCGGTGAAAGGGCCTCTGGCACGCCAAGTCGGTAAACCAAACATTTGTCTGTAAAGCATGGTCTTGTCCTCCTTTTTTTCGGGGTGTTTTGGGCTCCGGTGTTCTGGTCCGGTCAGGCCCGTTCCTGTCGTTGGGCATTTGTTCATGTCACAAAAGTTAGAAACCAAAAAGGTTTTGTCAATATAATTTTGAAATAAAAACATTGAATTATTTTTTATCAAATGTATTATTAAGTAATAAACCCTTTTGAAGGGGACACGGCCTGTTTCCGGCCCCATCCAGTGCAACCGGTTTTCATAGGATAAGGAGGCGCCTATGATGAAGGAAAATGGCCAGCAGAAACCGCCAGACAGGAGCCTGCCCCTGGCATTCTCAGATGACCTCCGGGGACGACAGTCCGTCCGGGCTACCTTTAAACTGACCGAGAGCTGCATCAACGCGATTCACATCGTTGCCGCGCACATGGGAATCAAGCAGAAATCGCTGTTTGACCAGCTTCGAGGCCGCGCTGGCCGTCACCCGAGCGGGCAATCTATTCACCACGCACACGGCGGTGGCGGCCGGCTTCGATC
>JAWOJK010000160.1:0-18835 GCA_046481705.1 Desulfobacterales bacterium | reverse complement strand
CATCGGTCTTGATGTATGAAGTGTAATCAGAGGCAAAACCATGGATAATAGTACAGAGATCAGTATAAAGATTCTGTTACGACCATAGGATGTGTCTCTGCTGAGCAGCATCGCATACACAAGATAAAATGCAGGGGTTTTCTGGTAGGCCTGAAATTCCGGGCTCAAGGCTTCCTTGAAGGCAACGGCCTTGGCGGCAATCGTATGCATCAGGGGGCCGCCTTGAATGCCGGGGAATATCTGCTTGTTGAAAATCCCGCCGAGATCCGAGCGTGCCACGATCAAACCGCCGCGGGGGCCGCGCAGGGTTTTGTGGGTGGTGGAGGTGACCACATCGGCCAGGGGAACCGGTGAGGGGTGCAGGCCCGCGGCCACAAGCCCCGCTATGTGGGCCATATCCACCATCAGGTAGGCATCCACACCGGCGGCCACCCGGGCGAAGGCCTCGAAGTCGATGGTCCGGGGGTAGGCGCTGGCACCGGCCACGATCAGCCGCGGCCGGTGCTCGCGGGCCAGCCGCGCCAGCAGGTCGTAATCGATGGTGCCGGTTTCCTTGCGGACGCCGTAATGCACGAAATGGAACAGCCGTCCGGAAAAGCTGGCCGGGCTGCCGTGGGTCAGATGCCCGCCATGGGAGAGGTCCATTCCCAGAACGGTGTCCCCCGGTTGGAGCAGGGCGAAGTAGACCGCCATGTTGGCCTGGGAGCCGGAGTGCGGCTGGACATTGGCGTAAGCGGCGTCGAACAGCCGCCGGGCGCGTTCGATGGCCAGGTTTTCGGCCACATCGACAAACTCGCAGCCGCCGTAGTAGCGCCTGCCCGGGTAGCCTTCGGCGTATTTATTGGTCAACACGCTGCCCTGGGCGGCCATGACGGCCCTGCTGGCGATATTTTCCGAGGCGATCAATTCCAGGGTGTGGGTCTGACGATCCAACTCACGGGCAATGACCGCGGCGATCTCAGGATCGGTTTTTTCAATCACCGTTGCTTTCAAAAGGGGTTTCCTCTCGGATGGCCATGTGGCTGTAAAGGTACTTGACAAACGCGCACTCCCGGTCTTGGGGGGGGACAGGCCGCCCCGCGTCTATTGCATTTGGTCCAGACTGTCGAATTTATCCAGTCGATCCTGGTGGCGCCCGCCTTCAAACGGGGTTTCAGACCAGGCCTTGACGATTTCGAGGGCCAGGCCTTCGCCGATGACCCGCCCGCCCATGACGAGAATATTGGCGTCATTGTGCCGCCGGCTCATCAGGGCGGAGAACAGATCGTTGCACAGCGCCGCTCTGACGTGGGGAAAACGGTTCGCCACAATCGACATCCCGATACCGGTCCCGCAGATCAGAATCCCGCGGTCATACTCGCCGCGGGAAACCGCCGCGGCGACCCGCGCCCCGAAATCCGGGTAATCCACGGAAGTCGTCGCGTGCGTGCCGGCGTCCCGGACCATGATCCCGCTTTCCACCAGATAGCCTTTGACCGCCTCTTTCAAGGCAAAGGCGGCATGATCGCACCCAATGATAATCGGCGTCTTTTTTTCGGGCATGCTGCCCTCCTCACACGTTAGGGCCTTCCCCTGGGCAGGGGTCTGTGATCAATATCGATACACGGAACTAATGAATTTATAATCTGCCAAAGCGGATCGCAAGAAAAAAAAACGGGAAGACCGGGATTTTGAGCAGGCAGGAAAACCGGGCAAAGGCCGAATCGTCTGAGATCCCATCGCGGGCCGCCGCCGGCGGGGACGCGCTGCCCGCACCGGGGCCGGCCGCAGACCCTGCCCCGGTTGGCATCAAAGCACCCGTATGGCCGTTACCCCGGGTATTTTTTCAGAATCAGCGAGGCGTTGGTCCCACCGAAGCCGAACGAGTTGGTCATGGCCACCTGGATGGCCGCCTGGCGGGCGACCCCGGGAACGTAGTCCAGGTCGCACTCGTCTGCGGGGTTCTCCAGATTGATGGTCGGGGGGACGATCCCGCGTTGAAGTGCCAGGCATGTGAAAACCGTTTCGATGCCGCCGGCGCCGCCCAACAGGTGCCCAGTCATCGACTTGGTGGAGCTGATCATGAGCGACCGGGCGTGTGCGCCGAAAACGGTCTTGACGGCCCGGGTCTCGAAAAGGTCGTTGAGCTGGGTGGAGGTGCCGTGGGCATTGATGTAATCGATCGCGGCCGGTTCGATGCCGGCGTCCTTGAGGGCCGCCGACATGCAGCGGGCCGCGCCCTCGCCGTCGGGGGCAGGCGAAGTCATATGGTAGCCGTCACCGCTCATGCCGTAACCGATGATCTCGGCGTAGATCCTCGCACCCCGGGCCAGCGCGGCTTCGAGGGTTTCGAGAATCAGGATACCGGAGCCCTCTCCGACCACAAAGCCGTCGCGATCCCGATCAAAGGGCCGGGAGGCCTTCTGGGGGTCGTCGTTGCGGGTCGAAAGCGCCTTCATGGCGTTGAAACCGGCAATGCAGGTCGGGGTGATGACGGATTCCACCCCGCCGGCGATCATGGCATCGGCGGCCCCGCGCTTGATGATCTTGACCGCATCCCCAATGGCGTGCGCCCCTGCGGCGCAGGCGGTGGCCACCGAGGAATTGGGGCCTTTGGCCCCGAACTGGATCGAGATCATCCCAGGCGCCATGTTGCCGATGATCATGGGGATGTAAAACGGACTGACCCGCCGCGGCCCCCGGGTTTCGAGCACCCGGTTGGTTCTCTCGAGCATCGACAGCCCGCCCAGGCCGCAGCCGGTCACCACACCGACCCGGTCACCATTGGCGCGCGTGATCTTCAGCCCGGAATCCTCCAGCGCCATGCGCGCCGCGGCGATGGAGTATGAGATGTGCGGCTCCAGCCGCTTGGCTTCCTTTTTGGGCAGAAAGTCCTCGGGTTTGAACCCTTTGACTTCACCGGCAATCCGGGTTTCATACTCGGAGGTGTCGAACCGGGTGATTTCCCCGATTCCGGATTTTCCAGCGCACAAGCCCTGCCACGTCTCCTCCACACCGATACCCAGCGGCGTAACAAGCCCTACACCTGTAATGACAACCCGCCTCTCCAAAGCGCTTCCTCCCCCATCATACGCCCGGTTCAATCCCTGTTGCTGGGCATCCGTGCCGGCCGGGTTTTGCGGCCGGTTGGCGTTTAGCCGGCCTCGTTTCGAACTGTCGGCCGATTTCGTCACGACCGGCTGGCGATATAGTCCATGGCATCCTTGACGGTCGCCATCTTCTCGGCATCCTCGTCGGAGATCTCGACGTCGAATTCCTCCTCCATGGACATGATCAGCTCAACCAGGTCCAGCGAGTCGGCGCCCAGATCGTCCACAAAAGACGCCTCGGGAACGACCTCGGCAAGATCCACGCTCAATTTTTCAGCAATAATTTTCTTCACTTTATCGTCAACTGACATGGGATACCTCTCCTTGGGAAAAATTGGTTTTTTGAAATGCGTGCAAACCGCAGCGGGCCCCGCGGCCCGTTTTAAACATACATGCCGCCGCTGACGTGCAGCACCTGGCCGGTCAGGTAAGCCGCCCCGGCCGAGGCCAGAAATTCGACCACCGCGGCCACCTCCTCGGGCGTACCGGCACGCCCCAGGGGAATCTGGCCGACCATCGCGTCGCGGGCCTTCTCGCCCAGGGATGCGGTCATGTCGGTTTCGATGAAACCCGGGGCCACCGCGTTGACGGTGATCCCGCGGGAGGCCAGCTCCAGCGCGACCGCCTTGGTAAACCCGATCAGCCCGGCCTTGGAGGCGACATAATTGGCCTGACCGGGATTGCCGGTGACCGCCACCACCGAGGAAATATTGATGATGCGGCCGTAGCGCTGCTTCATCATCACCTTGGCGGCCATTTTGGTGCAGAGAAACGCCCCTTTGAGGTTGGTATCGACCACCGCGTCCCAGTCCTCGGCTTTCATCCTGACCAGCAGCCCATCGCGGGTGATGCCGGCATTGTTGACGAGCACATCGATCCGTCCGGTTTCGGCCAGCACCCGGTCGATAAAGGCCTTGACACTGGTTTCGTCGGTGACATCCGCCTGGATGCCGGTGGCCCGCCCGCCCGCCGCCGCCGCCATCTGCTCGACTTCGCGGGCGGCCGCGGCCGCAGCGGCATAGATGAAAAAGACCCGGCAACCCGGGACGGCAAACGCCCGGCAGACCGCCCGGCCGATTCCCCGGGAGCCACCGGTGACCACTATGGTGCGCTCGACTGTGTCGGACATGGCTATCGCTCGAATATGAAATCCGCCACCCGATCCATGTCGGTGATGACGGAAGACCCGCTGAGAATCAGCGTTTGATGGGATACCGACTGCAGGAAGGCGGCGGCATCCGCGGCGTTGAAGACCCCGGAACCGACTGCGATCCTGGTCAGGTTAAGGGACACCTGCTGCGCGACTTCGGCTGCGAAAACCCGCGCCATGTGGTGATATTTGGCCGCCCGGGGGTCAGCGTTGCGGGCATAAGCGGCTGCCCGGCGGGCCAGACTGGCGCCGACCTCCACCTGGGTCATCATGTCCGCCAGGGCAAACATCAGGAACTGCTGCCTGGTCAGACGGTGTTCATGCACCAGATCGATCACGGCGTTGAGGGCCGTAGCGGCCAGCGCCAGCGTCCGGCAGCCCGGATCCGCGGGGCCTTCAGCGGCCAGGCGCAACATTTCCGCGGCGATCTCAGCGTAAAAGGCGCCCTTGGTTTTGCGCGTTTTTTTCCAGCGAAACGTGCTGATGATACTCTGCTGGATTTCGCTGGTGCCCTCGTAGATGCTGGTGATGCGGACGTCCCGTTTGATTTTTTCGACTTCGAATTCCGAGATGTAGCCGTATCCGCCGAGGGCCTGCATGGCGCTTTCAGCCGCCGTGTTGGCCGATTCGGTTGTAAACAGCTTGGAGATGGCGCCCTCCACCTGGAGGTCTTCGTCCCCGGAGTCGAGCCGCAGGGCCACCTCGTCCATGTGGGCTTCGGCCGCCGCCAGGCGCACCACGCTGGGGACGATCAGCTTGTGCGTGTAGCCCTGCTTTTCGCTAAGCGGCCCACCGAACTGGATGCGCTCGGCGGCGTAGCGAATGGCAATCGCCATCGCCGCCTCACCGGCCCCCAGGGCCATGGCGGCCACCATCAGGCGGGTGTAGCCAAACACCCGGTTGGCCTGTTTCAGCCCCTCGCCGGGAACCTCCCCGATCAGGTTTTCAACCGGCACGTAAACATCGGTGAAAGACAACGGCGAGGTATTGGATGCTCGAATACCATGCTTTTCCTCCCCCTTGCCCTGGTCGAAGCCCGCGGCTCCGCGTTCGACGATGAAAAAGGAGGGGCCCTCCGGGGTTTTGGCCAGAACGGTGACAAAGTCGGCATACCCGCCGGTGGAGATAAACTGTTTGGTGCCGTTCAGTGTGTAGCCAACGACCTTGCCGGCCGCATCGGTGACCGGATCGGCCTTGGTTTTGAGGGCCGCCAGGTTGCTGCCGGCGCCGGGCTCCGTCACCGCGTAGGCCACCAGGGTGTTGCCTGCGGCAATCGCCCCCAGCCACTTTTCCTTCTGCTGGCGGGTGGCCCCGACGAAAATCGGGTCCGCCCCGAGCTGGATGGCAAAAAATGCGGTCCCCACCCCCAGGCAGATCTTGCCCAGTTCACGGGTGACGGCACAGGTGTCGCGCGCCCCGCCGCCCATCCCGCCATATGCTTCGGGAAGGAAAAAAAGCTGCAGACCGATCTCGGGGCCCAGCATTTCCCGGATCTCGGCCTCGGGGAAGATCTCCTTTTTATCGAATTCGAGGATCTTTTCCTTGGTCAGAAGCCGCTTGCGCAGCTGGCGAATGGTGTCCAGCACCATCTGCAGGTCCTCGGGATCCAGTCCCCTCAGGGGCTTTACGGCCTCGGTCGCTTCTGTCGTCATCGGTGGCACCCTTTTCGATTTAATCTTCTTCGGTTTTCACGGCGTCCCGCCCCTTGTAAACGCCGCATTCCGGGCAGACATGGTGCGGCAGCTTGGCCTCGCCGCACTGGGAGCATTTCGTGACGGTGACCGCCGCCAGCTTTTTGTGGGCCCGGCGCATATCCCGCTTTGACTTAGAGGTCTTATGCTTTGGTAAAGCCATGAGTCATCTCCTAACTATATGTTTTAATTTATAATAATTGCATGCATGCCCCTCGCGGCAAAAGTAGTCCTCTAGTAATTTAAATCATTCCGATTGTCAAGAACTTTCAATGGTGGATTCTATTTTTGGCATCTTGTAGTCGCCGAGGTTCTGTGCTAAGGAGGTTTCCCGATTGCCAAGGTCGGCCAATTTTATACGTAAATTTTTGTTAATACAGTTTATTTTCGAATTTCAGCTGAAAATCATGGCCGGTCCGGTGGTCTCCGGGAGTCTCGCCCGGACACCGCTGTGCGGCGCTCGGCGGGCTTGCCCCACAGGCCGTTGCCCGGATTCCTGATAACTTAAAAAAAATAGTTGACGAGTTATTTTTCGGCAGCACCAAGGTGAGTAAAATGAAGGAAATCGTCACCCGCTTTCCCCCCAGCCCCAGCGGTTACCTGCATGTCGGCGGGGCCCGGACCGCATTGTTCAACTGGCTTTACGCCCGCCACACGCGGGGCCGCTTCGTACTGCGGATCGAAGACACCGACGTCGCCCGCTCGACCCAAGTCTCGGTGGACGCCATTTTTGACGCACTGGCGTGGCTTGGGATCGACTGGGATGACGGCCCCTACTACCAGTCCCGGCGCCTGGCCACCTACCAGGAGCATATCCAGCGGCTCCTGGACAGCGGCCACGCCTACTACTGCACCTGCTCCGCGGCAGCGGTGGAGGCCATGCGCCAGCGGGCGATGGCCAGCGGGGGAAAACCCCGCTATGACGGCACCTGCCGCGAAAAAGGGCTTTCACGCTGCGACAACGCCGTGGTGCGCTTCAAAGCCCCGCTTGACGGCACCACGGTGATCGCGGACGTCGTCAAGGGCGACATCGTGTTCCAGAATTCGGAACTGGACGATTTCATCATCCAGCGCAGTGACGGCACGCCCACCTACAACCTGGCCGTGGTGGTGGACGACATCACCATGGGGGTCAACACGATTATCCGCGGCGACGACCATGTCAGCAACACCCCCAAACAGATTTTGCTGTTCAAGGCGTTTGGTTGCCCCCTGCCGACCTTCGGCCACGTCCCCATGGTACTGGGCAAGGACAAGGCCCGGCTGAGCAAGCGCCACGGCGCCACTTCGGTGACCGCCTACCGCGACATGGGGTTTCTGCCCGAGGCCTTCCTGAACTATCTGGTCCGGTTGGGGTGGTCCTACGGAGATCAGGAGTTTTTTAGCGTCGCGGAACTGGTGGAAAAGTTCTCCCTTGAAAACATCGGCCGCTCGGCGGGGGTCTTCGACCCGGAAAAACTCCTGGCGCTGAACGCCGACCACATCCAGGCCATGTCGCCCCATCAACTGGCGCCGCGGCTGATCCCTTTTCTGAGGGCGATGGCGGTGGCCGCCGAAGAAGGCCCCTTTATCGAACGGGTCGTCGAAACCCTTCAGCCGCGCAGTAAAACGCTGCTGGACATGGCCCGCGACGCCCTGTTCTACTATGCGGAGACCATCACCTACGACGAGCAGGCCGCCGCAAAATTCCTCACCTCGGAGGCTCTGGATCCCCTGCAAGGGCTCACCAAACAGCTGGAAGGCATCGCGGTTTTCACGGCCGAAAGCCTGGAGAACGCCTTTCAGGCCGTGATGACCGAAACCGGGCTGAAGCTGGGGAAGATCGCCCAGCCCGTAAGGGTGGCCCTGACCGGGCGGACCGCAAGCCCCGGCATCTTCGAAATCATCGAAATCATCGGCAAAGACAAGGTCCTCGAGCGCTTGCGGGCCGCAGCGGCGTTCATCCGCCGCAAGTCGACCTGATGCCGGCGCCGGCCATGGGCCTTCCACCCCCGCCGGTTGTCAGTTTTTGCTTGACGGCCGCTCAGGCTATTTGATAGAAGGCGCGGATAATCACTGAGGGATCGTCTAGTGGTAGGACGACGGGTTCTGGCCCCGTTAACCTAGGTTCGAATCCTAGTCCCTCAGCCAAGAAAATTGAATAAGGAGCGTGGCCATCGCCACCGCTCCTTATTCTATTTCCGAGCCCGGGGGGCCGCGCAAGCCGCAGCGGCCGGCCCGGGGTGCGGGATTATCCCAGGGACACGTCGAGAGTCATCATCACGGCAAACCCCAGCATCGCCCCGACCGTGGATACATCGGTGTTCTTGTCCAGCTGGGACTCCGGAATCAGCTCCTCGATCACCACAAAGATCATCGCACCGGCGGCAAACGCGAGGGCGTAAGGCAGAATCGGACGCATCAAGATGACCGCGGCAGCACCCAGCACGCCGGCAACCGGCTCAACCGCGCCGGAGAGCTGACCGTACCAGAAGCTCTTGAGGCGCGACAGCCCCTCGCGCCGCAGGGGTACCGAGACCGCGGCGCCTTCGGGGAAATTCTGAATGCCGATCCCCAGCGCCAGCGCCACCGCACCGGCGAGGGTCGCCGACGGCAGGTCCGCGGCCAGGGCCCCGAAGGCCACCCCCACCGCCAGCCCCTCGGGAATATTGTGCAGGGTGATCGCCAACACCAGCAGGACACTGCGGCGCCAGTGGGTCGGAATCCCTTCCGCTTCCTCGCGCGGAAGCCCCAGGTGCAGGTGGGGCAGGACCTTGTCCACCAGCCACAGAAAGGCGCCGCCGGCCAGAAAGCCGAGCGCTGCCGGCACCCATGCCGGAAGGGGGCCCCCCTCGGCCATCTCGATGGCGGGCGCCAGCAGCGACCAGAAGCTGGCGGCAATCATCACACCTGCCGCAAACCCCAGCATCCCGTTCAGTACCTTGCGGTTGATGGACCTGAAAAAAAACACCATGGCGGCCCCAAGGGCCGTTAAAAACCAGGTGAAAAGGGTGGCCAAAAGGGCTTGGGTGACCGGGTTCAGCCCGGTGAACCATGGGATCAGCATCCTTACCGCTCCTGTCGAATTGAAATCATCGCCGCCCCCCGCCGACCGCCCGCAAGGGGCCGGCCATCAGGGGGTGTGCAACCCATACACAGCAACAAGTAATCAGGCAAGCAAAAATCTGGCAGGGTTCAGCGGCCCCCCGACCGGTTTGAAAAGCGCCCCCCAACTTCTCGTTGAGCGCCGCTTAGCGCTGTGATAGAAGTGTAGTAGCCGCTTTTGGACCGCCGGCCGTCTTCCATCAAAACACCACGGGGGCCCCGCACCCCCCCGCCAAAGGAAGGCCCGAGATGAACCACAGCACGCTCTTCAGCCACCTGCCGCCGCGCCTGACCGGGCTCGGCGAACTGGCCGAGAATCTCTGGTGGAGCTGGCACCCGGCCGCCCGCATGGTCTTCAAGCGCCTGAACCGCAGGGCCTGGAAGGACAGCGGCCACAACCCCGACAAGCTCCTGCGGGAGCTGTCGGCCGAGGCGTTGACGGCCGCAGCCCAAAACCCGGACTACCGGCGCCACTACGATCTCACCCTGTCGCACTTCCACCAGGGCATCCAGCCGCGGGCCTGCAGCCTGCTGAAAACTGCGGCCGAACCCGGTCAGCCGGCCATCGCCTACTTTTCAGCCGAGTACGGCCTGCATCACTCGCTGCCCTTCTACGCCGGCGGGCTGGGCTTTCTGGCCGGCGATTTTATCAAGGAGTGCAGCGACCTGGCGGTCCCGCTGGTGGCCGTGGGGTTCATGTACCCGGAGGGCTACCTCTGCCAGCGCATCCAAGAGGACGGCTGGCAGGCAAACCGCGACGAGCCCCTGGAACGCGACGCCGCCTCCATCGCCCGCGTGCTGGACGCCGACGGCCGGCAGGTGGTGGTGCGCATCCCCCTGATCGAACCCCCCATCCATGTGGCCGTCTGGCAAATCGACGTCGGGCGGGTGCCCCTTTTCCTGATGGACACCGACATCGACATCAACGATCCCTGGAACCGCGGGATCTCGGCGCGTCTCTACATCGGGGACCTCGAGCAGCGCCTGCGCCAGGAAATCGTTCTGGGTATCGGCGGCTCCAAAATACTTGAAACCTTGGGCATCCGCCATTCGGTGCTGCACCTCAACGAGGGCCATGCGGCCTTTGCCCTGCTGGAGCGCATTCGCGAAAGAGTCGCCGGCGGGATGGGGTTCGAGGAGGCCTTCCAGCAGGTTCAGGCGACCTCGGTTTTCACGACCCACACGCCGGTTCCGGCCGGCCACGACGCGTTTCCGTTTCCCCTGATGGAAAAGTATTTCAATGTTTACTGGCCGGCCCTGAACCTGGAGCGCGAGGCCTTCCTCCAGCTGGGGGTGCACCCGGACGAACCCCGGGCCGGTTTCAACATGACGGCCTTCGCCCTGCGGGTCTCGGGTTACCGCAACGGGGTCAGCCGCCGACACGGCCAGGAGGCCCGCCGGATGTGGCGGTGCCTCTGGCCGGAGCTGCCGGCCGAACAGGTGCCGATCGCGCATGTAACCAACGGCGTGCATATCCCCACCTGGATCGAGCCCAAGCTGGAGCTGCTTTTCAACCGCTATTTAGGGCCAAACTGGCTGGAAGACCACGACAACCCACTGCTCTGGGAGATGGTCGACGAAATCCCCGACGCGGAGCTGTGGCAGACCCACTACTGGCTCAAAATCAAGCTGATCAACGCCATCCGCGAACGCACGCGCCGGCGCTGGGCCGCGGACCACGTCAGCCCGTCGATGGCCATGGCCGGCGGGGTGCTGCTGGATCCCGCGGTCCTGACCCTGGGATTCGCCCGCCGGTTTGCCACCTACAAGCGCGCGGATCTGATCTTTTCGGACCCCGAACGCCTCAAAGGCCTGCTCAACAGCCGCTGGGAGCCGATCCAGATTATCTTTGCGGGCAAGGCCCACCCGGCCGACGAGCCGGGCAAACGGCTGCTGCAGCGGGTCTTCAATGCCGCCCGGGACCCCGCGATGGCCGGCCGGATCGCCTTTGTGGAGGACTACGACGAACAATTCGCCCAGTATCTGGTGCACGGGGTGGACGTGTGGCTCAACACCCCCCTGCCGCCCCTGGAGGCCAGCGGCACCAGCGGGATGAAGGCGGCCTTGAACGGCGTCCCGCAACTGAGCATCTGCGACGGCTGGTGGCTGGAGGGCTACGATGGGCAAAACGGCTGGATCTTTGGCGAGGAGACCGGGCCGGCGGACAGCCGCAACCCGGCCGACGCCGAGAGCCTCTACCGGCTGCTGGCCGAAACCGTGATTCCCCTCTACTACCGGGTCGCCGACAGCGGCGTGCCGCACGACTGGGTCCGGGTCATGAAGGCGGCCATCAAGAGCAATGCCCCGCGCTTTTCCGCCCGCCGGATGGTCAAGGAATACATCGACAAATTCTACCGCCGGGCGCTGCAGGATGCCTGAAAGGGCCGTCTGCCCCTCAGCGCATAAAGTTCATGTTGGGGCGGGTCGCCGGCACGGGGTCGCCGTCGAAAAACGCCCGCAGACAATCGGCCGCCGCCGCCAGGCCGTCGACGTTGATCAGGCGCGAGTAGAGCGTGTGGCCGAAGGGGTAATTGGCCGAAAAATACTGCGCCCAGCGCTTGAAGCGCCGCAGGGCGCGCACCGGGTCGTAGTGACACTCCAGCAGCCGGACCATCTCGAGCGCAACCCGCGCAAAAACCTCGGGCCCCGGCCGCAGTCCGTCAGCGATCTGGGCAAAAATCCAGGGCCGGGCAATCGCCATGCGGCCGATCACCACGCCGTCACAGCCGGTGGTGGCGATCATGCGCCGACAGTCTTCGGCATCGAAGACGTTGCCGTTGCCGAAGACCGGGATGCCAACGGCCGCCTTGACCTGGCGGATGTAGTCCCATTTGGGCGGGCGCCCCCGGCGGTCCGGGGCCACCCGCGGGTGAAAGGTCAAGGCGTCGGCCCCGGCGGCTTCCAAGCGCCGGGCCAGGTCCACGGCCGCCGCGGGGTCGTCCTGCCAGCCGGTGCGGTATTTGACGAAAAGCGGGATCGGGACCGCCTTGCGCACGGCGGCGACGATGGCCGCGGCGCGCGCCGGCTGCCGCAGCAGGGCGGCCCCGCAGTTCTGGCGGCAGATGGCGGAAACCGAGCAGCCGAGGTTGATGTCCACACCGAAAAAACCCTCCTGCGCGACGCGCACCGCGGCCGCCGCCATGACCTCGGGGTCGGCACCGAAAATCTGGCAGACCAGATGCGGCAGCTCCTGCGGCCGCCAGCGGAAAAAGGCCGATGTGGCCGCATTCTCCCGGGGCAGCCGTTTGGCACTGCACATCTCGCTGAACAGCAGGCCGTAGCCGCCGAAGCCCGCCAGCAGCTCGCGGAAGGCCACGTGCCCCAGGTAGGTCATGGGTGCCAGGGCCAGCCGGCCCCGGATCAGGCGACCCCCAACCGCGAGCGGCTGATGCAGGAATTGACGCAGATCGATGTCCATTCGACTCCCCGTGCCCCCGGCCGCAACGCTGCGCGGGGCGATTTTTCAAAGTTTAGCAGCTCCCCGGGGAATTTCAAGCGCGTGATTGCGGTTGAAAAATCCCGCCGACCCCATTATGGGAAGTAGGCATGATGCCACCGCATGCAGCCGGCAGAACGGCGCCCCTGGAAATCGAGGTCAAACTGATCGTCTGCGCCCCGGCGCCCGACCGGGTGGCCGCGGCGTTGGCGGACCTGGCCCGGATCGGGCCCTACCGCCTGGCGCCCGGCCAACGGCAGCAGATCATGGACCGCTATTTCGACACGCCCGACGGGGCGCTGGATCGCAAAGGCCTGGGGCTGCGGCTGCGCGACCAGGACGACCGCTGCCGGCTGGCCCTCAAGGGCCCTTCCCGGAGCGAGCGGCCGGAGCTGGCGCAACGGATGGAGCTCGAGCTGCCCTGGGGGGCGAAGGGGCTGGCGGCCATCATCCGGGCCCTTTGCGCGGAAGGGATCGCATTGCCGCCGGCGACCGCCCCCGGACGGCGCGAACCCGCGGCCGCCATTCTCGCGCGCCACGGTCTCGTCCCGATCCAGGAGCGTGAAACCCTCCGCCAGGTCCGCGGGGTTTTCGAGGTCCAAACACCGGCTCTTCTTCCCCTGGCGGAAATGGCAATCGATGCGGTGGCCTATCGCTGGGCCGCGGGCACGGTCGGCCACCATGAAATCGAGATCGAGGCCTGCCCGGGAACCGGGGCCACCCTTCTGCTGGCGCTGGCCGGCCGCCTGCGGACGCGCTTTGCGCCGTTTCTGCAGCCCTGGGGCTACAGCAAGCTGGCCACCGGCCATGCCGTGGCGCGCCTGATGGCCGCCGGGGGCGGCGCCGGCCTGGTGGACGGTGCGCGCCAACTGCTGCCGCCGGCCTATGACCGGCTGCGCCAGATGCTGTCGACCGGCACACCCCCACAGCGCCCCCACGCGCCATGAAAGCGCGCAGCCCGCTGCCGGCCGCCGGCGACTTGCCGGAAGGAACCGGGCTGCGGACCCGGCTGGGGGTCGTGTTGTTTCTGACCGCCCTCTTCTACCTGAACTTCCTCGCGCGGATCCTGCCCGCCCCCCTGATGCCGGTAATCGAAACCGATCTCGAGATCGGCCACGGCGGCGCCGGATCGCTCTTTCTGCTGATCTCCGCCGGCTATTTCGTGGCCCTGGCCGGCTCCGGCTTCGTTTCGGCCCGGATTCAGCACCGCCGCACGGTGGCGCTTTCCGCCGGCCTGATGGGCGTCGCCCTGGTGGGCACCGCCCTGTGCCAGAGCCTCGCGGCCATCCGAGTGGGGCTGGTCCTGACGGGGTTCGCCGCCGGGCTCTACCTGCCCTCGGGGGTCGCCACGCTGACCACCCTGATCCACCCCCGCGACTGGGGCAAGGCCATTTCGGTGCACGAACTGGCGCCCAACCTGGCGTTTGCCACGGCGCCGCTGGTGGCCGAGCTCCTGCTGGCCTTTTTCACCTGGCGCACGGCCTTCGCCGTCGTCGGCGGGCTGTCGATAGCAATCGGCCTGGCCTTTCTGATCCGGGGCCCGGGCGCGGATCTGCCCGGCGAAAGACCGGCTTTTCACGTCCTGCGCGACCTGGCGACCCAGCCGGCCTTCTGGCTGCTGATGCTCCTCTTTTCGCTCGGCATCAGCAGCACCCTGGGGCTTTACACGATGCTGCCGCTTTACCTGGTGGCCGAACGGGGCTTGGAGCAGGGCTGGGCCAACAGCCTGGTGGCCTTTTCACGGATGGCGACGATCCCCACCGCCCTCCTCGGCGGCTGGGCCGCCGACCGCTTCGGCGCCGGGCGGACCATCGGGACGGTTTTGCTGATCTCCGGCGGCCTGACCGCCCTCCTGGGGCTGGCCGCGGCCCGCTGGGTCCCGCTGCTGGTCATCCTGCAGCCCCTGCTGGCGGTCTGCTTCTTTCCGGCGGGCCTTGCGGCCCTCTCCGCCATCGGCCCCCCGGGGGGCCGCAACGTGGTGGTCTCGATGACCATCCCGATGGCCTTTCTGATCGGCGGCGGCCTGACCCCGACCTTTATCGGCATGATGGGCAGCCACGCCAGGTTCGGCCTGGGAATCGCCCTGCTGGGCGGCGCCCTGATCGCCGGCGGGTTGCTGGCCTTGCGGGTGCAGTTGCCCGGACGCCAGGACGGGCGGTAGCCGGGCGGCCGTCAGACCACAGCGCGACCAGGATCGACGGGGCGCCTTCGCCGGCACCCCGCCTGATGGGCAACGCTGAAGCGGCGTTGCCGACAGACCAAAATCCGGCGTCAGTTTGTGACCATTATTTTCCGCCGCGACCCTTTGTTGGAGGATTCACATGATGATCGGAGATGAAAAAGAGGTGATCGCCAGCGCGATCCAAAGCCACGAAGCCAAAAATGCCGCCTTGAAAGTCCTGATATCCCCCCGGGAGGGCTGGAAGGAATACGTCATGCGGATCGTGGAACTGGGCGAGGGCGGCTACTCGCCTGCCCACGCCCACCCCTGGCCGCACATCAACTACGTGCTGGCCGGCGAAGGCGTCCTGCAGATGGACGGCCGGGACTCCCCGGTGGGCCCTGGCGCATACGCCTACGTCCCGGCGGGCACACCGCACCAGTACCGCAATACCGGCAAGGAGCCGCTGCGCTTCATTTGCATCGTGCCCAGGAAGGGTCACGTCGTGTGAAAACGCCCTGAAATCGACGGGTTCAGGCGGCGTCCACCCGAATCATGGCCAGCTTGATGAGGGCGACAACCGGGGGCAACTTGGGTGCCCAGGCAAATTTGCGATGGTGGTGAAAAAAGTCCAAGTTACTGCGCGCAAATCTCGAGGAGTGAGGCGTACTTAAGGTGCGCCGCAGCGACTTCAAGATGCAGCGCAATGCAGAAATTGGACTTACGCCACCATCAATTTTAGCAGATACATAATCCCCTTATCTCATCAGAATTTTTTATTCAAAATAAGGCCATTAAGAATAATGAAAAACAAAGATATTGGAACTGTGCAAAAATTTATAAAAACTGAAATACTTGAGATTCAAAGCCGGCTATCATCTCAACAGCGCAAGATCGTAGACGAAATAAAAGATCACCTTACTAAAGGTTTTTATAATCTAGAAAAAACCAATTGCCCTTGCGGTAATCAATCCTCCGAAACTTTGTCTCCCACTGACATTTTCGGATTTCCAATGAATTATATTATCTGTTCGAAATGTGGAATTATTCGACAGGAAAGATGTCTAGATGACCCTTCTTTAAAAAACTTTTATCAATTTTATTTCCGAAAATTATACCGGCGGTCCGGAACTGTAAACCAAAGGTTTTTTGATCGACAACACCGTCGAGCATTAATTCTTTTTGACCTTATTAAAGACAAAATTGAAATAGATGAAATAAAAAATGTTTTAGACTATGGTTGTTCAGCAGGTGGTTATTTAAAGGTTTTTAATGATATAGGGTTAAAATCAATAGGCTTGGATTATGATAAAAACTATATCGATTTTGGAAGGAATTTTTTCGGCTTAAACCTGAAATTTGGCGGCTTGGAAAAATTAACGGGTGATTCTTTTGATTTAATAATATTAAACCATGTTTTAGAACACATGCCTCACCCAGTAGACTTCATTACATCTTTAAAAAATCATTTAAATGAAAACGGAAAATTATTAATATCTGTGCCAAACTTAAATAATTTTTTTTACAGAAAAAATCAGCCTCTAAGCGGACAGTTTCATATTGCTCATATTTTTTTATATTCACCGAAAAACCTATCAAATTTAATAACAAATTTGGGGTTTAATTCCATTTATTCCAATCAAAAAATCGATGCAATTTTTAAAAAAACCAACAATCAAAAAACAGTACGTTTATCATCGGAATATAATGAAATAATAAATTTCTGTTATAACTGGTTTAAAAGCCCAATTTTTTCAAAATGGTTAACAGTTTCAAAGGCATGGCCTCATAGAATCAACCACGCTATTCAAAAGCACCAATTCAAAGCAAAAAAATTAAGCCTCAAAAATAGTCCATAATTTTTTCTGGTTATCCACAAAGCGGAAGTTGATTCTTAAAAATTTTTTTCGGTTGGGTTCGGATGAATCGAAACTCCAACACGGGTGACAGGAACGCCCGTGTCCTTGCGGCAAGAGTGTGCACGGCAGATTTTTTGTATCCGATCACCGGGTGGATCAAAAAAACGGTTAGCCGGCCGCATTTTTTGCCGGACATCGCGGCACAGTTCGAGGAGAGGAATAAGGAGGTCCATTGATTTATAAGTTGCTATTTTTTGCTTGATTTGCCATTTTATCGCCATGCCCCGTCAAGGGGATTCCAGGGATGCTCATGCGTTTTGCATCAGATGTTCCCTTTAACCCAACCTTTCCAAATGCAGCATAACAGCTTGGAATTAGAATTTTTTTCTACGAGTTGGCAATTTTTTCTTAGTGTCTACCTTGATCTTCGATTTGGGCAAGGCATCCGGCACTTTGATCTTTAAGGCATCCAGAAGCTTTTTCGTCTGAGCTGCTGGATCAGGCACCCGCAGGCAGGAGCCGCCGCCTTCAATCGACAATTCCATTGCGCATAACCGGTTGAGCTCTTCAAGGCCTTCTTCCACGGTCAGGTCAAACTCGCTCCAGGCCCTTTTCAGTTCCCGCACGATCAAATAGGCCAGCATCACCACCAAAACATGGCCCCGGGTATTGGCCTCGGTTCGCACAAACACCGGCCGAACTTCCAAATGACTCGTTTTGCAGGTCCTGAAGGCGCCTTCCACCAGGGTCAGATCCTTATATCGATCGTGGATAATCTTTGTGTCAGCCGCCTCGACCGGAAGATCGCTCTTAAGGGCGTAACAGCCGTCGAGCTCTGCTATCTGAGCGATATACTCATCGTCCACCTTGACTTCGACGCTTCGATCGGCGGCCGTCACGGTCACCAGCGAACCTAAATTCAATCGCCCTGATTTTTCGATCACCTTTTTCCACGCCGTGTGTCGATTCGCCCGTGGATGCGCGGCCAAGTATCGGTTCTGCTCAGCGGCCAGTTGCTGAAGCGCGGATAGCTTGGAAGCCCGTGATTCGGCCATTTCCCGGGCACGCTGCGGGTTGCGCCGCAGGATGTAGCGCACACCGTTATGGGCGACTTCACACAGGTTGTCGTCGAAAAGCTCCAGCTGAAAGACGCCCTCTTTGAGCATGGACTTAATCTGTGGCTTGGTGATGGCCGTGATGTAATGAAAACCGGTGGCGGCAAGATCCTTGATCTGGGCGCTTTTAATCATACCCCGGTCCCCGACGAAGGTGACCCGTTCGCAACCGAACTGCTCGTTGGCCTTGCGGATCTGAGAGGCGAAGGTCGCCAGATCGCCGGTATTGCCCGCGAAAACTTCAGTAGAGACCGGCTCGCCTTGCTCGTCGCACAACAACCCGATGACGATCTGCTTCTTGCCCCGCTTTTTATCGCGGTTGTATCCCCAGTCGGCCAAAGCGTTCTGGTCACCTTCCAGGTAGCTGGAGGTCACATCGTAGAGAAAAAGCTCCGGCTTCACCTGCCCGCGCCGGGATGTAAACAATCGCTTTTCGATCTCCTGCTGGTTTTCGGCCAGCCAGGTAAGATTTTCGTAAAGCTGGTCTTCGCAAAAACCGCGCGCAAACCCGACAACTTCACAAGCGGCGAACGTTTTGGCAAGGCGCACGGCGGAAAGCCGCGAACCCTGAGAAAGTACCCGGGCGATGACTTGCCACAGGGCTAGTTTCCCGGCCTGATGCGTGCCCAGCGCCTTTTGGATACCCAACCGCTTGGCCACCGCAAATACGGCAAAAACCCCGCCCACACTGAGCCCCTGCTCGAGCTTGACTTCCTTGATTGAAGTTAAGGCGCTCAGATCGTTTTTATGTTTGAGGGCCAGTTCGATAGCTGCGACAACTTCCGGCGAGTATTTGGTCAGGTTGATCAGGGTTCTTTTTTTGACGGCCGATCTTTTGGCGCCGGGTTCCCGATAGGACTCCCGGAGCAGGATTTGCTCGTAAACCCGATTGCCTTGTTTGGACTTGACCCTGTGGATATGCATGATGCCTACCGCATTTAGCATATAAATCCCACATGGTCAACAAAAAATTTATTATTTAGTGTCTACCTTAATTGGCCAAAATCCCCACTTTTCTCAATTAATTCTTACCCTTCTGGTAATATAGGCCAGGAACATCCGTTGTAATAGCTCAAAAAGCGTTTTGGCCTCCAAGGCCGGTATCAGTCCCAGGCTCGTTTCAATCTGAGGCCATATGTCCTCAAAAGGATCTTTTCGTGTTCGCCAGTTGTGAGCCGTTTTCAACTCGCTGGGCAGCTGCTGCAACTGCAGATATTTACGAGCTGTTTTCTCATCCATTCCCGATTTGG
>JAWOJK010000153.1:0-3636 GCA_046481705.1 Desulfobacterales bacterium | reverse complement strand
GGGCGGCCTGCACCCGGAAAAAAATGCCTATGCCGGCGATTTTTTCCCGTTGAGCGAATAGACGAACGCAAGAAGTTCGGCCACCGCCAGGTAGAGGTCGGTGGGGATTTCCTGTTCGATATCGAGGCCGCCGAGAACCGCCATCAGGTCCGGGTCCTCCTTGACGGGGATGCCGTGCGCGCGGGCCACCCGGATGATGTGGTCGGCCACGGCGCCGCTGCCCTTGGCGGCCAGTTTGGGCGCACGGTCCTTGCCAGGCGTGTAGCGCAGGGCGACGGCGCGCCGACGCTTGGGGGGCGTTTTCATCTCAGACCACCAAGTTCAAGCCGCACTCGCCGTTGCTCAGGACCTCCTCCGCCAGGGAGGTACCGGCCAGGGTCGCGAGCCCCAGCACCCGGCAGTCGATGCGGCCTACGCTGAAGCCGCTGCGGTGAAGCGCTTGGGTCAACCGGGGCAGGTCGCGGCAAACTATCCGGGCGGTCTCGGCGTCGGCCACGCCAAAGGTGCCGCTGACGGTTTTCTGCCAGATGCCGAAATCGCCCCGCAGCGGTCCGAGGCGTGAAAGCGTCAGCAGCAGAGAAACACGGGTGACCTTTTCGGCCGCAGGCCCTCCCCCGCCGGCCTCCCGGTTCAGATCCAGCAGCAACTGCCCGAACTGCAGGCCGTCGTCCCATTGCACCGGCAGCGGCAGGACAAAACGGCCGGCCTCGTCAGCCGCATGGCGGTTGAGGAGTTGAAGGGTTTCCAGCCCCTCCAGGAAGGCTGCGACCCGCGCCCGAACCTGTCCGTCGCCGGCGATCTCTTGCAACAGCTGGAGGGCCGCGGCTTTCAGATCCTGAGCGGCCATCTGCCGGATCCGGTCAGGGGCCAGCGCCGGTTTGCGGGTCATGGCGGCAAGCAGTTTACCCTCCCAGCCCATCCCGCCGTTTAGAATCAGGCGCTCGAGCAGGGCGGGTTCCGGTGCAGCCGATTTCAGGGCCAGGGTCGCGATCAGGCGGGTCAGGCGGGCAAGGCCCGCGCCTTCGCCATCGGGCTGCTCCGGCAGCCGGCCGGTGGGCGCCAGCAGTTGAGATAGGCGGGCAAAAGGATCGCCTGCAAGCCACAGGGTCCGCATCGCCGGCATTGCCCCCGGCGTCTGGGGGCCTGCGGCCTCCAGGATTTTCAGCACCGGCGTGGGGTCGGTCTGCACCACCTTCAACAGCAACCGGCTGCCCGGCTGCAACGGCAGGAAAGTATCCGCGACGACGCGCTGACCGGCGATGGCCAATTGCACCTGGCGCGCGGAGAGCGATTGAATCACGGTGGCCGTAAGGTCCGCGTTCAAGCGCAGGGCAGCGAGCGGTTTCGGGTTTGCGACAGACGAGTCGACGGTCACCCGGCCGGAGGAAATCATCAGGGTTGTCGGGGCCGCCTTCATGGCTTCGGCCATGCGCCTGAAGCCCGGACGCTCGAAATCTTAGGAGATTGGCTGGGGGTGCGAATCGTCATGCCTCTTTTCCCGGAAACCGACAGCCGGCGGGGTCTGGCCGTGCGATGGGGCCTGCTGGACCTCGAGGAGTTTGCGGTGCAGGTCGAGCACCAGGTCCACCTCCCCGCGGGGGAGGGAGAGTCGGCTGGAAATGCCGTCCGCATCCATCCCCGTGCGGTCCAGGGCGATGATCTCTTGCTGCTGGTCATAGACGTGCGGCGTTTGGGTGGGGTCCATGCAGCCGCATGCGTCCGCCCGGTTGAGAAGCAGATTCAGGCTGATGATGCGGCTGTCTAAGCGCTCGCTGATCTGTTGAATCAGGCGATTTTTTTCCTGCAGCTGCGCATCGAACGCCCGGGCGGTTTTGTCGGCCTCCACCAACAGCGGCTCCAGCAGGCCCATCAGGCGCTCGGCCGCCTTCTGTGAGACGCTGCCGTGGGTGTCTGAACGCAGGTTGCGGACAAAATAAAGCGCCAGCCCCACCAACAGCAGGTCCATCAGCAGCTGAAGCACCAGCCAGAACTCAATCGGAGGAACCGGCAGGGTTGCCAGCAAATTTTTTGCGGTTTCGACCATCATGCTCCCAAACCAAAAGGATGGATCCCGCTCACGCCTGACGGGAAGTGCCGGGTTGCGCCGTCGGCCGGACGTAAAGCCGGGAATCTGCCCGGCCCCTGACCGCCGGCGCTTCCACCGCGGGCAGGCGCTGCCGCAGGCGTCGAAATCCGGTGCGCTGTCTCAGACCACGGTATCCAGGAGGGTTCCGGTGCCCCGGCGCTGGGCCGCCGTCTGACCGCCAGCGGCGGCCCGCGGCTTTCCGGGACGCCCCTTCTGGCTGCGGCGACGGTCGCGGTCCGCGCGGGCTTTTTCACTCCCGCTGCCGCTCCTGACCTTGGCCCCCTGAGATGCACGCTTTTCCTGGGGAGTCGCCGCCGGCATCTGGCCCGCCTCCTGGGCGCCCCGCTGCGGGTGGGTTTCGCGGGTGCTGTCGGCCTGCTGCACCACCTGGTTCAAATTGAAAATCGTCGTCATCGGTCTGGTTCCCGGGGTTGATCCGCGGCCCCGACGGGCTCGTGCTGAGGGCATCCGGCGAGAGCAGCGCAGCGGTCTATCCGCCGCCGCTGTCCCCGCTTCAGAGCAGGCGCAGGTTCTCCAGCGCTACACGGCGGATATTTTCCTGCGGCAAAGCCCGGTTGAGAGAATTTTTGATCCGGGCCATGAGCGCCAGCTCGTCGATCTCCAGGTGTTTCGGATCGGCCAGCGCGTCGAACAAAGAGCCGTATACGAGGCTGCGGAAATACGGTTCGTACTTTTTGATTTCAGCCGCTCCGGCCGCATCGAAGAGGGCCAGCTCAACATCCACGATCAGACCGGCCACCCCCTTTTTATCCGGTGGCGCCGGTACGACGAAGCCCTTGAGGGTCAGCCCCGCCGCGCCCGAAGGGTCAAACGCCTGGGCGGCGGCAGACGTCTGGGAAATGGGAAAGGCCTGGGGGCCGGTGGCGGCACCCCGCGAGGGCGTTTGGTGCTTGTAGAAATAAAAAGAGGTCACGGTGGACATCAGGATCAGCAAAACCGCCGCCACGGTCCACAATGTCCTTGAAAAAAGCCAGCGCCCCCTTGCCGGCGCCTTGTCTTCACAGGCCTCGAGGGGGGGTGGCTCCTCGCCGTCGGAGGCCGCCAAAATGACTTTTTGAGGTGCCGCCCCATCGCGGCCCGAAGGCGACGGGGGCAGGGCTTCCGCCTTTTGCCCGTCACGGCCGGGCTGATTTTGGGATGCGGGCGGGCGCGCTTCGTCGGCGACAGCCGTCTGGGCGTCCGGGTCTGCGGTCAGCCCCGAACGAGCGGAGGCGATATCCGCGCTCGCGACAACGCTCTCGGACTTTATCAGGGCGTCAATATCCGCTTGGGAGATAAATATTTCCTCCCCGCTACCCCCATCGGCATTGGGTAACGCGTGATCGGCCCCAGGAGGGTTGCCGTTTTCGCCCTTTTGATCGTGCGCCCCGGCACCCTGCAGCAGCGCATCGATGTCCGCCTGGGAAATCACCACCTCGTCGGCATCACCCGCCGCGACCGTCAGCTGCGGCCCACCGGGCGCATCGTCTGCGGCCTGCGCCCTCCGAAAGCGGCATCCATGAAAGATATTTTTAAATCATAACGCAAAT
>JAWOJK010000108.1:0-7532 GCA_046481705.1 Desulfobacterales bacterium | reverse complement strand
GCCAGCCCCAGCGAGGGTTCATCCAGCATCAGCACCTGCGGCCGGCTCATCAGGGCCCGCGCCACGGCCAGCATCTGCTGCTCGCCGCCCGAAAGGGTTCCGCCCCTCTGCTGGGACCGCTCCTGGAGACGCGGGAAAAGGCCGTAGACCTTGTCGATGTCCTCGGCGATGCCCGCCTTGTCGTTGCGGCTGTAAGCCCCCAGTTGGAGGTTTTCAAAAACGGTCAGGTGCGGCAGAATCCGGCGCCCTTCCGGGGCAAGCGCGATCCCCTGGCGGACCACATTCTCCGGTGCCCAGCCGGTGATCTCGGTCTGATTGTAGAGGATCCGGCCGCTCCTGGGTTTGGCCAGACCGGAAATGGCGCGCAGAACCGTGCTTTTACCGGCGCCGTTGGCGCCGATCAGGGTCACCACCTTGCCCTTTGGAATGCTGATCGAAACTCCCTTGATGGCGTGAATGGCCCCGTAATAGACCTGCAGGTTTTCCAGACTAAGCATTCGCGACCGACTCCTTCCCCAGGTAGGCCTCGATGACGCCGGCATCCGAACGGATCTCCTCCGGGCTGCCGACGGCGATGGTTTCACCGTAATCCAGCACCCAGATCTGTTCGCAGATGCCCATGACGACCTTCATGTCGTGCTCGATCAACAGGATCGTCAGGTTGAACTGCTCCCGGATGCTGCGGATAAACGCCATCAGGTGCTCGGTCTCCTGGGGGTTCATGCCGGCGGCGGGCTCATCGAGCAGCAGAAACGCCGGCTCGGTGGCCAGCGCGCGCGCGATCTCCAGCCGGCGCTGGGCGCCGTAGGGCAGGCTGGTGGCTTTTTCGTGGCCGTGGTCGGCCAGCCCGACAATCTCCAGCAGGTGCCGCGCCTTTTCGCGCAGCGCCTTTTCCTCCCGCAAACAGCCGGGCAAGCTCAGCAGCACGTGCCACCAGGTGGTTTGCTGGCGCAGGTGGGCGCCGATCATGACGTTCTGCAGGGCCGTTTGGTTGGCAAACAGGCGGATATTCTGGAAGGTGCGGGCGATCCCGGCCTTGCACACCTCGTGGGGCGCAGCCCCGGTGATGTCCCGGCCCTCGAAGATCACCGCGCCCCCGGAGGGGCTATAAAACCCAGTGATCATATTGAAACAGGTGGTCTTGCCGGCGCCGTTGGGACCGATCAGCCCCACCATGCCGCCCCGCGGAACCGCGATGTTGAAGTCTTTGACTGCGGTCAGACCCCCGAAGCGCATGGTCAGGTCTCGGGTCTGCAGAATGACCTCGTTTTTCATCGGGCGCGCCCCCCTCGGCCGAAAAAGCCGAAAAACCCTTTCCAGGAGAATTCGCGCATGCCCATGATGCCCTCCCGACGGAAAAGGATGATCAGCAGCAGCACCAGCGAGAAAACCACCATGCGCATGCCCGGGACGCCGGGGATCTCGAAGCCGCCGAGGCTGATGGGGTTCTCGACGAAGCGCAGCCATTCCAGGAGCACCGTGATCACGATGCCCGCCAGGACGCTGCCGGTCAGGGACCCCAGCCCGCCGGTAACCACGATCATCAGGACGTTGAAGGTCAAAACGAAGAGAAACATCTTGGGGTCGATGGTGGTCAGCAGGTTGCCCAGCAGCGCACCGCCGATGCCGGCGAAGAAGGCCCCGAGGGTGAAGGAGATCATCTTGTATTTGAAAACGTTGATACCCATCGACTTGGCCGCCACCTCATCGTCGCGGATGGCCATCAGGGCATTGCCGAAATTGCTGCGCACCAGCTTCAGGATGCAGTAGAGCGTCAGCAGGCACCAGGCGTAGTTCCACCAGAGGTTGGCGTAGGCCGGAATCCCCTTGAGGCCCAGCGCCCCGTTGGTCACCCGCGGCAGGTTATTGGCCAGCACCCGGATGATTTCGGCAAAGCCCAGGGTCGCGATCCCCAGATAGTCGCCGCCCAGGCGCAGGACCGGAAAGCCGATCAGGACGCCAAAGACGGCCGCCACCAGCCCGCCCAGCAGCACGGCCACAAAAAACGGGGCCTGGGCCACTGAAAACGGCCAGATCGGCGGCTCCAGGATAAACAGCATCTCTTTTTGTACGGGTGAGAGCACCAGCATGGCGCAAACATAGGCCCCGACGGCCATGAAGCCCGCATGCCCCAGGGAAAACAGCCCCGTAAAGCCGTAGATCAGGTTGAGGCTCAAGGCGAGAATGATGTTCACGGCGATCAGGTTGATGATCTGAACCTTGTACCCGTCCAGAAAGCGGCCGGCGCCCCAGAGAAAGACCGCCAGGCAGCCCACGGCCGCCAGGTTCAGCAGGGTGGCGTTGGTTTTGTTCATTAGACCTTGTCCTCCAGCGTTTCGCCAAACAGGCCGGTCGGCCTGAAGAGCAGGACCACGATCAGCAAAACGAAGGCGAAGGCATCGCGGAAGCCCGCCAGCTCGGGCATGAACGCCACCAGCATGATTTCCGCGAACCCCAGCAGAACACCGCCGGCCACCGCCCCGCCGATGGAGCCGATGCCCCCCAGAACCGCGGCGATGAAGGCCTTGAAGCCGGGAATGACCCCCATGATGGGCTGCAGCTGGGGGTAGCGCAGGGCCCACATGATGCCAGAGGCCGCCGCCAGCGCCGATCCCAGACCGAAGGTCAGCGAAATGATGCGATTGACCGGGACTCCCATCAGGCGGCTGGTCTCGATGTCCTTGGCAATCGCGCGCATCCCCAACCCGGGCTTGGTTTTGTAAACGATGTAGATCAGCCCCAGCATCAGGACCAGGGAGAGGACCGGCACAAACAGGGTCAGCGGCAGAACGCGCACCGAGCCGACGATCATGACATTGGCCAGCCACTCGGGCCGGTGGACCTGGCGCGGAATGGCGGAAAAAACGACGATGGCCAAGTTCTGCAGAAAGAACGAAACCCCGATGGAACTGATCAGGGCCGAAATCCGGGGCGCTTCTCGCAGGGGGCGATAGGCCACCCGGTCCACCAGCACACCGGTGAAGGCCGTGATGAGGATTGCGCCGAGAACCGCCACGGTCCATGGCAGGTGCAGGAGCACGACCCCCCAGAAGACAAAGTAGGCTCCCAGCATGAAAATTTCGCCATGGGCGAAGTTGATCAGCCGCAATATTCCGTAGACCATGGTGTAGCCGATGGCGATGAGCGCATACAGGCTGCCCAAGGTCAGGGCATTCAGGAAATGCTGAATGAACATTGAAGAAGTCATGACGCCTTCACTCCGTGGGCGGACGCGTGGTCCCCCGCCAGGCGGCGGCGACCGGTCGGCAACCGCCTGCGAAAGCAGATGACGGGGAGGCTTGGCAAGCCTCCCCGTCGCGTGTCGCTGATTTCAATCCGCGTCCGGTTTAGAGCTGCGGCTCGATGGTGTCGATGTACTGTTTTTTGCCGTCCTTGATCATGACGATGCCCACCGGTTTTTCGGCGTCGTGGGTGGCGTTGATGGTGGTGCTGCCGGTGACCCCTTCAAAGCCTTTGGTCTCGGCCAGCGCCTGGGTGATGGCCTTGGGGTCGGCGGAGCCGGCCCGCTTGATGGCGTCCAGGACCATCGCATAGGTGTCGTAGCCCAGGGCCGCGTTGACGTTGGGATCGGCGGTGGGGTGGGCCTTGCGCCAGTTTTCGGTGAATTTCTCAGCCACCGGGCTCATGTCCTGCATGGAGGGATCGTAGGGGAAGGTGGTGTGGATGAAGCCCTCGACGGCATCGCCGCCGATCTTGACGATGTCGGGGTGGTCCATGGCATCGCCGCCCATGATCTGGAACTCAGCGCCCAGTTCCTGGGCCTGCTTCATGATGATCGCGCCCTCCGAGAAATACGCGGGGATGAAGAGAATGTCGGGCTGCTTGCTGATTATTTCGGTCAATTGGGCCGTGAAATCCTGGTCGCCGGAGTTGTATTTGAGCTTGGCGGCGATTTCGCCACCCAGCTTCACAAAGGAGCGCTCGAAAAAGCCGGCGAGCCCGACGGCGTAGTCACTGGCCACGTCGATCAGCAGCGCGGCGCGACGCTTGCCCAGGGTCTGGAAGGCATAGGTGGCGGCACCGGCGCCCTGCAGGGGGTCGATAAAACAGACCCGGAAAACATACTTTTTGCCCTGGGTCACCAGCGGGTTGGTGCACGAGGTGCCCACCATGGGGACCCCGGCCAGCTCGGCGACTTCACCGCCGGCCATGGCCAGCGAAGACCCGTAGGTGCCCAACACGGCCACGACCTTTTCTTTTTCGATCAACCGCTTGACGGCGTTTGAGGCTTCCACCTTGTCGGATTTGTTGTCCACCACGAAGAGTTCCACCTTCTTGCCGAGCACTTCGGGCATCTCCGCGTGGGCCAGCTTGATGCCGTCCAGTTCCAGCTGCCCGCCGAAGGCGTTCTGACCGGTCAGCGGCAGATATACCCCGATCGGAATCACATCCTGCGCCCCCACAGGGGCCCCGATCAGCACCAATGACACCAGCACACTCAGCACCAGCACACTCCATTTTTTCATGCCATCCTCCTTTTTGGTTTGTTCCATCGGGTAGGCGGAGGGCTCACGCCTTTCGTCCTCCCGGACCACCGTACGAACCGTTCCGTATGCGGCGGTGGATGAATTGCGTTGAAACTCCCGGGCCGAACCTGGCGCACAAAAAAACCCCGCCCGTCACGGGTGGGGTTTGCCGGGTCAAGCGGCCCAGTTCGATGAATTTTTTCGGTGTTCGCCAAACCGACTTGCGCCACGCATCCGGCACCGTTATTTTCTTTAATAGAGCAGGTAAAAAACGACCCTCGATGACCCGCCCAAGGGCCCCCGGGATGGTGCACCTGCCGCAGCTTTCGACTGGCAGGATATGCAAAAGAGAACCGAAAATCAACCCCAAATCCCATCCGCCCACGGGGGAGCCGCCGAAGATCGACGCCATGGCCGCCCCCGACAGGCCATGGCGAGCGATGAATCGGGTTCGGTTTTGCGGTGCGCGCGCTGCGCTGCGGTACAAATACCGGTTCAGACCCCCTTGCCCGCCGGGCAGACAAGCTCGCAGCTGCGACAGTAGCGGATGATTTTGACTGGATTTTCGAAGCCCGCGAGCGTCTCCTCGCCGGCCGCCGCGATGTCCAATTCCATCTGCCGGTTGCAGGCGGCGCGCACATAGGCGCCGGTGCGCGCCGGCAGGGCGCGCCGGCTGAAGGGGTCGACCGTCACCAGCGGATGGCTGAAAGCGTTCTGGGGGCAGGCGCGCCGGCAGCGATCATCGCATTGGCGGCAAGGGTCAAAACGGATCGGCCCGCTCTGGGGCAGGTGCACATCCAGGGTCAGGCCGCGAAGCCTGACACGCGGGCCGTATTCGGGGGTCACGAGAAGATTGCTGCGGCCGATACAGCCCAACCCCGCCAGCACGGCGGCATCCTTCAGGTAGGTGCCGCCTTTTTCAACGTGATAGGGCAGATGAACGGTTTGGATGTCTCCGCTTTCCTCGATCCAGCGGCACAGACGGCCAACGATGGCCGCCAGAATGCGGTTTCCCGGCGGGTCGCGGTGGCCGAGCCACCAGTCCAGCTCGGGCCTTTCGGCGGGATGCGCAACGGCGATTACCAGAACGCTCCGAGCGCCTTCGGGCCAGAGCGACGCCCCTTGTGCCACGTTCGAATCGCTTCCGCAGGCCCCGCCCCCTTCCGCGGCGTCCCCCGTCCGGGGGGCAAACGCGAAGGAGGGCGCCTGTTTGAGGTTCTCGACGGCCGCAAAACCGGCCAGCGAGGCGCCAAACGACTTGGCCTTTGCAAGGATCGCGGACGCGGCCTTCAGCTCCTTTTGATTGCACATGTTTCGCTCCTTGCTGCCCCAGCGGGCGCGGTCGTATGTTCCAGGGCTGCCGGCAGATTCTCATCCGCGGGCAGCACCGGCTGCCAGCCATGGCGCCGCGCTCCCGGAGGGGGTGCCCCGGGTGATCAGAGGAAAGAGGACCGGGGGTCGGCACCGGCCCCAAGGGGCCCGTTGAAAAATCCGTCGGTAAAGAGTATGAAGGGGACGCAAGCCTGAATCAACAGCGTATTTCCGGAAATTCAGCAATATGCTCGGAAAGATTTTCAGAGTCGTCGCCAACATGGTCATCCTGACGGGCGTTTTACTGCTGGCCAAAGTGATGTGCCATGCGGCCAGCGGCGCGCTGGTGGGCCGGGTCCTGGCCGGCCCCCAGGGCCAGGGCTGGCTGCCGCAGGCCTTCGCCCTGGGCCTCAGCCTGGGGGTGCCGCTGCACGTCATTTCCGTCGGCTTGGTGCTGCAGCATAAATGGCTGCCGCCCCCCTGGGCCCAAACCGCGCGCATCGCGGTCGTGGTTTCCGGCTGCTGGCTGGGGGCGGCCCTGGGAATCAAATCGCTGGTGCTGCCGTAGCCCCCGAGAGCCGCGGCGGCGGCATCCGGACGCTTCACAAACCCAACTACCCGCGAGAGGTTAAAGGCAAGCATATGGCTGCTAAAGACTCCAAAGCACCGGAACCACAGGCCGGCCTGCAACGCGTGGTGGCCGAGGCCCGCAAGGCACGGGAGGCGCGCCTGAAAGGCTACCGGGAGCAATCCCTGCGCATCCACCCCTGGATCTGCGCCCGCTGCGGACGCGAGTTCAGCGGCAAGAATCTGCGCATGCTGACCGTTCACCACAAGGACCACAACCACGACAACAACCCGCCGGACGGCAGCAACTGGGAGAACCTGTGCCTCTACTGCCATGACAACGAACACAGCCGCTACATCGACCACGTGGAAGGCGCGAGCGACACCACTCCCGAGGAAGACCCGGATGCCCTGACCCACTCCCCCTTTGCGGCCCTGGCGGACTTGCTGCAGAAAAAACCGGAATAGCCTGGCCCCGCAAGGGCCCAGGCGGCCGGCCGCACCCCGATCCCGGCCCTGCCCGAGGCGGTCCCGCCGACCATCCGGGCACTTCCCCGAATCCAGCGCAGCGCGGAAAGGACATCCCAATGACACTTGAAGCAAAACCCAGTTCTCTGGTGGACATGGTGGCCTATCAGGACATGTCGGTGGTCAGTAAAGCCCTGATCCAGAAAAAAACCGGCACGGTCACGCTCTTCGCCTTCGACCAGGGCCAGGGGCTGAGCGAACACACAGCGCCGTTCGATGCCATGGTGCTGGTGCTGGACGGCGAAGCCGAAATCATCATTGCCGGCCGCCCCCACCGCTTGAGCCAAGGCGAGATGATCGTCATGCCGGCCCATGAACCTCACGCCCTGCGGGCTGTCAAGAAGTTCAAGATGATGCTGA
This sequence comes from Desulfobacterales bacterium, assembly GCA_046481705.1. GTDB lineage: Bacteria > Desulfobacterota > Desulfobacteria > Desulfobacterales > JAABRJ01 > JAABRJ01. Next base: position 279 of record JAWOJK010000108.1, on the reverse strand, counting down.
CCATGATCAAATCCTGACGGGTAGCGGGAAAGCGACGCTCATCGGCGGCGGTTTTTTCCCCGCAGCGCTGGGCACTCACCCCGTGCGTCCCCCCGGTGTGCCGCCAATGGCGAGCCGATTTGGCTATTCGGGGTCCGGTCTGGGCCCCCCGACATCAACCCGCAGAAGGGGTCAGCAGCACCCTGACCCCAAAAGGAACCGACATGCCGTTTGTCAACATCAAGATCACCAACGAAGGCGTCACCCCCGAGAAAAAAGCGCAGCTGATCGCCGGCGCCA